>JBKKDM010000214.1:0-4377 GCA_046707905.1 Candidatus Limnocylindrales bacterium
GGCCGAAGCCCAGCCGATTGCCGCCGCCGCCGATGATGCAGCGTCCGCCGCCGACCAGGAGCTGGTGATCCGGGACCTCCACGTCGTGCCCATCGCCGATCCGTCGCGCGAGATCCTGGCGGGCATCGATCTGACCGTCCGCAAGGGCGAGGTCCACGCGATCATGGGTCCCAACGGCTCCGGCAAGACGACCCTCGCGTACGCGCTGATGGGCCATCCGGCGTACCACGTCCGGGCCGGCGAAGTGCTGTGGAAGGGCCGCAACCTGCTGGAGCTGAGCCCCGACAAGCGCGCGCGGCTGGGCCTGTTCCTCGCGTTCCAGTACCCGACGGCGATCCCGGGCCTCAGCGTCGCGAGCTTCATCCGCAGCGCGCTCAACGCCAAGCTCCAGGGCATCGACAAGAACCCCGATATCGACCCGACCGACACGATCCGCGGCGGCGTCTCGATGCTGGAGTTCCGCCGGAAGATGCGCGAGAAGATGGCGATGCTCCGGATGGACGAGGGCTTCGCGGCCCGCTACGTCAACGAGGGCTTCTCCGGCGGCGAGAAGAAGCGGCTCGAGATGCTCCAGATGGCCGTCCTCGAGCCCGAGATGGCGATCCTCGACGAGACCGACTCGGGCCTCGACATCGACGCGCTTCGCGTCGTGGCCGAGGGCGTCAACGCGATGCTCAACCCGAACCTCGGCGTGCTCCTGATCACCCACTACCAGCGGCTCCTGAACTACATCACGCCCGACGTCGTCCACGTCCTCGCGCAGGGCCGGATCGTCAAGAGCGGCGGCAAGGACCTGGCGCTCCGGCTCGAGGCCGAGGGCTACGGCCCGATCCTCCGTGAGGCCGGCCTGGAACCCAACGTTCCGGACGAGGCGCTGCTCGTGCCCCAGGGTCCGGACCTTGGCGAGCCGGAGCCGGCCGGGACGCACGCGGCATGACGATGACGGTCGCGCCGTCGGTCGACTTCGACGGGCGCATCCGCGACGGCAAGCTCGACGCGGAGGTGATCCGGCGCGACTTCCCGGTCCTGCAGACCCAGGTCCACGGCAAGCCGCTGGTCTTCCTCGACTCGGCGTCGACCAGCCAGAAGCCGCAGCTCGTCATCGACGCGCTGGACGGCTACTACGGCGAGTACGCGGCCAACGTCCATCGCGGGATCTACGAGATTGGGGAGCGGGCGACCGCAGCGTTCGAGGCGGCCCGCGTTTCCGTGGCCCGGTTCATCAACGCCCCCGACAGCCACGAGGTCATCTTCACCCGGAACGCTACCGAGGCGATCAATCTCGTCGCCTACTCGTGGGGCCGCCGGAACATCACGCGCGGCGACGCGATCGTGCTCACCGAGATGGAGCACCACGCGAACCTCGTGCCGTGGCAACTCCTGGCGCAGGAGATGGACGGCGACCTCGAGTTCATCCCGATCACCGACGACGGGATCCTCCGCCAGGACGTCTTCGAGGTCCTGCTTCGACTGAAGCCCAAGCTCGTCGCGTTCACCCATGTCTCGAACACCCTCGGCACGATCAACCCGGTCGCCGAGATGACCGCGAAGGCCCACGAGGCCGGTGCGCTGGTCCTGATCGACGGCGCGCAGGCGGTGCCGCACGTCCCGGTCGATGTGCAGGCCATCGGTGCCGACTTCTACACCTTCTCCGGGCACAAGATGCTCGCCCCCACCGGCTCCGGCGCGCTCTGGGCCCGGCGCGAACTGCTCGAGGCGATGCCGCCGTTCATGGCCGGTGGCGACATGATCCGCGAGGTTCATCTCCGCCGGTCGGAGTGGAACGACATTCCCTGGAAGTTCGAGGCGGGAACGCCGGACATCGCGGCAGGGATCGGGCTGGGCGCGGCCGCGGAATACCTGGGCCGGCTCGGCATGGGTCGTGTCCGAGAGCACGAGCGCGAGCTGCTCGTCTACGCGTTCGCGGCGTTCGAGCGGGAGCACCCGGACGTCACTCTGTACGGGCCGCTCGACCCGGACCTCCGCGGCGGCGTGATGCCGTTCAACGTCCCGGGCGTCCACCCGCACGACGTGGCGCAGGTGCTGGATCGCTCCGGCGTGGCAGTTCGAGCTGGCCATCACTGCACGATGCCGCTGCACGAGCGCCTCGACCTCCCGGCCACGGCGCGCGCGAGCTTCAACGTCTACACCACCGAGGCGGACATCGACGCGCTCATGGACGGCCTGAAGGAGGTCAAGCGCATCTTCGGCGCCTGAGAGTCCCCGCGGACCCAGCGCTAGAATTGCCAGCCCTGATGGACGATCTGTACCGCGACTACATCCTCGAGCACTACCGAAGGCCGCACAACTTTGGCGTGCTCGACAACGCGACCACGACGCAGGAGGGTGCCAACCCCCTCTGCGGCGATCGAATCACGCTCCAGCTGCGCGTCTCGGACGGGCAGATCGCCGGCGTCGGGTTCACCGGACGCGGCTGCGCGATCAGCCAGGCCTCGACCTCACTCCTGACCGACGAGATCAAGGGCAAGCCCGTCGATGCGGCCGCCGGCATCACCTCCGGCGACGTCCTCGAGATGCTGGGCATCGAGATCAGCCCGGCTCGCATGAAGTGCGCGCTGCTCTCGCTCGAGACGCTGCAGGGCGCCCTCGGCCCGACGAAGGCCGCGCCGGCAACTGCACAGGCCGAGACTCAGGCGTGATGCAGAGCCACCGGGTCGACGCACGCTCTCCGAGGTCCAAGGCGGAGCCCCGCGACGCCATTGACCCGCGGATCTGCTGCAGGTGTCAGTCGCCGGCCTGACCGCCGGCGCAGATCGACCGTCCCGCTCGCCGGGACGCGTCCCAACCCCTGACACTGGAGCACCAAACCACATGCAAACCGCCATCCGTGAGATCAGTCCGCCCGAGGCGAAGGCCCGCCACGACGCCGGCGCCACCCTCATCGACGTCCGCGAGCAGGTCGAGTGGGACGCCGGGCACATCCCCGGTGCCCTGTTCATCCCGCTGGGCCAGCTCGACCAGGGGATCGCCGCCGCGGTGCCGGACAAGGACACCGAGATCATCCTCCAGTGCCGCAGCGGCGCTCGATCCGGTCGCGGTACCGCACAGCTCCAGGCGATGGGCTACACGAACGTAGTGAACCTGGCGGGCGGGATCCTCCAGTGGGAGGCCGACAGCCTGCCAATCGACGCCCCGACTACCCTGACGCCCGCTCAGCAGGCCCGCTACAGCCGACACCTCCTGATCCCCGAGGTCGGGACGAAGGGCCAGGCCGCGCTCCTCGATTCGAAGGTCCTGTTGATCGGTGCGGGAGGGCTGGGCAGCCCGGCGGCGCTGTACCTCGCGGCGGCCGGCGTCGGCACCATCGGCATCGTCGACTTCGACGTCGTCGAGGCCAGCAACCTCCAGCGCCAGGTCATCCATTCGACCGAGCGGCTCGGGGTCAAGAAGGTCGACTCCGCGCGGCAGACGATCGAGGCGCTCAACCCCGACGTCCGCGTCGTGACCTACGACGAGATGCTCAAGGAGGACAACGTCGAGCGGCTCATCGCCGGCTACGACGTGATCCTCGACGGAACGGACACGTTCGAGACCCGCTACCTGGTCAACGATTCGGCCGTGGCGGCCGGCATCCCGGTCGTGCATGCCTCGGTCTTCCGGTTCGAGGGTCAGCTCACGACGTTCGTGCCCTATGAGGGCCCGTGCTATCGCTGCCTCTACCCGACCCCGCCGCCGCCGGAGCTCGCGCCCGGCTGCTCCGTGGCCGGCGTCCTCGGCGTCGTGCCCGGAATCATGGGCATGCTCCAGTCGAACGAGGTCCTGAAGCTGCTCATCGGGATGGGCGAGCCGCTCGTGGGGCGGCTGCTGCTGTTCGACGCCCTCGACGGCACGTTCTCGGAGCTCCGGCTCAACCGCGATCCCAAGTGCCCGACCTGCTCCGACGAGGCGCGCGCGGCGCGAGCTCGGGGTGACTGGACGGCCCCGAGCACGTTCGGGGCGGACCAGCCCTTCGTGCTGGGCAGCTTCGGCGCGGGCGGTGCGGCGATCGGCGGTGCGCGGTGAGCACGATCAAGCTGCCGTCGGTCCTGCGCGCCAACGCCAACGGCGAGCGAGCCATCGAGGTCGAGGCCGGTACGATCGGCGACGCCGTGCAGGCGCTCGTCGGGCGCCACCCGGGTCTGGCCGAGCAGCTGCTCACGCCCGAGGGCGAGCTCCACCGGTTCGTCAATGTCTACCTCAACGGCCGCGACGTTCGCTACCTCGACGGCCTCGCGACCCCGGTCGCGGAGCGCGACGAGATCCGGCTGCTGCCGGCGATCGCGGGCGGGTCGGCCGCCGACGCGGGAGGCTGACGTGACCGCGCCAATCGCGGCGCGGGCGGCGAGGTTCGATGGCCTGGTCGAGTCGATCGGTGGC
>JBKKDM010000215.1:0-3197 GCA_046707905.1 Candidatus Limnocylindrales bacterium
GTGCCGCGGCCAGCCTGCCCACCCGGTGGAGGGCTTCCATGTTCCCCGGGGCATCCATGGCGCTGAGCGAGGTGACAGTGTCCATTGCGGCAAGGGTTCCATCCAGGCTGCGGACACTCTCCGGACGCAGGTCCACGTTATAACGCAGGTAACTCATCAACGGGGCACCGTTAAGAAGATCACCCTCCAGCTCCCCCAATTCCCTGTCAATCTTCCTCGCCGTAGGGCTGACGGACATCCACTGCAGCATTGTCTCCTGCAGCACGGCACAGTCCTGCAGCACGGACTTCAGCGCCCGCACGGCGTGACTTGCGGTCAGTTTTGCCATGCTGACGGCAGGATCCGCCGCGCCTGTTCCGACCGATACAAGCAGCAGCTTGTCGGCGCCGGTCTCCCAGCCCACGCGGTAGCCTTCCAACGAGGCGTACATGACTGCCTGCAGGGCAGGGTTGTTGAAGGGACTGACACCACCGTCGACGAAACTGCCGGTCACGGGGCTCACATTGCGTCCGCCCGTTATGGTGATCGTTTCCGGTTCGAAATAGGACGGCGCAGCGGTGGAGGCCCGGACAACCTGCCAGAGAGGATAGTCCCGGTTACCCATCCTGCCGTTGGCGCCAGTATCGAAATACCGCCCGCGGGGGTTGTTGCTCACCGGCCAGGGACTGCCGCTGTCCAGGCGTTTGATGACTACCAGCAACCCGGTCAGCAGCTCGGGGCCGCCCAACGTGGTGTCCCCACCGAAGAGATCCTTCAGCTCGGAAACCAGAGCCTGCTCGTCATACTTGGCCCGCAGAAGAACCTGGCGGAACAGGCTACGTTCAAACACCCGCCGCCCGAGGCTGAAATACTTGTCCCTGACTTCGCCGACGCGCCAGCCTTGGGCAAGAGCCGCTGCGATGATCGCCCCAGTCGAGGTGCCTGCGATCAAGTCGAAGTAGTGGCAAAGACGGAAGCCGTCGCCGGAGCGATGGCGTTCCCGCAGCAAGTCCTCAACCTTTTCCAGGATCCCAAGGCTTAAAATGCCACGCAACCCGCCACCGTCAAGTGCAAGAATGCGCTTCGGACTGCCATCGTTGCGGAAATGCTCGTCCCGGTTCAGTATTTGGTAAGGCATCCGGACGCCTCTTCTCATGTCGAGCCGCGTAACACCATGCTAGCTGGACGCCTATTCTCAGGCACGTGCGTTCGGTGTAGGCGCTACTCGAACCCGACCTGGGTACCTCCACTTGGCCCCAGAGCTGCGTCGGCGATCCGGTCCTGTTGGAAACGGGGAAAGCGGTTTCTGGGAGGGTGACGGGGGCATGTTGCTCTGCTGGATGAATGGTATTTCCATAACTCAACAGCAACCTTGGACGGCACGAACCCCAAGGCCTTGACCGGCGACGAGACTCCTGCTGACCGGATGCAGGAGACAACAGGTCCTGGCGCGGCGCACAAAAGGTAGCATTACGACGGCAGAGCGGGCTCCAACCAATCTTTGCGGCCGCCAGGACCAGTTGCTGACGAAGGTACGAGAACCTCCAGGAGCTAAGTGATGATTCTGGGCCTGCGGACAAGCGCCCTTGAGGGCATCTGCCCCTCAGCTCGTCAATTACGTTGTGCACCAGAGGGCCAGATTGGGATCACTACCGCCGCAGCGCTTTCCTGGGACCCTGCTTCTCGGAAACGGTGCTGGCACGGTAGTGCCCCATTCCAACGCGGGCGCAACATGGAGCTAGGGGTTAAGGGAATCCGGAACCGGAACTAGTCGCACCCCTCCCCCGGAGCAGCCGTCCCACAGCCGCCTAACATTCTGGGCGACACTCTGAGCCAAACCAACCGACCCCTTCTAGCCATGGGAATATCACAAATGATATGCATCATGTTTCGCGGCGCGAGCGACGCCTCGGCCCTCGTCGCCGGACCCGCGTTCGCCAACCTCACCAGCCCTGCGTCCGCCACAGTCAACGGGCCGAGGGTCCGCCAGCCTAGATCCGCGACATCGAACGCCATGGTGGGATCCTGCAGCTCGGCCGCGCGGGAGCGCGTCAGGGGCGCCGCGTATGACGCGGTCGAGAAGGTCCTGAACAGCCTGTTTCAGCCATTGAGCCCGCAGGCCCTCGCAACACGGTGGAACGAGGCCGCCGACGCCATGGCGAAACACCTTAAAACAACTGACATCGGCCGACAGTAACGCCTTTTGGCACGGTCGGCGCCCTGCTCGAGACTCCGTGGTCTTGTTTTGGACCTCCAAGAGCATCTCAGCTTCTCAGCGGAGAGCGGGTCCTCTTCCCATTACTCTCCAATCCCTGTGGTCAGCCAGCTCCCGGCTAATTGCTTGTTGCTACTTAACAGCTGATACCCATGGTGACGACGAGGCGCCTCGCTGCCCGTCCCAGGCTCTATCACGCCTTATAGGGTGAATGCCCTGTCCCGCATACCTGCCGTGCTATATCCCGCCTAGGGCGGCGCTTCCCCGCAATGGCCGAATGGGTTTCTGTAATGATGAAACACTACCCAGAGACGCGCAGTGAACTTTCGAACACATGAGAAATCACCGCCGCCGTGTCGACCCTTCTAAGCCTTTCCGCGCCTTCTGGCCTGTTCCACGAGGTCCGCCGCCCAAGGGCGGGATCCGTGCCGGAACACCATGCCCTCGGGCAGCCCCCGGACGGACGCAGAGGAACCGGAGATGTCGATGGTGATTCGGCCGTTGGCCATGGGAGCGTTGGTGATGTGCAGGTCGCCGTAGGATTCCGGGAGCACGGGATTCATCCAGAGGCCGCCGAGGGCAACGTCTGGATAGTAGCCCATTAGGCTCTTGACCAGCATAATGGGCGTGGTGGCGGCCCAGGCCTGGGGCGAACAGGCCGTGGGGTAAGGCACGGGTTCGTCGTAGTACTCGCGGCTGAAGCCGCAGAACAGTTCGGGCAGCCGCCCTTCCGAGTATTCGGCCGCCTCCAACAGGGCCGTTGCGATTCGCTGTGCCTCGGCTATGAAGCCGTAGCGAAGCAAGCCGGCCGCGATGATCGCATAGTCGAGGGGCAACACTGATCAGTTGTGGTAGATGGCGTGCTTGTAGGCGCCCATGTTGCTGGCCAGAGTCCGGACGCCCCATCCGCTGAACATCTCCGGGGACATCAGCCGTTCAACCACCAGCGGCGCTTTGTCCTCATCGATGAGTCCAAACAGCAGGCAGTGGCCCATGTTGGAAG
>JBKKDM010000216.1:0-13268 GCA_046707905.1 Candidatus Limnocylindrales bacterium
GCCGAGGGTCGGCTGTACGGCGTGCCCGGCGCGTAGATCGTCTGGACGAACGCGTCGTCGCCCCGCCGCCGGGGATCGGCCTTCGCCTGGAGGAGGTCGTTGAGACGCTCGTCGCGCATCCGCTCCACGTCGGCATCGGGGAAGGTCGGCTCCATCGCGACCTCGGCCGCGAGCTCAAGCGCTTGGCTCAACCGCTCCCCCGGGACGTCGACGCTGATCGAGAGCCCATCCCAGCCGGCTTCGGCGTGGAGGGACGCGCCGAGCCGCTCCGCCGCCTCCGTCAGGCCGATTGCGTCGTGGTGTTTGGTCCCCTCGGTGAGCGCCCGCGCCATCAACGAGGTGACGCCGCCCTGGTCCGCCGGCTCGTCGACCGCCCCGGCAGGCAGGACCAGCGAGGCCGACACGAGTGCCCGGCCCGGCAGGTGGACCGCGATCACCCCGAGGCCGTTCGGGAGCTCCGACCGCTCGAACTTCGGAAAATGGAACGGCCGCGGGTCGCCGTGCGTCGGCCGCTCGGCCACGACGACGGGCTTGCCTCCGGTCGGTTTCGCGCTCACTCGGCGCTCGTGATCGTGTCGCTGCTCGCGACCGGGATGTAGGTCAGGACGACGCGGTTGTCCTCGCGGAACACCTCGCGCGCGACGTTGCGGATCTCCTCCGCGGTCGTCGAAAGGTAGCGCGGCAGGATCCCATTGATCATCTCGGGGTCGTCGAACAGCGTCGCGTACATCGACAGCCGGTCGGCCTTCTCGTCGACCCGCTGGAGCGCCCCGAGCTCGTCCGCCTCCGTGAGGGCCTTGGCCCGCGCCAGCTCGTCGTCAGAGACGAGCTCGCGACCCATGCGCTCCAGCTCCTCCCAGAACGCGGTCTCGAGGGTGACGAGGTCCACGCCGGGGCGAGCCGTGGCCATCCCGACCGTGATCGAGGCGCCCGCGACGAGGCCCATCGAGAAGAGGGCCACGTCCTGGGCGAGGAGCTCCTCGCGAACGAGCCGCCGATGGAGTCGCGAGCCCTTGCCGCCGGCGAGGATCTGGCCGGCCAGGTCGAGCGCGTCGAGGCGCTTCTCGCCGAAGAGCGGGCCGCGGAAGCCCCAATGGATCCGCGGCAGCGGCACGCGGTCCGGAACAACCTCGCGAATCTCCCTCCCGATGCTCTGCGCCAGCGACATGTCCGGGAGCGCCACCGGCACGTCGGGGTTCGCCGGGATCGCGCCGAAGTACTGCTCCACGACCGCCGTGATGCGCTCCGCGTCCACGTCGCCGACGACCGACAGCACAGCGTTGTTGGGCGCGTAGTGGAGGCGGAAGAACGACGCCACGTCCCCGATGGAGGCGGCGTCGAGATCCTCCATCGAGCCGATCGTCGGGTGGTGGTACGGATGGCCCTCCGGGAAGATCGCGCCGAGGAGCTTTTCGACCCATGAGCCGTATGGTCGGTTGTCGTACGACCAGCGCTTCTCGTTCTTCACGACCTCGCGCTGGTTGTCGAGGTTCTCCTGGCTGAGGGCCTGCAGGAGGGTGCCCATCCGGTCCGCCTCCAGCCACAGGGCCAGGTCGACCTGGTGGGAGGGCATGGTCTCGAAGTAGTTCGTCCGGTCGAGCCAGGTCGTCCCGTTGAGCGTCCCGCCGGCAGCCTGGACGAGGGCCATGTGCTCGGTCTTCCCGACGTTCGCCGAGCCCTGGAACATCACGTGCTCGAACAGGTGGGCGAAGCCCGTCTTGCCTTTGACCTCGTGCTTCGAGCCGACGTTGTACCAGACGTTCACCGCGGCGACGGGCGCCAGGTGGTCCTCGGAGATGATCAGGCGGAGGCCGTTGGGCAGGCGCGTCTGGGTAAAGTCGACTCTGGGGACGGGCACGGTCCGGATGCTAGCAGCGGGCCCGGTGGGGGGCCGAGAAAGGGGCCGACAGGCGGGCGCCGCGCGGGCCGGACGGGCCGGGCCGGCGCGTCCGGCCGATCAGAAGGGCACGATGACGAAGAGGAGGGTGGCCGCGGCACCGATCGCGGAGCCTTCGAGCGCGAGCTGGGCGAGGCGGCGACGATCGATCGCCCTGAGCGCCGGGTCGGCCTTCTCCTCGTCGCCGAGGGCCCCGAAGTTCTCAATTCCCAGCGCCGCATAGGCCACGCAGAAGCGATGCACGACCTGGAGCCAGGTCACCGCGGCGCCGGCAGCGAACGGGAAGATCGCGAGACGGGCGGCCGTCGGGACGTCGAGGGCGAGAAGGACCAGGGAAACGAGCACCGCGAGGGCCGTGAACGCGATCGCACTCCGGCGCCGGCGGTCGACCTCGGCCGGACCGATGTTGCAGCGCGTCCCGATCGTCCGTTCGGCAGTCACCCTGTCAGGGTAGGGCGGGCCCCGGCTGGGCAGATTTCACGGTGCCCGGCAGATCCTTGCCGATGCGTTGCGGGCGGCGGCGCCGGCCTTCCGCCTCCCAGCTCAGATCCGATTCGAGCACGACACCGGAGGCAGGTCCCCCTGTGGGCCGAAATCGAGATCGTTCCAACGAAGCGGAACCATCGGACCGGGCGGGCAATGGGCCGGGCTGGCGCAGGCGGGCGGACATGGGCTGGCGCGGGCCGGTGACATGGGCGGCGCGGGCGACGGACATGGGCTGGCGCGGGCCAGTGACATGGGCGGCGCGGGCGACGGACATGGGCTGGCGCGGGACGGGCCCGAGGCGAGCCGGCCGTCGGAGGCTCGCCACCTTCCGACCTCGCCGGAATAGTTCCGCATGAATGGAACCAACTCGATTCGGGCCCTGCGGGCGGCCATGCCCCGACGTCAGCACGAATCGCGGCGTGAAATCAGGCGGCGATCAGTTCAGCCGGCGACAAGCTCCAGATCCGGCGCCGCGGTCGGCCCGGCGGCCGTCGCTGCGCCGGCTCGAGATGGGACCCACGCATCGAGCGGGCGCACGTCCGCCACCTGCGCATCGACCTCCGGGTCGAGCGCCTCCGCGGCGGCGATCGCGGTCTCGATGGCCGTCAGGCAGGGCACGCCCTCCGCGATAGCCGTGTGCCGGATCTCGGCGGCATCGCGGACGGCGCCGGAGCGCGGCGTCGGGGTGTTGACGACCAGGCGGACGCTGCCGCCCCGGATCAGCTCCAGCATCGCCACCTCGCCGGCGGCGACGTCAGGCTCCGCGCCCAGCTTCGCGACGGGATCGGCTTCCAGGCCCGCCGCACGGATCGCCGCCCGCGTCCCCGGCGTCGCCGCGAGGCGGAAGCCGGCCTGGGAGAGCGCGGCCGCGAGCCGCGGCAGCTCCGTCTTGTCCCGCTCGGCGATCGAGAGCAGCGCGATCGGGGCGGGGCGTTCACCCGCCTCTGTCGCCTCGACGAACGATCCCGCCGGCGCCTCGACCGCCGGAACCAGACCGGCGCCCCGGAGCGCCTTCGCGAGCGCGACGCGCGGGTCCTGGTGGATCCCGATGACCTCACCGGTCGACTGCATCGACGGCCCCACGGACGGATCAACCCCGCGCAGCTTCGCGGTCGAGAAGGCCGGCGCCTTGACCGCGACGAACGGTGGCGGCGCGAGCAGGCCGTTCGGCCAGCCCAGCTCCTCGAGCGTCGCGCCGAGGGCGATCCGCACGGCCAGGTCGACCATCGGCACGCCCGTCACCTTCGAGAGGAACGGCACGGTTCGCGACGCCCGGGGGTTGACCTCGATCAGGTAGACGCCGTCCTCGCGGACGATGAACTGGGCGTTCACGAGGCCCTTCGCGCCGAGGGCCCGGACGACGCGCTCCATCGCGGCCACGATCAGGCCCTGGTCGGCTTCGCCGACGCTCTGCGGCGGGAACATCCCGACCGAGTCGCCCGAGTGCACGCCGGCACGCTCGACGTGCTCCAGCAGGCCCGGGATCAGCACCCGCTCGCCATCGGACACGGCATCGACGTCGACCTCGATGCCCTCGAGATAGCGGTCGATCCGGACGGGCCGGTCCGGGTCGACAACAGTCGCGGCGGCCAGCTGCCGCACGAGGTCTTCGGGCGAGTAGCAGAAGTCGATCGCCAGCCCGCCGATGACGAAGCTCGGGCGGACGATCACCGGGTAGCCGATGCGCTCCGCCAGGGTCTCCGCCTCCTCGATGGAGCGGGCCATGCCGCCCTCGGGCTGCGGAATGCCGAGCCGATCCAGCAGGGCCGAGAATCTCGTCCGCTCCTCCGCCTGGTCGATCGCCTCGAGGTCGCTGCCGAGGAGCTCGACGCCGGCGGCAGCGAGTGACGCCGCGAGATTCAGGGGCGTCTGGCCGCCGAAGGCGACCATCGCGGGCAGCATCGGGGGAGTGGCGGCGCCTGCCTCGGTGGCGGCGCTCGCCTCCGTGCCGCCACTCGCCTCCGCGCCGGCACGCGGGGCCGGACTCTCCGCCTCGAGGAGGCTGATGACCGACTCCGCGTCGAGCGGCTCGAAGTACAGGCGGGTCGATGCGTCGAAGTCGGTCGAGACCGTCTCCGGGTTCGAGTTGACCATCACTGCGGACCAGCCCTGCTCGCGGAGGGTCGCGGCGGCCTTCACGGCGCAGTAGTCGAACTCGATCCCCTGCCCGATTCGGACAGGACCGCTGCCGATGACCAGCGCGCCGGGCCGAGCCACCGGCGGCGCCTCGGGCGTGGAACCGGCCGCCGCGTACGTCGCGTAGAAGTACGGCGTCTCGGCGGCGAACTCTGCGGCGCAGGTGTCGACCATCGCGTAGCCGGGGCGAAGATCGAGGGCCCGGCGAGCGTCGCGGACGTCGGCCGCGGTCACGCGGGTGCCGGCCACGGAGGCGAGCGTTGCGATGTCCTCGTCGCCGAACCCGAAGCGCTTGGCCGTCGCGAGGAGGGAGGCCGCCTCGGGATCCTCGGCCGCCGCGGCGATCCGCCCGCCGGCGTGCCGAATCTCGCCCTCGAGCCAGATGTTCCTCGCCATCTCCGCGAGGAACCACGGCGAGATCCCGGTCGCGACCCGGATCGTCTCCTCTGCGACGCCCCGCCGGAGCAGGGCCAGCACGCGCCACAGCCGCGAGTCCGACGGCGAGAGGAACTGGCGGAGCACGATCGGGGCGGCCGATCGATGGGCAAACCTTGTCGACTCGCACGCGTCGCCGCGCTCGTCGATCCAGCGGATGACCGCGTCTTCGTCCGGATCGTCGCTGCCGGCGAGCGCCGCCGCGAGGTAGTCAAGCGAGGGTCGCCAAGCCGGGTCTTCCGCCAGCGGGCCGGCGCCCGCCTGCTCCAGCCCGCGGAGCGCCTTGTTGAGCGCCGCCCCGAAGGTCCGGTCGATCGCCATCACCTCGCCCGTCGCCTTCATCTGGCTGCCGAGGCTTCGATCGGCCGAGGGGAACTTGTCGAATGGGAAGCGCGGCAGCTTGACGACCACGTAGTCGAGGGCCGGCTCGAACGCGGCGACGGTCGTGCCGGTGATCACGTTCGGGATCTCCGCGAGCCGCCGCCCGACCGCGATCTGCGCGGCCACCCGCGCGATCGGGTAACCAGTGGCCTTCGACGCCAACGCCGATGACCGCGAGACCCTCGGATTGACCTCGATCACCGCGTATTCGGTCGAGTCGGGCGAGAGCGCGAACTGGACGTTGCACCCGCCCTCGACGCCGAGCGCCCGGATGATCGCCAGCGCCGCGCTTCGGAGCCGCTGGTGGACCTGGTCGGGGAGCGTCTGCACGGGCGCCACGACGATCGAGTCGCCGGTATGGACGCCGAGCGGGTCGACGTTCTCCATCGAGCAGACGGCGATGCAGGTGTCGTCCGCGTCGCGCATGACCTCGTACTCGATCTCCTGCCAGCCCACGAGGCAGCGCTCGACCATGACCTGGCCGATCGGGCTGGCGCGAAGGCCGGCGCGAATCCGCTCGCGATACTCCGCCTCGGTCTCCACGATCCCGCCGCCCGTCCCGCCGAGGGTGAAGGCGGGCCGAATGATCGCCGGGAGACCGATGTCCACCAGGGCTCTCGCCTCCGTGGCGGCACGTTCCTCAGCCGTTCGGCCCTCGACGATGTATGACGGCGCGTAGGGCTGCCCGATGCGGTCCAGCAGGTCGCGGAAGGCCTCGCGATCCTCGGCCATCCGGATCGCCTCGAGCGGCGTGCCCAGCAGCCGGACGCCGTGCCGCTCCAGCACGCCCGCCTTCGACAGGTCCATCGCCATGTTCAGCGCGGTCTGGCCACCGAGCCCGGCGAGCAGGCCCTCGGGCTTCTCGCGGGCGATGACGGCCTCGATCGCCGGGAGCGTCAGCGGCTCCAGGTAGACGGCATCGGCGACGTCGGGGTCGGTCATGATCGTCGCCGGGTTCGAGTTGACGAGGATCGGCCGCACGCCCTCCGCGCGCAGCGCGCGACACGCCTGGGTGCCGGCGTAGTCGAACTCGGCCGCCTGGCCGATCACCACCGGCCCCGACCCGATGATCAGCACCGAGGCAGGCTTCGTGCCAACCCGCACGCCGTTGCCGCTGCTCACGCGGCGACCGCCCGCGTCGGCGGCACCGCGTCCAGGAAGGCACGCATCGCGCGGCGGCTCCGAAGCCGGACGACCTGGGTCGACGGGGGCAGCGCATCGAGGCGCCGCAGAATCTTCGGGCGCTTCGTCCGCGGGAAGTTGATGATCCACGCCAGGAACTTCGGGTCGAGGCTCTCGTGGTTGCCCGGGCCCATGTCCGGCCGGGTCTCGCGCCGGTACCTGGCCCATCGCCGAATCACGCTCCCGAGGCAGACCAGCATCGGGTTGTCGAGTAACACGACCGTGTCGGCGCGTGCGAACCGAGCGTCCATCGTGCCGCTGTAGTTGCCGTCGAGGATCCAGCGCTCCCCGGCGACCTCGGTGCGGACGATGCCGGCCCACTCGTCCTCCGGTCGCGGGGTCCAGCTCGGTTTCCAGAACAGTCGATCGAGGTGAACGACCGGGAGCCCGGTTCGGTCACCGAGCTCGCGGGAGAACACCGACTTCCCCGCCCCACCGCTGCCGATCACGGCCACGCGCTGCACGCCGCGCTCAGGCCTTCCCGCAGGCGGCGACGAAGCGATCGAAGACGGCGAGCGCGTCGAGCGGGCCAGGCGCGCCCTCGGGGTGGTACTGAACCGTCTCGATCGGCTTGTCGACGTGGCGCAGGCCCTCCACCGACCCGTCGTTGAGGTTGACCTGGCTGACCTTGAACCCGGAGGATCCAGGCAGCGTCTCACCAACGACCTGGACCTCGTGGTTCTGCGCGGTCACCTGGACGAAGCCCGTGTCGAGATCACGGACGGGGTGATTCGCGCCGTGGTGCCCAAACCGCAATCGTCGCGTCTCCGCGCCCGCTGCGCGGCCCACGATCTGATGCCCGAGGCAGATCCCGAGCAGCGGCCGGCCGTCGGCGATGATGTCCCTCGCGAGCTCCACCGGATCTTGCAGGCGCGCGGGATCGCCCGGACCGGGCGACAGGACGACGCCCGCGACGTCGGACGACAAAACCGCTGCCGCGCTCGCGGTATGCGGAAGGACCCGCACCCGCAGCCCGCGCCGCCGCAGGCTCCGGACGATGTTGGCCTTCAGCCCGAAGTCGACGATCGCGACGAGCGGCCCGTCGTCGGGCAGCCCGTCGTCCACCGTTCCAATCTCGGTCACGGTCGCCGGGGAGACCTCGGCGACGAAGTCCTGGTCCTCCCAGCGCGGGACGGCGGCTGCGCGCTCGACGGCCAGCCCGCGGTCCATGGCCCGGGCCGAGACGGCGCCGGGCTCCACGATCAGCCCGCGCAGGCTGCCGTTCGCCCTGAGGTGCCGCGCGAGGGCCCGGGTATCCACCCCGGCGATGGCGGGGATCACGCTGTCGCGAAGCAGTCGGGCGAGCTGTTGGGCATCCTCGAGCACCGCCGCCGTGGCGTTGGCGACGATCAGCCCGCGCAGCCAGGGTCGCGTCGACTGGTCGTCGGCGAAGAGCCGTCCGTAGTTGCCGATGAGCGGGTACGTCATCACGACGACCTGGCCGGCGTACGAGGGGTCGGTGCAGACCTCCTGGTAGCCGGTCTGGCTGGTGTTGACCACGAGATCGCCACCGCCGGCGACCGGCGCGCCGAACGCGACACCGGGGAAGATCGAGCCGTCCTCGAGGGCCAGGAGGGCCGGCCCGTGGTCGCCGATCCGGGGGTCCACGATCGCCGCCGTTAGGGGTGAGGGTGGGAACGACGGAGGGGTCGAAGGGGTCGACGGCGGCGCGTTCGAGGCGAGCGCGGGCAGGGCCATCGAGCCTCCTTTCCGGCCTCACGGAACCGGTTCGCCAGCCTCACAGGACCGGCTTCAAGGGTCGCGACGCAGCGTAGCAAAGCCACCGACCCGCCACCGGCCGACCCGCTACCGTCCTGCCATGGGCCCGCCAGTCCGCCTGTCGCTCCAGCGCGCCCGCGAGATCGCCGTCCAGGCCCAGCAGCTGGCCCTCCCACGCCCGACCAATCTCCTCGAGGTCATCCGCCACCAGGGGTTCCTCCAGCTCGACCCGACCGCCGCGGTCGCCCGGACGGAGCATCTCGTCGCGTGGGCGCGCCTCGGCCGCTCATTCGACCCGGCGGACCTCGTGCGACTCCTCGAGGCGCGGAAGGTGTTCGAGCACCGCGCGTACATCCACCCGATCGAGGACTACCCGCTGCTGCGGCCACGCATGGACACCTGGGTGGAGCGGATGCGCCGCTACGGCGACCGCGTCCTCGGCTGGATGGAGGCGAACGCGGAGTTCCGCGACCACGTCCTGGCGACGCTCCGGGAGCGAGGGCCGCTTCGGTCACGGGACATCGAGGACCGGTCGGCGAAGGCGTGGGCTTCCAAGGGCTGGACGAACAAGCGCAACACGATCCAGATGCTCGATTGGCTGTCCGCGATGGGCGTCACCGCGGTCACGGCGCGGGCCGGCAACGACCGCGTCTGGGATCTGGCCGAGCGGGTCCTCCCCGTCGACGGACCGAAGATGACGCTCGAGGAGGCGGAGCGGGAGCTCGCGCGGCGGCGTCTGCGGCGACAGGGCGTGATTCGCAAGGGCTCGGCGGAGGACGTGGGCGACCTCGGGGTCGAGGCCTCGATCGAGGGCCTGGCCGGCAAGTGGCGCGTGGAACCCGAGCTGCTGGACGTGCCATTCGAGGGCCGGACCGCGCTCCTCTCGCCGTTCGACCGGCTCGTCTACTGGCGGAACGTGACGAGAGCCCTGTTCGACTTCGACTACAAGCTCGAGATCTACGTGCCCGTGGCGAAACGGCGTTGGGGCTACTACGTGCTCCCGATCGTCCACGGCGCGCGGATCGTGGGCCGCGCCGATGCGAAGGCGGATCGGGACGCCGGCGTGCTGCGCGTGCCGGCGCTCCACCTCGAGCCGGGCGCGACCGAGGAGAACCTTGCGGCGGCGCACGCGGAGCTCGCCGAGCTCGCGGCGTGGCTGCGCCTCGGCGATGTGACAGTGGAACGGGTCATTCGCGAGAGCAAGGGGTTGTAACGGGGCTGTACGCGGTCCTTTCGGGTCGGTGGTTCGATCGGTCCGGCTCCTGCGGTATCCAGATCGGATGAACGAACGACCGACGGGCGACGCAGCCGTCACCGGCGTGGCCCAGGGCGCGCTCGGCACCGGCACGGCGCTGGACGAGACCCAGGAATGGGTGATCCCGGCCGAGCTGCAGGACCGCCCCGAGCCCGCGCACGGCGAGGCGGCCGAGGCCGTCGGATCCGGCCCAGTGGTGGTGCCGCCCCCAGGACGCCGAACCCCGCCGTCGACCGGCAGCACCTTGGGCTCGCCGCGAACCGCCGGCATCGCCGCCGCCGTGCTGTTGGTGCTCATCGGCGTCACGGCCGTGGTCACCTCGTTCGACGACAGCGACGCCGGTGCTGTGCCCGTGGCGCCAGCCCAGGTCACCACCGCGCCGACCGAGGCCCCGCCGGCCGATGCGGGCGGCAACGGAGGCGACAACGGCGGTGGGAAGAAGGACAAGGACAGGGGCCACGGCAACGGCAATGGCAACGGCCCCGGGAGTGGGCGCGGCAACAACTGATCTGGGGCTCGGTCAGGAGGCCGGCCCAACCCTCGCGCCGTACCCTTGGACCCATGAATACGAGTCGCAACCCCGAAACGATCGCCGCGCCGCTCGGGCGCTATGTCCACCAGATCCAGCTCGACAGCCCGACCACCCTGTTGTTCATCGCGGGCCAGGTCGGGATGCGCCCCGACGGCTCCGTCCCGGATGACGCGGTCGACCAGCTCGCCATCGCCCTGGAGAACGTGCTGAAGAACGTCGAGGCCGCGGGCCTCGAGCCGTCGGACCTCGTGAAGATCACCACGTACGTCGTCGCCGGCGCCGAGCTCGACCCGGCCCGCCGTCGCGCCGAGATGGAGCGGCTCCTCGGCGACCACGTCCCGACCAGCACCCTGGTCTTCGTTGCCGGGCTCGCCGGGCCGGCGTGGAAGGTCGAGATCGACGGCTGGGCCGCCCGCTAGGGACCCGGCGCGTCAGCTCGCGACGGTCGCCCGCCCGATCACCCCGGCACCCGCGGTCTTGTTCGTTCGCTCGTCGACGAGGATGAACGCGCCGGTTGCGCGGTTGTCCTGGTAGGAGTCGACGAACAGCGGCTGCGTGACCCGCAGCTTCACCCGCCCGATCTCGTTGAGCGACAGCGATTCGACACCTTCCTGGCGATGCAGCGTGTTGACGTCGATCCGATAGTCGATCTCGCGGACAAGGGCCTTGGCCCATCGCGTCGTGTGCTTGATCGAGTACTTGGCGCCGACGGTCAGCGGGGCCGCCTCATCCATCCAGCACACCTGGGCGTCGATCTCCTGGGCGATGATCGGGACGTTGTGCGGCCGGCAGAGCATGTCGCCGCGCGAGATGTCGATCTCGTCCTCGAGCGTGATCGTGACCGCCATCGGCGGGAAGGCCTCGTCCACGGGGCCGTCGGCCGTGTCGATGGCGGCGACCTTGGTCTCGAGGCCAGAGGGCAGCGCCATGATCGTGTCCCCGGGCTTGATCACGCCCGACGCGACGACGCCGGCGTAGCCGCGGTAGTCGACCACAGAGTGCGACTGCGGCCGGATGACGTACTGGACCGGAAACCGGACGTCGACGAGGTTTCGATCCGACGCCACATAGAGCCGCTCGAGGTGCCGGAGCAGCGGCAGGCCGTCGTACCACGGCATGCGCTCCGATTGGTTGACGACGTTGTCGCCGTGGAGCGCGGAGACCGGGATGAACGTCATGTCACGGACGCGGAGGCGCGATGCGAACTCGGTGAACTCCTCGCGGATCGCCTCGAACGCGTCCTCCGACCAGTCGACCAGGTCCATCTTGTTGACGCAGAGGACGAGGTGGGGCACGCCCAGCAGGGTCGAGAGGAAGGCGTGGCGGCGGCTCTGCTCGGTGATGCCCTTTCGTGCGTCCAAGAGGAGGACCGCGACGTCGGCCGTGGAGGCGCCGGTGACCATGTTCCGCGTGTACTGGATGTGCCCGGGGGTGTCCGCGATGATGAACCGGCGCTTCGGGGTGGCGAAGTAGCGATAGGCCACGTCGATCGTGATCCCCTGCTCGCGCTCGGCCCGCAGGCCGTCGGTCAGGAGCGCCAGGTCCGTGTAGTCGTGGCCGCGCTCCTTGGAGACCCGCTCGACCGATGCCAGCTGGTCGATGAAGAGCGTCTTGGAGTCGTATAGCAGCCGCCCGATGAGCGTCGACTTGCCATCGTCGACGGACCCGGCCGTGGCGAACCGCAGGAGGTCCGCCGTCCGCTTCCGCGGCACGGGCTTCGGCGCGGTCGTCTCGTCGGCCAGCGTCGCGTCGGTCGCCTCCATGCCGGCGGCCGTCGCCGTGTCCGTGCCCTTGGCCACCACTAGAAATACCCCTCGCGCTTGCGGTCTTCCATGGACGTCTCGGAGGTCCGATCGTCGCCGCGCGTCGCGCCGCGCTCCGTGATCCGGGCCGCCGCGACCTCGTCGACGATCTTCTCCAGCGTGTCCGCCTCGGACTCCACGGCCGCGGTGAGATTCGCGTCGCCGATCGTCCGGTATCGGACCATCAGGCGCTCGGATTCCTCGCCGTCCTTGCGTGGCGTGAACTCGTTGACCATGTAGAGCATGTCGCCGCGCCGGACGACCTCGCGCTCGGAGGCGAAGTACATCGGCGCGATCCCCACGTTGTCGGCGGCGATGTAGGACCAGATGTCGAGCTCGGTCCAGTTCGAGAGCGGGAAGACCCGGATCGATTGCCCAGCCTGGACGCGGCCGTTGTACAGGCTCCAGAGCTCCGGCCGCTGGTTCTTCGGGTCCCACTGCCCGAACTCGTCGCGGAACGAGAACACCCGCTCCTTGGCCCGCGCCTTCTCCTCGTCGCGGCGCGCGCCGCCAAAGAGAGCGTCGAACTTGTTCGCCTCGACGGCTTCCAGGAGCACCGGCGTCTGGATGCGGTTGCGCGAGCCGTTTGGCTCCTCGTGGACCAGCCCGCGCTCGATCGCCTCGGGCACCGAGGCCACAATCAGCTGCAGCCCGAGCTCTTCGACCCACCGGTCCCGATAGTCGAGCACCTCCCGGAAGTTGAGGCCGGTGTCGACGTGCATGATCGGGAATGGGATTCGCGCCGGCGCGAACGCCTTCCGCGCCAGGTGGAGCATCACCGTCGAGTCCTTGCCGCCCGTGAACAGGAGGCACGGCCGGGACATCTCTGCCGCGACCTCGCGGAAGATGAAGATGCTCTCCGCCTCGAGGGCACGGAGGTGCGGCAGAACGTGGGATTTCACGGGGGCCGACGGTATCATCGCCGGGCGCCGACAGTCCGACTGGCGCTTCCCGCTGGAGTTGTCTGCTGGTGACGCTCGAGTCTCGATCCTGACCGGCGCGATCGATCGCCCGAATTCGGGCGGCGCCGTCGTGTTCCTCACCGGCCTGTCCGGGGCGGGCAAGTCGACGATCGCCGGCGCCCTGGCCACCGAGCTCGAGGCGGACGGGTACGCGACCTCGATGCTCGACGGCGACGAGCTCCGTCGCCACCTCACCGCCAATCTCGGCTTCGATGCCGCGTCGCGCGAGGCGAACGTGCGCCTCGCCGCCGAGCTCGCGGCGGGATTCGCGAGCGAGGGTCGCATCGTGATCGCGGCGCTGATCGCGCCGTTCGAGCGCTCGCGGCGTGTGGCGCGCGAGATCGTCGAGGCCGCCGCGCCGTTCCTCTTGGTCTACGTGCAGACCCCGCTCGAGGTCGCCGAGTCGCGCGACCCGAAGGGCCTCTACAAGCGCGCCCGCGCCGGCGAGATCGCCGACTTCACCGGCATCGACTCGCCCTAC
>JBKKDM010000217.1:0-13462 GCA_046707905.1 Candidatus Limnocylindrales bacterium
GCAGTCGCGCCGCCTCGTCGCGCGCCGCCGCCTCTGCCTCGGCGATCGCGATCGCGCCGTCGTACGGGGCGCCCGGGTGCGCGTGATCCATCAGGGGGAACCCCGCCGCCGCGTCCATCCCGATCCCGCCCGACTCGGCCGTCGGGGCGCAGGTCAGGCAGCGGCCCTCGACGGCGTTCCAGCAGTCGGCGCAGGTGTACTGCCGGCACGACAGGCAGAAGTTGAAGGTCTGGTGGAACGCCTCCAGGGCGGTCTGCGTCGAGCGCTGCTCCGTCTCGGAGCGCGCGACGGCGAGGGCCTCGTCCAGGGTCGATCCAGGATCGGAGACGAAGTGCTTGATCCCCCGTCCGAACGTGCCGATCTTGGACAGCGGCTTGCGACGCTTGCCCACCGGTTCGAACGTGTAGCGGGTGCCACACCGCTCGCAGAAGGACTCCGTCAGGATCTCGGTCATCGACTCCCCGTGTGCCTGGATCCTGCCGCCCCGGCACGACCCGGGGGAGATCATACCGGCCGCTCGATCGCGGCCGTCCGCGCCGCAGGTACCGCCGTCGGGATGACAGGGGTACCGTGGGCGGCTGAAGGGGCCCGCAAGGGACCCTCTGGTAGGCTCCCCGCCGTGCGGGCCATGTCAAGGGTAGAGCGCTTCTTCGAGCGCCTCGTCGAGCGACCCAGTGCCCGCCTGTTCAGGACACGGCTCCAGCCGCTCCAGATCCTGCGGCGGATCGAGCGCGCGATGGATGCCGAACGCGGGGCCGAAGGTCGTCCAGGACTCGTGCCGGACCAGTTCACGGTCCGACTCCACCCGGAGGACCTCGCCGCACTCCTCCCGGCCGAGGAGGTCGCGGGCGACCTCGCGTCTGGGGCCCTGAGCTTCGCCCGCGCGCACGGCTATGCCCTCCGCGAGCGCCCGCGGGTCACGCTCCGCCCCGACCCCGACCGCCGCCCGGGCGAGGTCGAGATCGACACGGCCGTCTCCCCGGCCCCGGACGCGCCGGTCGACGCCGGCTCCGAGGGCGGAACGCGGGTCTTCGAGGTGCCGGTCGTCCGCGCACCGGCGATCACCCTCGAGATCCGCGAACCGGGTCGGGGAATGCGTCGGGTCCCGATGACCGGGGCGCCCATGCGGATCGGCCGCGCGCCCGAGTGCGAGCTGGTGCTCAAGGACAATGGAGTCTCGCGCCGTCACGCTCGCCTCGCCGCACGCGATGGAGTGGTCATCCTGACCGACCTCGGGTCGACGAACGGGACCCGGGTCAACGGCAACCGGGTCACCGAGGTCGTGCTCGGGGCGGGGGACAGGGTCCAGATCGGGGAGACCAGCCTGGTCGTCCAAACCACCAGCGCCGAGGCCGAAGCGCGCCCCTAGGCCCGCCACCCATGGATGCCGCGCTGCTCGCGATCTGGGTGCTCCGCCTCCTCTTCCTCGTCATGCTCTACGCGTTCCTGTACTTCGTCGTGCGGGCCCTGGTCCGGGATCTCCGGTCCGCGGCGCGCGAGCCGACCGCCGAGCTCGGGCGGCTGGTCGTCGTAGCCTCGCCGAGCGGCGAGCCGGCCACGGGCAGCGCCTTTGCCCTCGATGCGATCACGTCGCTCGGGCGGGACGTCAACAACTCGATCGTGATCGAGGACGAGTTCGTCTCGTCGAATCACGCCGCGCTGACCTACCGCGGACGCGCCTGGTACGTCGAGGACATCGGCTCGACGAACGGGACCTTCGTCAACGGCAGCCAGGTCGACGGCCTCTCACCAATCGCCTTCGGCGACGAGATCCAGGTCGGCCAGGTCCGGCTGCGGCTCGAGCGGGCCCGCGCGTGAGGCCGGCGTGAGCGTGGTCGCCCGGGCCCCTCGCGGGCTCAAGGTCGTGGGCCGCGAGGAGCGCCGCTTTCGGTTCACGCCGCGCTTCCGTGGCCGCGAGCTGGGCCTGCTGGGGATCGTCGCCGTGGCCCTCTACGTCGGCGCGATCTCGCTTGGGGCGACCGAGGACTTCCGCGCGGTGCTGGCGGAGGGTGGCGACGGCCCCATCAACTTCGCGGCGCCCGCCGAGCCAGGGCTCCTGCTGACGTACATCGGGGCGCTGCTCGCGGTCCACGCGGCCTTCGTGCTCGCCGGCCGGCGGACCGACCAGCTGCTCCTCCCGGCCGTCGGCTTGCTCGGCGGGATCGGGCTGCTGCTGATGATCCGGCTGCCGCAGAACCTCGCCGGAAGCCTGGGCGGGCTCGCACGGACGCAGCTCGTGTGGCTCCTGATCGGCCTCGGGATCATCGCGGTCCTGGCCGTGGCGGTCCGCAACGACGTCTGGCTGCGCCGCTACAAGTACACGTGGGCGGCGGTCGGCGTGGGACTGCTGCTCCTGGTGTTCGTCTTCGGCAACGAGACGAACGGCGCGCGCCTGACCCTCTCGATCGGGCCGATCAGCGGCCAGCCGTCGGAGCTGCTCAAGGTGATCCTCGTCGTCTTCCTCGCCGGCTACCTTTCGGAGAACCGTCCGCTGCTGCAGGAGGAATCGACTCGGATCGGCCCGATTCGGCTGCCGCCCCTGCCGTACCTCGCCCCAATGGTCGCGATGTGGACGATCGCCCTCGGGATCGTGATCGTGCAGCGCGACCTGGGGGCGGCGCTGCTGTTCTTCGCGGTCTTCCTGCTGCTCCTCTACGTTTCGACCGCGCGCGTCAGCTTCGTCGTCCTGGGCCTCGCGGCATTCGTGGTGGGCGCGGCCGTCCTGTACTTCCTGGTCGGCCACGTCCGGACCCGGATCGACGTCTGGCTCGACCCGTTCGTGGACCCATCGGGTGCGGGCTACCAGGTCGTCCAGGCGCTCCACGCCTTCGCCCGCGGCGGGCTGATCGGCACCGGCCTCGGCGGCGGCCTGCCGACCATCGGCGGCCGGCCGCCGATCCCGGCCCTCCATACCGACTTCCCGTTCGCGGCCCTCGGCGAGGAGCTCGGCCTCGTGGGGATCCTCGCGATCCTGGGCCTGTACCTCGTGCTCGTGCAGCGAGGCTTGCGGATCGCGTCCGCCGCGCAGGACGAGTTCCGCGCGATCCTCGCCGCCGGGCTATCGCTGGTGATCGGGGTTCAGGCGTTCGTCATTGCCGCGGGCAACCTCAAGCTGATCCCGCTCACCGGCATCACGCTGCCGTTCATCAGCTACGGCGGGTCGTCGCTCCTGGCGAACGCGGTGATCGTGGGCCTCCTGATCGCGCTGTCCGAGCGGGCCCGCGAGCCCCTCCCGCCGCCTCGCCGGCCGAGCCGGCTCCGACGCCTGTTCGACCGGGGCGCCGCCTGATGGCCGGCCGGCGCGCGCCGGCGCATGCCCGCCCGGTCAGCGGTTCCACGCCGTCGTGGGCGGGCCGGCGGATCGGCATCGGGGCCGCGCTCGGGCGCGTTTCGCTGGCCCTCGCGGTGGCCTTCGGCGGGCTCGCGCTCGGCGCCGGCTACTGGCAGGTCATCGAGTCGGCGAACCTCAGCAGCTCCGGCGACGACGCGGCCGTCATCGCCGCGGCCCGCAACGTCCGCCGCGGGGAGATTCTCGACCAGGACGGCGAGCGACTGGCCTTCAACCGGCGGGACGACAACGGTGAGCCGTACCGGGTGTACGCCTCCGACTCGCTGTCGCACGTCCTCGGCTACTCCTCGCGGCAGTACGGGACCGCCGGCCTCGAGCGGGCCTGGAACGCCCAGCTGTCCGGCGTGGTCTCGGCCGATCCGCTCCGCGAGCTGACCCGCAAGTTCCGTGCCGACCCGTCCGATCCGCAGGACCTCCAGACGACCCTCGTGCTGCGCCTCCAGGAGGCCGCGCTGGAAGCGCTGGGCCGCAATCGTGGCGCCATCGTCCTACTGGACCCGCGCACGGGCGAGGTCCTGGCACTCGTCTCCAATCCGACCTTCGACGCCTCGGGCATCGCCAACCCCGCGACGGCGACGCAGACCTTCGACCGTCTCCGGGCCGACGACCGCCAACCGCTCCTCCCACGCGCGACGCAGGGCCTCTATGTGCCGGGTTCGGTGTTCAAGATCGTGACCGCGGTGGCCGCCCTGGGCAGCGGCGCCGTCTCGCCGGAGACGACGTTCGACGACCAACCGTCGTCCGAGAACCGTGGCTGGCTGATCGACGGCTTCCGGGTCCGCGACGGCCACCACGATATGACCGGGGACCGGGCGCTGAACTTCGCCGAGGCCGTCGAGGCCTCCTGCAACATCTGGTTCGCGGAGACGGGCGTCCGCACCGGCGGCGACGTGCTCGCGGATTGGGCGGCCAGGATGGGCTTCGGGACGGCGCTGCCCTTCGACCTAGAGACCGGGGCATCGCAGGTCACCAATGGCGACGGCCAGCAGCCCGGCGGCTTCGGCGATCGGGTCGAGCTCGCGAACGCGGCCTACGGGCAGGGCCAGACGCTCGTCACCCCCCTCCAGATGGCCATGGTGGCCGCGACGATCGCGAACGACGGAACCCTGATGCGGCCGCACCTCGTCCGCTCTGCGACCGGCAAGGCCGGCACGACGACGATCAACCCCGAGGTGATGGAGCGGGTCGTCGCCCCGGGCGTCGCGTCGGAGATCGGCTCGGCGATGCGCCTCGCGGTGAACGGCGACATCGGGCGGATCTTCACCGCCGGCGCGGCGCTCCGGAACGTCGTGGTGGCCGGCAAGTCCGGCACGGCCGAGCTCGATCCGGGGACACGACCCCACTCCTGGTTCATTGGGTTCGCGCCGTACGACGAGCCCCAGGTTGCGATCGCGGTCCTGGTCGAGAACTCGGGCGGCGGTTCGGTCAAGGCCTCACCGATCGCGGGCGATGTCCTGCGAGCCTGGCGCGCCTGGGTCAATCGATGACCGCGGACGGGCCGGACCGCGCTCCGGCGAGTGAGGTCGCGAGCGAGCTGCCGACCGAGGGCGGCCGGCCGCTGGTCGAGCGGATCGGCCTCGGGGCGATCGCCGTCGTTCTGGCGGGCATCTTCGCCTTCATCGCCCTCGCGGCGTGGACCAGTGGCGAGCTCTTCCTCGCCGTCATGGCCGGGATCGGAGCGCTCATGACCGTGTGGGCGGCGGCCGCGACGCTTCGCCGAGGCTGACGGCCCGCCACGCCCGAAATCGAGCCGCCGTGGGCCGGCGCCGGCGCATCGACGATCCAGCCACATCGAACGCCGTCCCGGCGTCCGAATGGAGCAGCGGACGCACGGGGAACCTATCCGGCGACCCCGGCGTACCATCCCGTGTCACCACAGAGGGCCGACTCGTCTCACGTGAGCAACGAGCCGACAATGGGAGCGCCACCAACATGAGCTTGATCCAGCAGACCGGAGATCGCGTCCTCGCGAATGTCGAGCGCGTGATCGTCGGCAAGCACAGCGAGGTGCGCTTCGCCCTCGTTGCCCTCCTGTGTCGGGGGCACCTCCTGATCGAGGACGTGCCGGGGACAGGCAAGACGGTCCTTGCCAAGGCGATCGCAAAGAGCCTCGGCTCCTCGTTCCGGCGGATCCAGTTCACGCCGGACCTGCTGCCATCGGACGTGACGGGCCTCTCGATCTACAACCAGAAGACCCAGGAGTTCGAGTTCCGGCCCGGCCCGATCATGGCCCAGGTCGTGCTCGCGGACGAGATCAACCGCGCGACCCCGAAGACGCAGTCCTCGCTGCTCGAGTGCATGGAGGAGCGCCAGGCGACGGTCGACGGCACGACCTACCAGATGCCCGACCCGTTCCTCGTCATCGCGACCCAGAATCCGATCGAGTACGAGGGCACGTTCGCGCTGCCCGAGGCCCAGCTCGACCGGTTCATGCTCCGGATCCGGCTCGGCTATCCGCAGCCGGCCGAGGAGGTCCTGATCCTCGACGAGCAGAAGCGCCAGCACCCGATCGACGACCTCGAGGTCGTCTGCTCCGTGGAGGAGCTCCAGGAGATGCAGCGCGCGGTCCGCGAGATCTACGTCGACCCGACGGTCTCGGACTACATCGTCCGGCTCGTGAACGGCACGCGCGACCACGGCGACATCTATCTCGGCGCCTCGCCCCGTGGGTCGATCGCGCTGTACCGCGCCGGCCAGGCACTCGCCGGCCTGCTCGGCCGCGACTATGTCATCCCGGACGACATCAAGGCGCTTGCCGAGGCGGCCCTCGCCCACCGCCTGATCATCAAGACCAGCTCATCGATCCACGACGTCCAGCCCGCGCAGGTCATCCGCGAGCTGCTCGAGGCGACGTCAGTGGGCGCGGTCCGCGAGGCACCGGTCAGCGGGATCACCGACACGAACGCTCCCGTCCGCGCCAGCTCGGCCGCAACCTGAGGGGGAAATCGAACGAATCGAGTGATCCGCACACGCCTAGGGTTGTAGATGTTCCGACGCTTCCAGCTCTTCCTCCTCGGCGCGATCCTGGTGGTCGCCGCGTTCTCGACGGGTGAGCCGTTCCTGTTCTACCTCGTCTACCTGGGCGTGCTCGTGGTCGGCGGCTCCTACGTCCTGACCCGCCTCGGCCTCGCGGACCTGGAGGCGGGCTACGCCGTCAACCAGCTCTCCGGCCACGTCGGCGACCGGATCCGCGTGACGTACACGCTCCGGAACACCAGCCGCATCCCGAAGCCGTGGCTCGAGATCCACAACCCGACCTCGCTGCCGGCGGGCCTGCCCGGGCGCGCCATCTCGCTCGGCGGGACGACGGAGCGGTCGTGGCTCATCCGGACGCCACTCACCCGGCGCGGCCACTTCCGGATCGAGCCCCTCCAGATCCGGACAGGCGATCCGTTCGGCTTCTTCGAGTCCTCCGCGTCCGTCGGGTCGGGGATCAACGTGACGGTCTACCCGCGGCTCGAGCCGATCCCACTGTGGCGGCTGCCGTCGGCCAACCTCGACGGCAGCCAGGCGATGCGCGAGCGGACACTCCAGTCCACCCCGCTCGTCTCGACCGTCCGGCCGTGGGCCCCCGGCGACGCATTCAACCGGATCCACTGGAAGTCGACCGCGCGCCACGGCGAGATCCAGGTCAAGGAGTTCGACCTCGAGCAGACGGCCGATGCCTGGATCATCCTCGACCTCGATCGGAGCGTCCAGCTCGGCTCGGGCGACGAGTCGACCATCGAGGTCGGCGTCCGGGCCGCCGCCGCCGTCGCCGACAAGGCCCTCGTGGAGAACCGGGCCGTCGGCATGACCGTCAATGCCCACCGCCTGGCGCAGCTGATGCCCGACCGCGGCGGCCGCCAGCACCTCAAGGTCATGCAGCTCCTCGCCGCCGTCGAGGGCGACGGCGCCACGCCGATCACCGAGGCCCTGACCACGGCCGTCTCGCGCATCCGGAGGGGCATGACGACCGTCGTCATCACGCCATCGCTGGATCGCGCCTGGGTCAAGCCGCTCGCGACCCTCAAGTCCCGCGGCGTCGCCTGCGTCGTCATCACGATGGACGTCCCCGCGTTCGAGCGCCGGGTCCTGGAGGAGGAGCGCCGGAAAGGCGGCTTCCTCGCGGTGGACGAGCCAGACCCGGAGCCGTCGGCCACGGCCCAGCAGTGGCGAGCGATCCGCCACGCGCTCGCCGAGTTCGACATCGCCGTGTACCGCGTCGGCCCGACCCAGCCCCTCGGCGAGGCTCTCGCCTCATGACCGCCCGAGCCGCTCCGACCGCGCTCACCCCCGGCGAGGCCATCGGCGAGGCGTTCGGGCGCATCCCGCGCCGGCCGGCCGAAGGCTGGGTCACGTTCCTCGCCGCCGCGGCCATGGTCACCGCGCTCGGCGCGTCGTTCGTCGAGGCGTCGTGGACCCGGCGCGAGGTCAGCGGCGATGGCGGCTTCCTGCTCTACGTCGGCGCCGTCGGGCTGGCCTTCGGGTTCTTCGGGGCCAAGGTCGGCTGGGGCCGCTGGCGATCGCATTTCGTCGGCGCGCTGTTCGCGGGCCTCCTCCTGCCGCTGATCATGGGCGGCCTCGTGCTCGAGGTCCCAGGCATCCGCGCCGGATGGGACCCCGCCGGCCTGGGGGCCCGGATGCTCGCCGCCGGCGACGTGGTCCAGAAGGTCTGGATCGATCTCGCGGTCCTGCGCCTGCCCTACACGCTCCAGGAGGGCCACTACCACCTGGTCTTCGGCGCGCTCGTGTGGGGCGCCGGCCTGCTCGCGGGCTTCACGATTTTCGGACACCGCCGGCCCCTCGACGCGGTCGTCGTCCTGGGCCTGGTGCTGCTCGCCAACATGGCCATGACGCAGCACGACCAGCTGTGGCTCCTGGTCCTGTTCAGCGCCGCCGCGTTGCTCCTGCTCATCCGGACCCATGTGCTCGAGGAGGAGGTCACCTGGGTTCGACGCAAGATCGGCGACCCCGCGGCGGTCAGCAAGCTGTACCTCAACGGCGGCGCGGCGTTCATCCTCGCCGCTGTCCTCGGCGCCATCGTGCTGACCACGGCGGCGTCCTCGGCACCACTCCAGGGCCTGTGGCGAGACCTGCCCAGGCACCTGGCCGGTCTTTCGCAGTTCCTCCAGGCAATCGCACCGCCCGGCGGTGACCCGATCGCCGTGGGTGGCCCGACGTTCGGCGACAAGGCCACGACGCAGGGCAAGTGGAATCCGAGCCAGCTGGTCGCCTTCCAGGCCCAGCTACCCCCTGGAGAGGACGGCGTGTTCAAGTGGCGCGCCGGCGCCTATGCCCAGTTCGATACGTACGGCTGGTCATGGGGCACGACGAACGAAGGCACCTCCGCCGCCGGCACCGGCCTCTTCCAGGGAACCGCGGATCAGCCGCCGACGCAGGGTCGCCGCGAGATCACGATCACGATCAACCCGGAGGCCTACCGCGACGAGACGATCGTCGGGCCGAACGCCATCGCCTCCGTCGATCGCGGGACGATCGCGAAGACGGTCGGCGACGATGGCTGGTTCGTGACCGTCGAGACGACCGAGGACGTCGGGCCGTACAGCGTGACCGCCCTCATCCCGGTCTCGCACGATACGCCAGGCGCCCTCACGGAGGCCCAGCTCCGGGCAGCGGGAACCGACTACCCGATCGAGGTTCAGGCCATCTACCTCCAGCTGCCGAACAACGCGCTCGGCCCGAACTCGGAAGAGCTGCTCAGGGTGATCAAGTCCCAGGTCGATTCGCCCGAGGGCGTCGACCCGGACAACCCCTACGACCTGGCCCGGGCCATCGAGCGCTACCTCTCGGACGGCGCCAACTTCACGTACGACCCGGACGTCCTCGATGAGCGCCAGGCCTGCGGCTCGGCCTCCACGGTCGAGTGCTTCGCGATCATGAAGAAGGGCTACTGCGAGTACTACGCCGGAACGATGGCCGCGCTGCTGCGGGCCAGCAACGTGCCGGCCCGGGTCGCCTACGGCTTCCTCAGCAACCCCAACAGCCGCGGACCCGAGAACATCGAGCTCGTCGGGGGCTGGCTTGCGCACTGGTGGGTCGAGGTGTACTTCCCGGGCTATGGCTGGGTCGAGTTCGATCCGACCGGGAGCATCGGCCAACCCGTCCCGCTGCCATCCGGGTCCGTCGGGCCGTCCACGCCGCGCCCCAGCCTGAGCCTCCAGTCCCGGCCGCCCGGCAGCGGGGGCGCGACGCTCCCGCCGGTGACGGCCGGCAACGGCTCGGCGCCGATCGGGATCGGGCCGTTCATCGCGATCGCGCTGATCCTCCTGGTGGGCGTGGGGGCCCTCGCGCTCGCCGCGTACCGAAGGGTTCCGAGCCGCCCGATGCATCCCGACCAGGCGTGGGGCTCGCTGGCGGGCCTGGCGGCGCGATTCGGACTGGGGCCGCGGCCGTCGCAGACCGTCTACGAGTACGCCGGCGCCCTCGGCGACGAGGTGCCGATGGCTCGCGTGGAGCTGACGACGATCGCCCGGGCGAAGGTCGAGGTGGCGTACGGTCGCCGCGACCTGGCTCCCGATCGGCTGCATCGGATCGCGCAGGCCTACCACCGGCTCCGGCTGGCCATCCTCAGGGTGGTCGTGCGACGCGGGCTCAACCGCTTCCGGCGGCGCAGCTAGCCCGCTTCGGTGCCTCGCGCGCCGCGGGCGCGGTCTCCTCGGCGAGGCTTCCTAGAGCGCCCCGCTCCGGCGGCGCTCCGCCTCCCGGGCCTGGGCCTCGGCGTCGACCGCCTCGACCCCGGACAGGTGGTCGGTCGCGTTATGGAGGCGGAGACGCGGCCGCCCGCCCCGGATCTCGACGACGCTGATCCCGCAGAGCGCGAACGGCAGCGTCCAGAACCGTGCGAGCGGGTAGTCGAGCAGCGCCAGGAGCGCGACCTTGAAGACGCCGTCGTGGGCGACCACGATCGACCAGGGTTCGTCCGCCGGCACGTCGCCGTAGCCAAGAACCTGGGACCGGCCGGCGACCGGCGCCGGGGCATCGGTCGCGAGGTCGCCGAGCAGGCGCCGGAGGGCGATTCGCACCCGCGCGTCAACCTCGGCGATCGATTCGCCGCCCGGGGCCCACGCGGTCAGCGGGTCGTGCCGCCACTTCTCGAGCAGCTCTCCCCAGCGCTCGACGACCTCCGCGCCGGGCAGGCCCTCCCACTCGCCCTGCCCGATCTCGAGCAGGCCGGGCTCGGGCAGCAGCGGAACCGCGGAGGCGATCGCGTCCTCGCCGCGGCCTCCGTTGATCGCCCGGCCGATGAGCGTCGCGGTCTCCGCGGCGCGGGCCAGGGGCGAGTGGACGATCGCCTGCGGCGGCCCGGCGGGCAGGGGCAGCGCGGGCCGTCGGGCGCGACGCGCGAGCCGGCGAGCGGTGAGGAGCGCCTGCCGCTGCCCGAGCTCCGAGAGTGGCGGGTCCCCCTGGCCCTGGAAGCGGCCTTCGGCGACCCACTGCGACTCCCCGTGCCGGACGAACGCGACGACGGCGTCGAGGCCGTCGGGGATGATCGGTGGCGTGGGCTCGCCAGGTGCCGGCTCGACGGCGGGCAGCTCCTGCGGCGGCGTGGCCGCGTCGCTCATCGGAGGGGCCCGAGCCGGATCACCCAGAGATCCATCACGCCCTCGTCGGCGCGGATCGCGGCCTCGAGCGCCGGGCTGACATCGTCGTCGACGGTCAGGACCATCAGCGCATCGGCTCGCGGCGCCGTCCGCGCCACGTGCATCGCGTTGATGTTGACGTCGGCCGTCCCGAGCAGCTGCCCGAGCCGCCCGATCGTGCCCGGTCGGTCGCGGTGGCGGGTGATCAGGATGATGTCCGACGGGGCCATGTCGAGGCGGTAGTCGTTCAGGCGGACCAGTCGCTCCTCGCCGCCCGCGACCGTGCCGCCGACGGCCACGTGGGCCGCTCCGCTCCCGGTCGACACCGTGATCGTCGCGCTGAAGCCGCCGGCTTCGGCGGTCTTGCGCTCCGTGACGGCGATCCCGCGGGCCTTCGCGAGCATCCCAGCGTTGACGAGGTTGACCCGCTCCGTCGTCGCCGTCTCGAGGACGCCGCGCAGGACGGCCGCGGTCAGGGGCCCGAGCTCGGCTCGCGCCAGGTCGCCGGCCACCTCGATCGTGAGCCCGCCGAGCCCGCCGCGTGCGAACTGCGCCAGAAACCGCCCGAGCGTCTCCGCGAGCGGCAGGTACGGCCCAATGGTCTGCTCCGCCTCCGGGCTCAGCAGCGGCGCGTTGACGGCGTAGCTCGCGGGCCGCCCCGCGAGGATGTCGAGCACCTGCTCGGCGATCTCCTCCGCGACGGCGACCTGGGCCTCCGCCGTCGACGCCCCGAGGTGCGGCGTCAGGACCGTGTACGGCGCATCAAGGAGCGGCGAGCCGGTCGGTGGCTCCTGCTCGAAGACATCGATGCCGGCGCCCCCGAGCCGGCCCTCGCGCAACGCCGTCGCGACCGCGGCTTCGTCGATGACGCCCCCGCGGGCAACGTTCAGCACGAACGCCCCCGGCTTCATCTGCCGGATCGCCTTCTCGCCGATGAGCCCGGTCGTGCCACGCCCGAGGGGCACGTGGACCGTGATGGCGTCAGAGCGCTCGAGCAGGCTGTCCATGTCGACAAGCTCCACCCCGCGGAGTGCCGCCTGCTCCGGTGTGACGAACGGATCGGTCCCGAGGAGGGTCATCCCGAGGCCGCGTGCCCGCTCCGCGACGGCCATGCCGATCTTCCCGAGCCCGATGATCCCGAGGGTCCGCCCGCCGAGCTGGACTCCCTCGTGCTGCTTGCGGGCCCACTCGCCGCGCCGCACCGACGCGTCCGCGGAGGCCACCCGGCGGGCCAGCGCGAGCAGCAGCGCGAGCGTGTGCTCGGCGGCGGCGATGGTATTGCCGGTCGGGGCGTTGACGACGGTGATCCCGGCTCGTGTCGCCGCCTCGAGGTCGACGTTGTCGACGCCAACCCCGGCGCGGCCGATGACCTGGAGCCGCGCACCTGCCGCGATCAGCGCGGCGTCGACCGCGACCTGGCTGCGAACGATGAGCGCGTCCATCTCACCGACGACCGCGCGCAACTCGTCGGACGTGAGGCCCGTCCGGACGACGACCTCGTGACCGGCCGCGCGGAGGGCGTCGAGGCCCTCGGGCGCGATCGCCTCGGCGACCAGGATCCGGGCCGGCGCGCCCGTGGCGCCGGATCGCGCGGTGCGCGCGCCGGACTGCCGCTCGAGCGCCTCGTCGACCGTCAAGCCGGCTGGAGCGCGGCCTCGGCCGCCGCCCGCTGCGCTGCTGCGACGGCGGCACCGCGCTCGACAGCGCGGCCCCACTCGATCGAGACCGCCTCGAGCGTGTCGATCGCCTCGACGATCTCGTCGACCGTCACGGAACCCAGGTGCCCGAGCCGGAAGACCTTGCCCGTGAGCTTGCCCTGCCCGCCCGCGAGAACAAGCTGGCGACGCTTGATCTCGGTGTTGAAGGCCTTCCAATCGAGGCCGTCGGGGACCCACGCGGCGGACACGGTCTTGGAGCGATGGGCCGGCTCGGCGAGGAGCTCGAACCCGAGGCCCTGGAGGCCCGCCTGCGCCGCCGCCGCGCACGCGACGTGACGAGCGAAGACCGCGGCCATGCCCTCGGTCTCCATGAGGCGGATGCCCTCGTCGACCTGGAATGCCACCGCAATGGCGGGCGTCCACGGCGTCTCGCCGGTCGCCATCGCGTCGAAGTGCTTTCGAAGGTCGAGGTAGAAGCGCGGCATCTTCGCGGTCTCCATGGCCGCGCGCGCCCGCTCCGAGGCCGCGACCATCGCCAGGCCGGGCGCCGCCATCCACGCCTTCTGCGAGGCCGTGGCCACCACGTCGATCCCCCAGGCATCCATCTCGAACGGGACGGCGCCGAGCGACGACACGGTGTCGACCAGGATCAGCGCGTCCGGCGCTGCGTCGCGGATCGCCGCGGCGAGCTCGGGGATCGGGTTCATGACGCCGGTCGAGGTCTCGTTGTGGGTCAGGAGCACGGCCCTGTAGTCGCCGCCCGCGGCCGAGACGCGCTCGCGGACCTCGTCCGGCGCGGCCGCCCAGCCCCACTCGGCGGCAACCTTGTCGACCGAGGCGCCGTAGGCCTCCGCGATCTTCGCGAACCGGTC
>JBKKDM010000218.1:0-2550 GCA_046707905.1 Candidatus Limnocylindrales bacterium
TCGACGACGACAAGCTTGGGCCTGAGGTCCGACCGCACGGCATCCCACAGGACGCCGAGCGCGGCGAGTTGGGCGACGTCGCGCACCTCCGGGTCGCCGATCGCCGCGAGCCCGACGACGAGAAGCCGCTCATCACGTGGCAAGGCAGCGTCGGCCGCGAAGATCGCCGCCAGTGAACCCGTCGCCCAGCGCTCGAGCCGGTGGGCCAGGGCTTGGCCTCCAGGCATCTCGGCGAGGCGCTCGACGAGGGTGGCCAGGGTCGGCGGGCGCCGTTCGTGGCTCGCCGGGTCGGGTCCGATGCCGGCCGCCTCGTACGTCGCCCGGAGCGCTCGGTCGAGCGCCGGTCGCTCATCGCGCGAGAGGCCGCCCGCCATGGCGCCGGCGAGCCGGCTCAGCAGCGCGAGCTTAGCGGCGAAGGCACCCTCGCTTCCGCCGGCGTTCATCGCCAAGGGGTTGAGCCCACCGCCCGCCCCGAGCTCGACGTAGGTCCCGCGCAGTGTCTCGGTGAGACGGCGGTAGTCGCCGAGCGGGTCGACGGCCATGACCCGGATCCCGCGCATGAAACACCGTGCCATCTCGGCGCCCGTGAACATCGTCTTGCCGGTCCCCGTCTGACCCAGAACGATGGCGTTGTGGCTGGCATGGGCGAACCGGTCGAGGACGATCGGTGCGCCGCTCGTGCGCGCCCGTCCGTACAGGTGACCGCTGGGCTCGTATAGCTCGGATGCCGAGTGGAGAAGCGCGGCCGCGAGGCTGGCGCTGTCGAGGCTCCGCTCGCAGATAGGTCCGGATCGTGGGCCCGGCAGGGCCGAGGCCCAGGCGTGACCGATGCGCAGCGTCGCGGTCTCGACTTCGACCCCAACGCTGCGTGCCTCGAGCCGGACGGTCTCGAGGCGCTCCGCAAGCAGGGCGTGATGGGGAGCCTCGAGGAGCAGGACCGTGTCCACGAAGTAGATCCGACCGGCGCCGGCGGCGACCGACCGCCGAGCGGCGACGGCGGTCGCGTCGAGTCGCTCGCGTTCGACATCACTGACCTCGCCCCGTTCGGCCGCCAACCGCTCACCAGCGCGAACCACCCGCAACCGGGTCGTCATGAAGGTCATCGCCTCGACACGCGAGAGCGGGCGAACGCGCATCGACACCGTGGCGACGCCGTCGACGGCGAGCAGGCCAGTGAGCCAGCCCGGCCGGACCTCGGCCGGCCAGCGGCGCCCGAGATGGAGCGCGGCGACGAGCGACGGACCCTCCGCGAACCCCGGCCTGATCTTGTACGTCGCCCCGGACCGAGCGATCCCCGACCAGATCGCGGCAATCGCAGCACCGGCGATGGCGTGGGCCACCAGGCCGCGTTCCTCGGCGACCCTCCGGATGAGGTCGCTGGTGCGGGCGAGCTGGGCCTCGGTCGCGGCGTGGACAATCAGCGTCGTCCGTCGAGGCGGCCGGGCGGGAGTCGCGCAGATCTCGTGGTACGTCGCGACGTAGGGCCGGAAGACCCGTTCGCCTGGGCCGTCGACGGCGGGCTTGATGGCGGCAACGTGCTCCGCCGGCGTCCGATCGGTCGGGACCGACAGCAGCTGGAACGGCCCTGGGATGGCGTCATAGAGCGCGGCCAGGTTGTCCAGCGTTGCCTCGCGCTCGGCGTCGGCCATCAGTTCGAGGTTGAATGGGGCGAGCTCGAACCCGCCGCACAGCTGGTCCCCAACCCGGAAGGTGTCGGCCTGGGCGACGGCCTCCGGCCAGGCCGGCGGCTGAGCGTCGGCTGTCGGCGACCTGCCGCGTACCACGGCGAGGGGTGATCTCACGGCGCGGCAACCGGGCTGAGCGCGATGTAGAAGGTCGAGCTCAACGCGGCCTCGGCGAAGTCCACGAGCCGGGCCGCAGGGATGGCGACTACGACCGAGCCGAGCTTTGGCGGGATGACGACGCTGCCCCGGCCGGAGTCCGGCACATCTGTCAGCTGACGGCCCTCTGGCGTGCGGATCGTCAGCACGACGAGGCCCTGGCCGAGGAGGACGGCGGACGGCGAGTCGGCGCCCGAGCCCTGCGACTTGAGCGCGTTCGGCACGGCCACGACGTCGACCCGCGCGCCCGCCGCGAGCGCGCCGCCGACCGCCTGACCGGGCTCGACTGGCAGGGCGAAGGCGACCTGCCCGACCAGGAGCGGCGCACCGAAGCCGAACGCGCGCTGACCCGGGTTCGTTTCGAGGACGCGGACATCGACATCCTGACCGGCCTGGATCCCGACGGTCGTGTAGCGGCCGACGACGGCATCGAGGCTGCGCGCGGCATTCGCCGGGGCGTCGGCCGGGCTGACGGTGACGACCTCGACCATTTCGGCGGTGATCGGCGTGAGGACGGCGATGTCGACCTTGGCGCGGACGATCCCGTTTCGTGGCTGGGCGAAGTAGACGAGCGCGCTGGCGCCGAGCGCGGCGACGAGGAAGATGGTGGCGTAGACGCCCCGCCGCGCTCTCATCTCATCCTCCTCAATTGCTGATCGCGGAGTAGACGACGGTGGCCGCGATCGAGCCCGTGAACTCGAACGTCCGA
>JBKKDM010000219.1:0-24973 GCA_046707905.1 Candidatus Limnocylindrales bacterium
GGCGCGGGCAGCCCGACCATCGGGAACGAAGTTCACGCAGGGAGGGCGGAGCGCGCCCGGCCGACCGGCGCCTGCGGGAGAACGCGGGACATGAAAAGACCGGGAGCACCTGCCCAATCGGTGCTCCCGGTCGGAGGGAGGGAGGATGGAACCTCGAAGGTTCGTCCGTCACTGAGACTATGCCCGCGCGGTTCAGACCCAAGGTTCCATCCGATTAAGAAACCCCAACGGACCGATCGTCCGGGGGACGGCGGCCGCGTGGCCCGGTAGGATCGCCGCCCGATGCGCTCCACTCCTGCGTCCCGCCGCGTCCCGCAGATCGCCGTCGCCGCGCTCCTGGTGGCGGCCGGCTGCCAGAACGCCGTCCCCACTGCGTCGCCACCGCCCGCGACCCCGACGGGCGACCCCCGTCCCGCCGCCGAGATCTACGCCGGGATCCGAACCCAGGTCATCGCCCTCCGCGGCCTCGAGCCGACGAAGGCGGTGGAGCCGGTCGCGCTCGACGCCGCCGACCTGCGGGCCGCGCTGAGCGCCGAGTTCGATCGCGAGAACACCCCGGACGAGCTCAGGCTCGCCGAGGACCTCCTGATCACCTTCGGCCTTCTGCCCGCGGGGACGAGCATCCGGACGACGATGCTCGACTTCCAGACCGGCCAGGTCGCCGGCTACTACTCCCCGGACAAGGACGAGCTGTTCGTCGTGAGTCGCTCGGGTGGCCTGGGCCCGACCGAGCTGGTCACGTACGCGCACGAGTTCACCCATCAGCTCCAGGACCAGGCCATCGATCTGAATTCGCTGGGGCTGGACAGCATCGACCAAAGCGACCGGCAGCTCGCGCACCTGGCCCTGGTTGAGGGCGACGCCGTCTCGATCCAGAGCCAGTGGATGCTCACCAACCTCACGCCGGAGCAGCTCGGCCAGCTGATCGGCTCTTCGCTAGATCCGAAGGCCCTCGAGGCGCTGCAGAATGCGCCGCCGTACATCCGGGAGACCGCGATCTTTCCGTACCAGGACGGCCTGGCGTTCGTGACCGCGAGCACCGCGACAGACGGCTACGAAGCGCTCGAAGCCGTGTACGACGCCCCGCCCAGCTCCACGGAGCAGATCCTCCACCCCGAGAAGTACCTGGTCCGCGAGGAACCCACGAGCGTCACGATCCCGGATCGGGTGAAGACGGCGCTGGGTGCGGGCTGGACCGTTGCCGGGCAGGACACGCTCGGGGAGCTTGTCCTGCGAATCTGGCTCAGCCTGGGCCGCGTCCCCCGTGCCGAGGCCATCGCGGCCGCCGCCGGCTGGGGCGGCGATCGACTGGTCATGCTCCGGGGACCGAACGGCGCCGTTGCCGTCGGGATGATCACGACGTGGGACACGGCGGCCGACGCCACGGAGTTCCAGGCCGCGGCCACCTCGGCGGTCGGTGCGCAGAGACCGGCGGGCGTCGTCGCCTCCGATGGCCTTCGGACCGTGCTGGTTGCCGTTGGTGATCGCTCGGGAGATGTCCTGGCGGCGCTCGGGGACTGAGCGCCCCGCTACATCGAGTCGGGCGCGGAGATCCCCAGGAGCCCGAGGGCGTTCGCAAGCGAGATTCGGGTGGCATCCACGAGGGCCAGGCGCTGGACCGACAGCGCCGGCGCGTCGGGATCGACGACCCGCGCGTCGCGGTAGAACGCGTGGAACGCGGTAGCCAGCTCGGTGGCGTACGTGGTAACGCCCTGCGTCTCCTGCGCCGAGGCCGCGTCCTCGATCACCTCCGGCAGGCGAGCGACGATTCTCGCCAGCGTGCCCTCCGGCCCGCCGGCCAGCAGCCCTGATCCCTCGAGGGCGGGCGCCGGCGCCAGGCCGGCCGTCGCTGCCTTCCGCAGGATCGAGGCAATTCGTGCGTGCGCGTACTGCACGTAGTAGACGGGATTCTCGCTGGACTGCTTCTTCGCGACCTCCAGGTCGACCTCCATGTTGACGTTCGCGCCCCGGCTCGCGAAGTACCAGCGGGCGGCGTCGACACCCAGCTCGGCGAGGAGATCGTCGAGGGCGATGAAGGTGCCCGCGCGCTTCGACATCGAGAGCTCCTTGCCGCCCTCGACGAAGTGGACCCAACCGGTGAGGATCATCTCGACCCGGGACTTGTCGAAGCCCATCGCCTCGGCGGCGTTGCGGTTGCGCGCGACCGTGCCGTGGTGGTCGGCCCCCCAGATGTAGATCAGGTGGTCGAAGCCCCGGCTGAACTTCTCGGCGACGTAGCCGATGTCTGCCGCGAAGTAGGTCTTGTTGCCGTCGGACTTGATGAGGACCCGATCCTTGTCGTCGCCGAAGGCCGTGGAGCGGAACCAGGTCGCCCCATCCTGCTCGTAGAGGTGCCCGCCGGCGCGGAGCTTCTCGAGCGAACGATCGACCCACCCGCCGTCGTAGAGGCTCTGCTCCGTCGTCCAGACGTCGAACCGGACGCCGAGGTTGGCGAGCGAGGCCTCGATCCCGGTCCGGATCCGATCCGAGGCCCAGCGCCCGACCGCCCACACACGCTCATCCTCCAACATCGTTGCGGGCGCGACGTCGGCCGGCAGCTCGGGGGCGAGCTCGACCACGTACTCGCCGTGGTAGCCATCCTCCGGGACCTCGCGACCCTCGCGGATGGCGATGATCGACTTCCCGAGGTTCGCGACCTGGGCCCCCGAGTCGTTGAAGTAGTACTCGCGCGTGACGCGCTGCCCGCCCGCCTCCAGCACGCGCGACAGCAGGTCGCCGACGAACGCGCCGCGCGCGTTGCCCACGGTGAGCGGCCCGGTCGGGTTGGCCGAGACGAACTCCACGTTCACGTGTCGCCCGGCCGCCCCGTTCGTTGCCGCGTCCACGCGGCCCCAGCGCTCGGGGTCTCGGCGGGCCCGATCGAGCATCGTCTCCAGGGCCCCATCGCCGAGGCGGAGATTCACGAATCCCGCACCGGCCGCCTCGGCAGACGCGATGGCCCCGTCTGCGCCGATCGCGCCGGCGGTCAGCTCCTCGACGAGCGCCGCCGCGATCGCCGGTGGCGCCAACCGCATCGGCTTGGCGAGCCGCAGGGCGACGTTCGAGGCGAGGTCGCCGTGCTCCGGATTCGCTGGCCGCGCGACCTCTACCTCTACGGCGCGGGCCTCGGGCGAGTCCGGGAGCCGTCCCGCATCGATCGCTCGCGCGAGTGCCGCGCGGACCGACCCGCGCGCGGAGCTACGGAGCGTCGTCGTTGCCGGGTCCCTCGAGGTCACCACCCGGGCATGGTACTGACCGCCCGTCGCACCCCTGGTGTTGAGCAGGTGTTGATCTACCGGGAACGGAAGTCACACCCCGGTTGACCCTGGCGCGATGCAATGTCGACGGGACGCAACGAATTCCATGTCGGAACGCACGGGTCTAGGTTCATTTTGTGCAGTTAGGGTGTCAAAGGAAGTACTAGACGACCACAGGACCCTGATGCACACTACGCTCCCGAATTGACCCATTGAGGGTCACGGGAATGCTTCGGCGGAAGTACTTCGGTACCACCAACGAGGCGGACTCATCAGGTCCGGTCCAAGACTGAATACAGCGGAGGGATATCGAAACTCATGAAGCGAAATCGACTTCTGGCGATTGTCGGCGCAGGCGTCCTCGCAATGGGCGTCGTGGGCGTCGCGCTCGCAGAGGATCTCAACGCCGGCCAGGTCGGCGCGGCCCTGAGCACGTTCGACCAGGACTGCACGGACTTCGAGACGCAGCCGGGCGCCGGCGAGATCGGCGTTCACTTCGTGCTCACTGATCCGGACAGCGACGAGGCACTCCTCGACGCGGTCTTCAGCACGGACTCGGTCACCGACGTGCCCGATGCCGACAAGAACAGCACGACGCTCCACTTCTACGTGATCATCAGCGGCGATGGCGACACGACCATCGACAGCGCCTCGACGGACATCGACGGTGGCAACCTCAACGTGAGCCACGTCTGTGCCAACGACGAGGAGACGACCACGTCGTTCTCGAGCAGCGAAGAGTCCACGACCGAGTCCACGACCGAGTCGACGACCGAGTCGACGACCGAGTCCACGACCGAGTCCACGACCGAGTCCACGACCGAGTCGACCACGTCGTTCTCGAGCAGCGAAGAGTCGACCACCGACTCCCAGTCCAGCTCCTCGACGACGAGCTTCTCGGACTCCGTCTCGGACAGCACGACCCAGCCGCCCACCGACACGCTCGGTGAGACCGGCTCCGGCCAGCAGTCCGGCGGCATGTGGCTCCTCCTGGCGGCGCTCGGCGCTCTCGCCGGCAGCGTCATCGTCCTCAAGCCTGCGAAGGCGAAGGACCAGGACTAGCCGCAGTCCCTCAGGGACCTGACCTAGCACTGAAAGAGGGCCCGGGAAACCGGGCCCTCTCTCTTTGTCCGACCGGACTTCCTCATGGTTCGCTCGCTCGCTGGCCGGGCCATGGCCCCGGCCTTTGTTCGTGTCCGGCGCCTGGATCAGCCCGCCGCGATCGAAGCCTGCACATCCCGCCACAGTTGGACCCCGTCCACCTCGAGCGGCGGCCGGCCGAGCAGGTTGGTGAAGAGCTCGATCATCTCCGTTCGATATCGCAGCGGTCCGATGATCACCACCGCCACGCCGACGTCCGTCAGCTCCTTGATCGCCCCCGCTCGGTCCTCGGCGCTCAACACTGGCCGGGTCCCGTGATCCTGGACGTCCATCATCAGCCGGGCCAGGCGACCCGGAGATGGTCCGTACTGGGGCTTTCCTTCGTCGCCAGGCACGTAGACGTAGCCCTCGTACATTCGGGGCCGAGCCTTGGCGTAGGCGGTCCAGAGCATCGGATCGGCGCCGGCGCCGTTCGTGAACCAGGGCGCAATCAGGACGACCTCGTGGTCGGCGATCCCCTGCTCCTCCCACGTGTCGAAGAATGGTGGGATCGGCGAGTCGGACGACCCAGCCGGCGCCGGGAGCAGGAAGACCAGGGCGAGGCCGATCGCGGCGAGTCGCATGCCGCCGGCGCGTCGTCGGAGGCTCGTGGCCCGATCGATGGCGATGGCCAGCATCACGGGGATCGCGAGCCACATGTAGAGCGTCATCCGCCCGGGTAGGGCGTGCTCGATCAACGGCTGGCTCCCAATGGGCTCCCAGGGCGTGAACACGCGCCAGCGCTCCGTCCCGACGAAGATGTCCGGGCCGAGCGACAGCGCCAGCAGGATGATCCCCATCAGCCCGGCGACGACCACCCGCCGGTCGCGGCGCAGCTCGAACAGGATCCACGCGAGCACCAGGAGCATCGGCAGCCCGATGTAGCCCGTCGCCTCGTGGTGAAGGCCGCTGAACTCGTCGGACAGGACCTGGGCCTGGTCCGGCGCGATCAGCGTGTAGTCGGTCGGCACGATGACGTTTAGCAGGTCCGTGGAGAACACGGCCGGCGGCTGGACCTGGCCGTGGAGCTGCTGGGGACCGAAGAACTGGACGGCCAGTGGCAGGCCGCCGATCAGGAGAAACGTGGCGACGCCTGGAATCACCGCCCGAAGCAGGCGGCCCGTAGATTCGAAGACCGGCCCCCGCTCATAGACGACGATCGCCATGACCAGCACCAGCAGCAGGCCGGCAAGGGCGCTGGTCGCGAGGAGCTCCTCGAACGTCAGCAGCTGGATCGCGCCGACGATACCGAGGGCCGCGCCGAGCACCTCCGGACGGTGTCGCCGGCGTACGGCAATCTCGTCGAGGAGGATCAGGAACAGCGGCGGCGCCCAGACATGAACCATGTTGAGGTGGAGCGCCGTGTGCGACACGACGAACGGGGAGAAGGCGTACAGCGCGCCGCCGACGAGCGGCCCGAGCGGCCGATCCGTGTAGCGCCGGAGCGCGGCGAAGCAGGCCAGGCCGCTGAGCGCGATCCCCGCCACGACGGCGATGTTGTAGGCGAGGATCGGGCCGAGGCCATGGGTCAGCGGCGAGAAGACCAGCCCGAGCAGCGGCATCGCGGCGTTCCACATGAGATTCGCGCCTTCCGGGGCGTTGAGCCGATCTGTGAGCAGGGGGTTCTGCCCCAGCTCCAGCGCCGTCGCCGGCCATGCCAGGAACCACATGAACTGCTGGGGGTCACAGCAGCGGCCGATCCAGGTGTTGATCGGGTCCTGCCAGGCCTTCGAGGTGAAGAGGAACGCGAGCATCAGGTAGACGAGCAGCGCGCCGGCGAGCTCGCGGACCCTCGAAACCTCGGGGGCGCCGGTGGCCTCGGCGACGCCGCCGGCAGCCGTCACGGGATCTGCCGGAACGGGAAGAGCGCCACGAAGCCGGCGGCGTACGCGACCAGGAAGCCCCAGCGGACGGGTTTCGGCAGCCCTGCGCGGGTCAGCAGGAGGGCCAGGCCGATCGCCGCGGCCGGGACGAGCGGCAGCACGTAGTAGATGTACATGATCCGGGGCGTCAGGAGCGCCAGCAGAACGTACGGACCGTAGTTTGCCGCGCCCCAGGCCACGGCCCACACGGCGAGGCGATCGCGGGTCTTCCACGCGTACCAGGCGGTGAACAACGCGGCCATCGGGATGGCGCTCGCGAGGAGTGGGTTGAGCGCGCCCCGAAAGTCGATCGATGAGAACTTGTTGACGATCTCGCCTTCCGCCCTCACGGTGACGTCGGTCCGGTAGTAGCCGATCTCGCAGTCATTGAAGATCCACTGCCACGGCTTGCTGTCCAGCTCCGGGCAGATTCCGACCGTGAACGGGGCCTTCAGGTTCGCGCCGTAGGTGATGATCCGGGCGATGTGGTCGACCGGTGACGGGAACTGCGACAGGGTCGCGTCGAGGAGAGTCAGGCCCCCGAGCATGATCGACAGGGTGATCACGACGAACCCGATGGGCCCTCGAACGTCGTCGAGACGCGGACGACGGCGGGCCCGGTACCACTCGACGCCCTCGGTCATGAGCAGGTAGAGCAGGACCGCGCCGATCCCGTAGATCGCGGTGATCTTGATCAGCAACGCGATCCCCATCACGACCCCGGCAAGGATCCAGCGTTTGCGGATCGCCAGCCACGACCCCAGGAGCAGGGGCGCGAGGACGAGGATGTCGAGCGTCCCGATCCGACCGTGGACGAACGTCAGGTTGTCGAACGCGACCAGGCCCGTCACCAGCACCGGCAGCCAGGTCGACTTCGAGGTGTCGCGGGCGATCAGGTAGACCGCCAGGAGGGCGATCATTCCGAAGAGCACGCTCGGCAGGCGCCAGGCGACGCTGTTGTCCCCGAACACGGACATCGAGGCGGCGATGAGCAGCTTCCCGAGGGCCGGGTGCTCGGTGTTTGGGTCGAAGCCGGGTGCGCTGTCGGCATAGTGGCTCGTCGCCGGGAGGTCGAGGATGACCCGAGCCGCGTTGACGTAGTAGGCCTCGTCGAAGATCAACCCGCTCCGCGGCTCGTTGAGCCAAACGACCCGCAGGAGCAGCGCGACGATGAACAGCGCGACCAGCACGTTCGCCGGATCCCGAAAGGCGCCGAGCCAGCGGGCGGCGACCACGGCGGGCCGGCTGGCGCGAGCGCTGCGGACCTTCCCCGCAAGGCGCACCCGGCGCGTCGGACCGGGATCCTCGGCAGCGCCGGTCGCAGCCGTGCCGCCGCTGGGAGCGGGCTCGGGAGCCTCAGCGGGCTCGGGTGGCTCGGTGGCGTGCTCCACGCGTCCTCCGTGCAGGGGATCGCGCGAAGGGTAGCCGAGGCCGGGGGTGGTCCGGCCGCCGCCAGGCGCCGGCAGCGGCCTCAGGGCCGGTTGGCCGGCTCCGGCAAGTCGGGCCGATCAGGCCGGTCGGGCCTGTCCGGCTCCTGGCGCGGCGGCGTGGACGGTCGGTTCTTGGCGTGCTGCTTCTTCTCCTTGACCTCGGTCACGGCCTTCTCGCTCGCCTGGATCGCGTGCTCCACGGCGTTCTGGCGGGCGACCTCGGTCGGCAGCCTGGCGGACAGCGCCGTGAGCTTGGCAAGGTGTTTCTCGAGGACGGCCTGGAACTGCTCCAGTCGGGCGAAGTCGTCACCGGCGTCGGAGATCGTCGCATCGAGCTCGGCCTGGAATGCGGCGAGGGCCGCTGCGAGGGCGTTCGCGTCACCCCTGGCCGCGGCGGCCTCGGCCTCCGCGAGCCGTTCCTCGAGATGTTGCTCGTGCGACGCGAGCCGGGCATCGATCTGGGTCGGGAGGAACAGGACCTCGAGTGCGACGCGCGTGTTGTAGAACGGGCTGCCGGGGGGCGCCGCGGTCACCGCGGCACCGGTGCCGAGCGCGAGCATGAAGGCAAACCCCATGGCGAACGCGGGGCGGGCGAAGCTCGCAACGGTCAACCGGGGGAACCCGAAGCGGCGCGGTGCGGCAACCTCGACCGTCGCCGCCTCGACCTGCCGGCGCTCTGCGGCGCGTAGGGCTGCGTAGGCGGCCGCTTCGGTCATGACCGTGGCGCGCATCCGCGCAAGGATCGGATTGGTGGGGGTGAGGCGCGCCTCCGCGTAGGCCTCGAGGATGTCCTCAACCTCGTCGAGCGCAACCAGGTCGGGGTGCTGGTAGGAGCTCACGAGCGCACCTGCACGGCGGCGACACCGGCACCCGCGGCTCCCGGCGACGGCGCGTGTGCGGCGATCTCGATCCCGAGCGACCGGCGGAGGGCCGCGATCGCGCGGAACTGGAGGCCCCGGATGGTGCCTTCCTGGCGACCCATCGCTTCGGCAGCCTCGAGAACGGAAAGCCCGGCGAAGAAGCGCAGCTCGATGACCTCTCGTTGGTCCTCGGTCAGGTCCCGTAGCGCCATGGCGACCCTGTCGAGGTCGTCCTGGAGGGCCGCTCGCGCCTCTGGGCCTGGATCGTCGGTCTCCCGAGTCACCGCTGCCACGAGGGAGAGGTGGTCCTTGCGCGTCCGGATCTGATCGATGATCGCGTTCCTGGCCAGCCGGAAGAGCCAGCCCCCGAACGGGATGCCCCGCGCCTCGTACCGAGGCAGGGCTTCCAGGGCCTTGACGAAGACGAGCTGCGTCAGGTCCTCCGCGTCGCTCGGGCGATTGACGCGGCTGGCGATGAACCGATGGATCGGCCCGGCGTAGGCATCGAAGATCGCCCCGAACGCCTCGGCGTTGCCCGCCTTGGCGTCCGCGACGAGCCGATCAAGCGTGTCGTCGTCCATTGGTAAACGAACGATCCGTACCGGACGTTAGGTGTGCAAGGAGTCAACGGTACTGATCGAGGTGCCGCCGGACACCTGGATCCGCACCCGCTCCGCACCCCGCCGGAACGTCAGCGCCTCGAAACCGGCCGCCGCCAGGTGGCGGTACGACTCGTCCAATCGTGCGGCGAATGACCCCCGGGAGTGGGCATCCGATCCCACAACCACTCGCTCTCCCCCCAGCTCGCGATACCGTGCAACGACGGTCGCGGAAGGATACGTCTCGGCACCCGGATATCTCAAGCCACTGCTGTTGACTTCGAGCACCGTTCCGGACTCGATGATCGCCTTGAGGGCCGGCTCCTGGAGGTCGGGTCGCTCGGCGAGATCCGCCGAGGTGATCATCGGGTGGAGGTAGCGCTTGACCACGTCGAGGTGGCCGATCGTGTCGAACAGGCCGGACCGCGCCGCCGCGATGATCTCCGCGTAGTACGGCTCCAGGATCTCGTCGAGCGGGCGGTCCGCGATGAACGACCGGACGCGAGACGGCCAGTACGGCGACTCTGGCCAGTCGTGGACGGAGCCGATGACGTAGTCGTAGCGATGGCGCTTGAGGTGGTCGCGGACGTCGGCGTCCCACTTGCGGTTGTAGGTGAGCTCGGCGCCGAAGCGGATGGTCACGCCCTGTTTGGCCCAGCGCTCCGCGGCGTCTCGAACCGTCCGCTCGCGGTCCTCGTAGCGGGTGTACTCGTAGGCCGGGTCGCGCGGATCGAAGTCGACGTGGTCGGTGATCGCGATCTCGGGGATGCCGCGCGCGACGGCCTGCGCGGCGTAGACGTCGATCGGGACGGCACTGTCCGGCGACTGGTCGGTGTGGAGGTGGGCGTCGAGCGGGACGTTTCGCGCCTGGTGGTCGACGCCGGGCAGGACCGGGAAGTTGGCCGTCACATCCTCGGGCGAATGGCGTTGCGGGGCTCCGCCGTCGACCTCGGAGCGTCCATTGCCAGCGCCTTCATCCGATGAGTGCCAGTTCCTTTCCGACCCGGGCGAAGGCCTCGAGCGCCTGATCGAGGTGCTCGTCGGTCAGCGCCGCGGTCACGATCGTCCGGAGGCGGGCCTGGTCGAGGGCCACGGTCGGGAAGACGACCGACGTCGCGAACACGCCCTCCTCGAACAGCCGGCCCGAGAACCGGATCGCGGACTCGGAGTCACCGGTGATGATCGGCGTGATCGGGGTCTCGGAGCGGCCCGTGTCGAAGCCCAGCCGGGTCAGCTCCGCCTTGAAGCGCTTCGTGCTGGCCCAGAGCCGCTCGATTCGCCACGGCTCCTCCAGCATGACCCGGATCGCCTCGCGACAGGCGGCCGCGTCGGCCGGGGGGTGAGAGGTCGAGAACAGGAACGGTCGGGCCCGCTGGATCAGCAGCTCGCGCACGGCCGTGGTGCTCGCTACATAGCCGCCGAGGACGCCCATCGCCTTCGACATCGTCCCGACCTGGATATCCACCCGGCCCTTGAGCCCGAAATGGTCGACCGACCCCCGACCGTCCTTGCCGAGCACGCCCGACGCGTGGGCGTCGTCGACGAACACCGCGGCGCCCACTTCCTCCGCCGCCTCCACGATCCCCGGCAGCGGCGCGATGTCGCCGTCCATCGAGAAGACGCCGTCAGTCACGACGAGGATCAGGCGGTACGGTCCGGAGCCGTCCGGGCGGCCCTTCTCCGCGGCCTCGCGGAGGATCTCGCGGAGCGCCGCGACGTCCGCGTGGGGGAAGACCTTGCGCGGCGCCTTGGAGAGCCGCATCCCGTCGATGATCGAGGCATGGTTGAGCGCGTCGGAGACGATCATGTCCTGCTCGCCGGTGATCGTCGGGATGACGCCGGTGTTCGCGGTGAACCCCGACTGGAACGTCAGGACCGCCTCGGTGCCCTTGAACTCGGCGAGCTCCGCCTCGAGCTGCTCGTGCTCCGCCATCGTGCCAGCGATCGTTCGGACGGCGCCCGACCCGACGCCGAACTCGCCGATCGCCCGGAGCGCGGCGTCGCGGAGGCGCGGGTGATGGGTCAGCCCGAGGTAGTCGTTGGAGCTCAGCGAGATGACCTCGCGACCGTCCACGACCGTGACCGGCCCCTGGGCGGCGCTCATCACGCGGAGCGGCCGGTACAGATGCTTCGCCTTGAGATCGTCGATCTCGTCGGCGATGAAGCCCAGCGGGTTCCTGCGGCTCGTGGTCGTCATGGTTGCCAGTCCATGATGACCTTCCCGGAGTCGCCGGACCTTGCAGCCGCGAACGCCGACTCGAACTCCGTGTGCGGGAAGCGATGGGTGATCACGGGGGTGATGTCGAGACCGGCGCTCACGAGGACCGCCGACTGGTACCAGGTCTCGTACATCTCGCGACCGTAGATGCCCCGGATGGTCAGCTGGTTGAAGACGAGGGCGTTGACGTCCAGGGTGATCTCGGACGTCGGGATGCCGAGCTGGGCGATCCGACCGCCGTGGGCCATGTTCGAGATCGCCGAGCGCAGCGCGACCGCGTTGCCGGACATCTCCAGCGCGACGTCGAAGCCTTCGACCATGCCGAGCTCTCGTTGGACGTCCTTGAGATCGCGCTCCGTCGGGTCGACGGTCGTCGTCGCGCCCATCTTCTCGGCGAGCGCGCGGCGGAAGGCGTTGGGCTCGGACACGACGACGTGACGGGCGCCCGCGTGGCGGACGACGCCGATCGCCATCAGCCCGATCGGGCCGGCGCCGGAGATGAGGACATCCTCGCCGTGGACCTCGAACGCCAGGGCCGTGTGGACCGCGTTCCCGAACGGGTCGAAGATCGCCGCCACCTCCTCGTCGATCCCGGCCCAGTGGTGCCAGATGTTGGTCATCGGGAGGGCCACGTACTCCGCGAAGGCGCCGTCGCGGCCGACGCCGAGGCCGACCGTGTTCGCGCACAGGTGGCGCTGACCGGCCATGCAGTGCCGGCAGCGTCCGCAGGTCACGTGACCCTCGCCGCTCACGAGATCCCCAGGATGGAAGTCGCTGACGTTCGAGCCGACCTCGACGATCTCGCCGACGAACTCGTGCCCGATGACGAGCGGCGGCCTGAGGGTCTCGGACGCCCAGTTGTCCCAGGCATCGATGTGCAGGTCCGTGCCGCAGATCCCGGTCTTGTGGACCTGGATGAGGACGTCGTTGATCCCGACCGCCGGGCGTGGAACCTCGCGAAGCTCGAGCCCGGGACCCGCTGCGACCTTGACGAGGGCCAGCATCAGGGAGCTCGGTGCCGGCTGTTCGGCTAGGGCGCGGTGGTCGCGGCGGGCGCCGCGCTCCCGGTGCTCGCTGGAGCCGGCGAACCGGCGGGCGAGGCTGCCGGGGAAGCCACGGGCGAGGCCGTTGGCGCCGGCGTCGGCGTCGCGGGCCCGGGCGTCGGCGTCGGCTGGGGGCACTGCGGCTCGGGGTTCAGCTGCTCGCCGTTGCGGGCGTAGAACTCGAAGAGCAGGGCCTCGTCGATCTCGGCCATGGGCAGGACGAAGTCCCAGACGAGCGCCGCGTAGTTCGTCGCCAGGTCGTCGAACCGGGCGATGACGGGTGTCAGCAAGCCCTTGGGGATCTTGCAGACCGGGCTGTCCGGCCATCTCGCGAGCAGGTCCTCGAGCTGTTGCTGGCCCTCGTCCGTACAGGCGGGCGCCGTCTGGCCCTCGGGCGCCTTGCACGAGTACAAGAGCACGATCGCGCCGTGCTCGAGGTTGTGGACCCAGCCAGGCGGCACCGCCTGGTCGCCCGGCCCGTACAGGCCGCCTCGGATGGGGCCCTGCCCGGAGCTGTTGTAGTGCTTGCCGCTCGCCGGTGGGCAGTAGCGGTAGGTGACCGTGCTGCCGGGGTTCTCGTGCAGGTGGCCCATGTCCGGCTGGACGAAGCCCGGCGCCGGCGGTGTGACGGCGGGGGCGGGTGACGCGCCGCTCGCGACCGGGACCGGCGACGGTGCGACCCACGGGGGCGCCGGCGACGGGTCGAAGACGTTGGTGCAGGCGTAGGTCGCGCGGGTGAAACTGAGGTAGGCCATCCCGACGAGCAGCACGAACACCAGGCCGGCCACGCCCCACAGGAGCTTCGAGCGGTTGCGCTCCATGAACGGCTGGCTGCGCGGCGCAGGTCTCCTGGAGCGTCTTGTGCCCCGGGCTGCCGGAGTCGGTCGACGCGGGGGCGTGGTCAAGGGGTCAGCCTCGCTTGAGGAAGATTGGTCATCTGGGGATGGGCGCAAGAGTCTGCCAGATCGGCCGCGAACCCGGCTCGAAGCCCGACCCGTGCGCGACGCGCACGGTCACGTCTGATCCAGCCAGCCGCGCGCGCGCGGCGCCCGAAGCCCCCGATACAGCAGCAGGCCGAGCGTCGCGAGGAAGACCGCCACGATGGCCTGGCCCCAAAGCAGCGCCAGCGGGATCGCCGGCACGGTCAGGCTGACGAGTCCCAGCGACAGCCCTCGAGCCGCCACCTTGCGCTGGAGGACCAGCGTGATGGTGAAGATCGTGTAGGCCAGGAGCGCCATCAGGACGATGCCCTCGAACGTGATCGGGATGAGGATTGCCCGCTCGACCACAGGCCCCAGCGCGAGCGCGGCCCCGGCGAGCAGCAACAACGCGTAGACGAGGAACAGCCCGATGCCCCAGGGCATGCCGCGCACGGAAACCACGCGGGCATTGTGAAGGACGCAACGTTGCCCCCGGGTATTGACGCCAGTTGTCGTCGTCGCTACTGTCACTAAACCGGTTTTCTAAACCGGTTCAGCCGATCGGCGCCGTGGAGGATGGCGGCCCGGCTGCCGGCGCCGGGGACCAGCCTCGTCCCCGCTGGAGGAAGGCATTGGAGCGTCGACGACACCGGCCGCGCATCGCCGACGTCGCCCGTGAAGCGGGCGTCTCGAAGACCGCCGTGTCGTTCGCCTTCAACAGCCCGGAGCGCCTGTCGGCGGAGACCGCCGTCCGGATCCGCGAGGTTGCTGGCGCGCTTGGCTATCGCCCCAACCCCGTCGCGCGGATGCTCACCCAGCGCCAGACCAGGACGCTCGGCGTCCTGACGCCGCAGGCGCTCGCCGTGATCTTCTCGAATCCGTTCTTCGCGCTGTTCAGCGAGGGTGTGGCCCACGCCGCCGAGGACCTCGGGTACGAGCTCCACTTCATTTCGCCGCTCCACGGCTCGCTGGCCCTGGCGGTCGGCCGATCGACCGTCGACGGCGTCGTCGCCATCGGCCTCGGGGCGGACCATCCCGAGGTCGAGCAGATCCGAGGCGCCGGGCTGCCGATGGTCCTCGTGGACTCGGACGACCTGCCCGAGCACAGCTCCGTCGTCGTCGACGACGAATCCGGCGCCCGCACCGCCGCGGAGCACCTCCTCACCCTCGGCCATCGCGACGTGGTGGTGATGGCCGTCGAGGCGCCCGAGCAGCCTCGGGAGGACGACGCCGGCGCCTCCACGCCGCGACCCGCGTATCCCGGGGAGGGCGTGACCGCCCGCCGGCTGCGCGGCTATCGGAAGGCCTTCGACGCCGCGGGCGCCGGCATCCCCGCCGATCGCGTGGTGGCCGGCCGCGCCTCGATCGAGGGCGGCGCCTCCGCGTTCCATCGTGCATGGGGCCTCGGCCTCCGCCCGACGGCCGTCCTCGCGATGAGCGACGCGATGGCCATCGGTGCCATGAGCGCGGCCCGGGACATGGGCCTGCGCATCCCCGCCGACCTGAGCGTCGTCGGCTTCGACGACATCGACCTCGCCGCCCACGTCGACCCAGCCCTGACGACGGTCCACCAGCCGATTCGCCAGAAGGGTACCGACGCGGTTCGCCTCCTCCTCGCCGAGGTGGAGCAGCGAGAGGCGAATCGGCCCGAGCATCTCCGGCTCGAAACGCGGCTCATCGTCCGCGCCTCGACTGGTCCCGCGCCGCGCGAGCGGCAGGAGGTGCCCGGGACGAAGTGACTTCATCGCCCAGCGGTGGATCACGTCCGGCCTCGTCATCGGCGGCGTGAAGGGCTAGCGCCCGCCCGTTCGGGACCGAAAGGCGTCAGGGCTCGGTGGTCGTCACCCGGTCGGCGAGCTCGATGACCACGGAAGCGCGGCCCGGCAGCACCGGCAACGGCACGTAGCCGTCCAGCCCGCCGCTTGACGTGACGGCAGGGGACGCGGGCTCCTCGATGTCCTCCGAGGCGGTGGCGTAGAGGTACAACGCCGTCGGCGAGCCGCACAGCGGCCCGGAGTCGAGATCGAGCGCGACGTCCGTCGCCGGCTCGCTGCCGAGGTTGTGCATGACGAGGATCCGTTGGTCCCCAGCCACGCGCAGCCACGCCGCCACCTGGCTGTCGGAGGCGTCCAGGCGGACGAAGTCGCCGGCCCGGAGCGCCGGGGCCCCGGTCCGAAGCTGGATCAGGTCTCGGTAGGTCGACCAGACCGACGCCAGGTCCTCGAGCTCGGTAGCGAGATTCGAGGTGGACGCGCCGGGTGCGAAGGGCTCCCACGGCCTGCCGGTCGTGAATCCGTGACCGGGCGCCGCCGCCGTCCATGGGTAGGGGGTCCGGATCTGCGGGTCCGGCTTGGTCCCCTCCATGCCGAGCTCCTCGCCGTAGTAGATGAACGGCACGCCCGGGGCAGTGAGGAGGACCGTCGCGGCGCGCTTCGCTGCCTCGAGGTCGCCCTTGAGCTGGGTCGCGATGCGCGGCTGGTCGTGGTTGGAAAGGAACGTGGCCGGAGCTCCCGGTGCGTACCGCGTCGAGATCTCCTCGAGGGACGCGAGGGCCGTCCCGGCGTCGCCGTAGACGCCGTGCGCCAGTGCGGGCCCGATCCCGAAGTCGAAGCTCATGTCGAGGGCGCCCCCGTTCGCATAGGACGCCGAGACGCCGCGGGCGTCGAAGACCTCGCCCAGAACGAGCCCATCCGGATGTCGCTCGTGGATCGCATCCCGGAAGTCGGCCAGCCAGGCCTTCGTCTCGAGGGTGTTCATCTGGGCGTCCGCGCCCGTTTCGATGAGGTGCTTGGCGGCGTCGATCCGGAAGCCGTCGACCCCCGTGTCCTGCAGCCAGACCTCGGCGATCCGGACGAGCTCGGCCGAAACGTCTGGATGGTTCAGGTTGAGGTCGGGCATCGAATCCGAGAAGGCGCCGTAGTAGGAGTCGCCCGCCGGCGTCTCGTGCCACGGATTCGGTCCCGCCACCTGGGGCCAGCCGGGATCGGATTCGGACCAGACGTACCAGTCGCGGTGCTCGCCGCCGGCGAGGGCGTCCTGGAACCACGGATGCTCGCTCGAGGTGTGATTGATGACGAAGTCGACGATCACGGAGATTCCGCGTTCGTGCGCCGCCTCGACGAAGGACCGCATCGTGCTCTGGTCGCCGTAGTCGCGCTCGACGGCCGTGTAGTCGACGACGTCATAGCCGTGGTAGCTCTCCGCCTCCGCGACCGGCATCAGCCAGATCCCGGTGATGCCCAGGTCGTCGCTGGTCGTCGGGTCGCCGTCGTTCAATGTGTCGAGCCGGTCCGTCAGGCCCACGAGGTCGCCGACGCCGTCGCCGTTGGCGTCGGCAAAGCTCCGGACGAAGATCTCGTAGAAGACGCGGTCGCGCCACGGCTCGATCGCCGGTGCCTGGGTCGGCACGCAGGGCGGTGCCGCGCCGGCACCGGACGCTGCGGGCGACGCACCGCCGCTCGAGGGCGCGACGGACGGGCTCGGGCCGCACGCTCCGAGCGCCATGGCGCAACCCAGCGCGCCGGCGAGGACCCCGCGGGCGGCTGCCCGAACGGCACGCGCGCCGGGAAGCGCGTGCCGCGCAAGCAGGACGCGACCTTCAGGCACGCTCGAGCTCCTGCTCCGGCTGGTCCGCGGGCGGGCGCCACTGGAACCACCCGCGCTCGCGCAGGAGGATGCCCACGACGACCATGTCGACGATTGCCGCGAACAGGCCGACGAATGTCAGCGACTGCAGCTCCAGGAACGCGGCGACCGCGACGACGTTCAGGCTCACCAGCCAGGCTCGGCCCTTCCGGATGAGGTATCCGAGGATGACGAGCAGCAGGCCCACGGACACCGACGTGGCCGCGAGCGCCCGACCGAGGGCAGTCGGGGCGGACGCCAGCGCCTCGAACGACAGCAGCACGTCCGTGACGGAGCCGGCGATCAGGATCGCGGCCGCGACCTCCACGAGGATCGGGCGGCGCGGGCGCTCGATCTCGGGCTTCTCGGGGTTCCGGGCTGCCACGCGGCCAGTCTAGTGCGGGCCGTCGTCGCGCCAGCGCGGCGCCCGGCGGCGCCCGGCGACGCCCGGCGGACCCTCGCTCGTACACTCGGGACTTCCCGCTCGAGCTTGAGGAGCCGCATGCCCGACGTCCCCGCATGGGTCCGTGACGCCGTCTTCTACCAGATCTTCCCGGACCGTTTCGCGGGCAGCGCGCGGGTGCCGAAGCCGGGTCCGCTCGAGCCCTGGGACGCTCCGCCGACGAACTACGGGTTCAAGGGCGGGGACCTGCTCGGGATCGTCGAGCATCTCGACCACATCGAGTCGCTCGGGGTGAACGCGCTGTACTTGACGCCGGTCTTCCAGTCGGCCTCGAACCACCGCTACCACACGTTCGACTACCTCCAGGTGGACCCGCTCCTCGGCGGCAACGACGCGCTCCGGGAGCTGCTGGATGCGGCCCATGCGCGCGGCATGCGGGTCGTGCTCGATGGCGTGTTCAACCACACCGGCCGTGGGTTCTGGCCGTTCCATCACGTGCTCGAGACGGGCGCGGGGTCGCCCTACCGCAGCTGGTTCCAGTTCGACGAGGCGGCGCTCGCGCAGGGCCGGCCGGTCAACGCCTACCCGGCCGGGCGGATGCGGAGCGGCGTCGCGACAGACGAGCCAGTGCCGGGTGAGACGGAGCGCGACGTCGAGGGCGACACGACGTCAGCCCGCTCGCGACTGGGCTACGAGGCCTGGTGGGGGATGCCGGCGCTCCCCAAGCTCAACATCGCCGAGCCGGCGGTCCGTGAATACGTCTGGGGCGTCGCCGAGCACTGGCTCCGCTTCGGGATTGACGGCTGGCGCCTCGACGTTCCCGCCGAGATCAACGATCCGCCGTTCTGGGCAGAGTTCCGGCGCCGCTGCCGGGCCGTGAACCCGGAGGCCTATCTCGTGGGCGAGATCTGGCACGTCGCGCCCGAGTGGCTCGCGGGCGACCGCTTCGACGCCCTCATGAACTACCCGCTCGCCGAGGCGATCATCGGCTACGTCGGCGGGCGATCCCTCAACGAGCCGCTGCTGCGCTCCCACCACGAGTACGGCCAGACGGAGCGGCTCGATGGTGCGGGGTTCGGGCGCCGCCTCGGCGAGCTGCTCGCGGCCTACGCGCCGGAGACGAACGCGGTTCAGCTGAACCTCCTCGACAGCCACGACTCGCCGCGGGTCTTCTCGCTGCTGGGCGGCGATCGCGAGGCAATGGAGCTCGCGGTCCTCCTGCAGGCGACGCTGCCCGGCGCGCCGTGCACGTACTACGGCGGCGAGGTTGGGCTGATGGGCGGAATTGACCCCGATTCGCGCCGGGCCTTCCCCTGGGACGAGTCGCGCTGGGACCACGAGCTGCTGGCGTCCGTCCGGGACTCGTTCGCGTTGCGCCGCGCCGAGCCCGCGCTGCGCTCCGACGGCGTGACGGTGACCGCGACGGCAGGCGCCGCCCTGGCGTTCGAGCGCGGGGTTGGCGATCGACGCATGGTCGTGGCGATCAACGCCGGCGACGAGGCCGCCATGCTCCCGCTTCCGCTCGAGGCCGGACCGGCCGGCCTCCACGGCACGATCGTCCTCTCGGCCGGCCGGGCAAGAACGGAACGCGCCGCCATCGTCGCTTTCAGCGGTGCGGTGAGCGTCGAGCTCCCGCCGCGCGCGGCGGTCGTGGTCCGCGTCGACTGAGCGTCTGGGGAGCTGCCGCGATCGGCGGCCGGCAGCCCAAACCTATACTCCCGCGATGTCCGACCTCCCGGTGTCGCTGCCGGCCGAGCTCGAGCCGGCGTTCGTCGCGGCCTTCGATCCGCAAGGCAAGCTGGTCGCGGCGATCGACGCCCTCGGGCCGACCGCTGATCGCGATGTCCTCGTCCTCGACGCCGCCGGCGGGCCCGTGCTCGACGGGTTGCGCGCCGCCGGCGCGCGCATCGTCAGCGCGGCCGTCACCGCGCCGCTGCGGCTCGATGCCGCCGACGGCTCGGTCGACGCGGTGGTCGGCCTGTGGTCCGCGTTTCGAGGCGTCGATCCGGCGGAGATCGCGGAGGTCGACCGGATGCTGCGGCCAGGCGGGCGGCACCTCGTGGTCCACGACTACGGCCGCGACGACGTCTCGCGGCTCTTCCCGGCGGACCGTCCCGAATACCGAGACTGGAGCCATCGGTTCGGCCCGTTCCTGAGCGGCGGCTTCCGCGTCCGCGTCGTGCACTGTTTCTGGGAGTTCGACAGCCCGGAATCGACGGCGAGCTTTCTGGCCGCGGCGTTCGGGGCGGCCGGCGAGGCGGTCGCGCCGACGCTCAAGCGCTCGCGGCTCTCCTACAACGTCGCCGTCTACCATCGCTCCCGACCGTGATGGACGACCCTGCCCGTGGCCCGAGATCGGCGCCCGTCGAGCCGCCCTACGCCCCTGCGGAAGCGGCTGACGCGTTTGGGCGGTCCGGGTACGCCCCGACCGAGCCGCCGCCCGCCGCCCCGGTGACGCCCCGAACGTCGCGGCGGATCTCGATCCCGGGGATCGTCATCGGCCTGACGATGCTGGGCTCGATCATCTTCATCGGCTACGTCGTCCTGCGGATCGAGGACAACCAGATCCCGCTCGTGGCGGCAGGCTTCGTCGTCCTCGGGGCATCGCTCGCCGCGGTCGCGTTGTGGTGTGTGTACGGCATCTGGCGGGCCGCCTCGCGGGCCCGTGGCGGCCGGGCCTTCGCGTTGGCGATCATCGGGGGCCTGGCCGGGCTCGGCGCGATCGGCTGCTTCACCGTGGCGGCCCTCACGACGCTCGTCCTGAACACGTAGCCCGCCGGGACCCGCTGCTAAACTCGCCCGGCTCTCGGGCCCCCATCGTCTAGAGGCCTAGGACGCCACCCTTTCAAGGTGGAGATCGCCGGTTCGAATCCGGCTGGGGGTACCACATCGCGGCGCTGATCCGCACCGGCCGCCGCGTTGCCTCCTGCGCGCCCTCACTCACGCACCTTGGGGTGCGCTCGCTCGGGTGCTCGTCGGCGCCTTGCGGTCGGCACGGCTGAGCGCCGCTCCATTCGGTGGGCACTCGCACTACCATTCCCGGCGATGAGCCCCCTCGACTATCTCGGCATCCGGATCCCGACGATCGTCGAGGACAACGTTTCGATCCGGTGCGATGGCTGCCTCGAGGTGATCGCCGACACGCCGTGGCGCATGAACATCCTCGACGTCGTCGCCCCCGAGACGGCGGTGTCGTGGGCCCTGCGCCCGCCCCTCAACCCGGGACCATTCGAGTTCCACGGCGACGGGGCCCACGTCCGGATGTGGATGCGAGCGAAGGGCTTCCTGTTCTGTCGCAAGGGTGAGGTTCGCGAGATCATGCGACCGATCCCGATCCCCGGCCCCGAGGGTGCCGCGCTCCGCTACGGCCTGTGCGACGGCATCCACCGGGATGATCACGAGCTCGTACCCGCCTGACCAACGCTCCAGCGGCGAACTCCCGCCGCGACAGGCCGCGAGAACCGCGGGCCGTCAAGACCGAAGGACGACCGATCGATGTCCGTCGCGCTCCCAGCCCTGACCGCCGCGCTCGCGATCGTGATGGCCGTCGCCCTGCTCGACCAATGGCGCGACCGCCGCCAGCCCTTCCAGCTCGTCTGGGCGATCGGGATGGGGTTCTTCGGGATCGCGTCCGGTTGCGAGGCGCTGGCAGCCGCCGGGGGCTGGAACGAAGGCCTGTACCGCACCTGGTACCTCACCGGCGCGGTGCTGACGGCGGGCTGGCTGGGCCTCGGGACGATCCTGCTCCTCGCCAAAACGCGGTTCGGGTACGCGATCGCACTCAGCCTCTTCCTCGCCGGTGTCTTCACGATCCTCACGCAGCGCCGGTTCAACTACCCGGACGCGGGCAGCACGCCGATCCTGTACTTCATCGGCGCCGGCCTGCTGGCGCTCGCGGTCGCGGTGGAGACCTACTTCCAGAATGAGCGCTGGCCGGCCTTCGTCGCCGTGGGGATCGGCGCGGCAAGCATCCTCGCCGTGGTCCTGACATTCACGGTTCCGCTCGCCGCGCCGTACAGGATCGATCCCGCGACCGGACAGCCGATCGCGGACCTGTTCCCCGGCTCGCTCCGGCTGCTGACGCCGTTCCTCAACATCACAGGTGGCTTCGCGCTCGCGTTCGGGGCGCTGTTCTCCGCCTGGATCTTCATGCCCAAGCGGCGGGTCCTGGCGTACAACCTGGACCCCAACCAGCCAGGCGACCACTTCCTGTTCAACCTCGTGATCTCGATCGTCGCCCTGCCGGTGAACTTCGCCGCCTCGCTGCCCGGCGCCTTTGCGGACCTCTTCCGCGGAAGACTCCACAGCCGCGTCCCGGCCACGCTGCTCATCGCCCTCGGAGGCTTCGTCGCCTCCGCGGGAGACTCGCTGAACCGGTTCGGGATCACCGGCCCGTTCGCGGTCGCGAAGCTCCTCGCGGTGGCCCTGCTGCTGGCCGGCTTCCTCGTCTCGATCGAGGCGTTCCGCGAGATCCGGATCCCATTCACGGGCATCCGGTTGGCAGGTGCGCGGCGCGAGGCCGGCACGGGCCAGACCTGACCACCTCGGTGACCCTGCCCGCGGCCCGGTCCAGCTGGCTCGGAGCGGTCATCGTGCTGCTCTGCGCCGCGTTGTTCGGCTCGCTGGGTGTCCTCTCGCGGTTCGCCTACGACGAAGGCATGGCGCCGTTCGCATTCGCCACGTGGCGCGCCGCCATCGGCGCGATCGGACTCTGGCTGGTCATCGTGCTGGTGCGGCGCCCGAGGGGCATCCGCGAGCAGCTCGGGCGCCTCGACACCAAGGGCCGCGCCTGGTTGGGCGCCGGCGTCGCGCTCGCGGCCGGCCTGAACCTCGCCGCGTTCCTGTCGTTCGACAACACCACCGTCGCGCTGGCGTTGCTCGGGTTCTACACGTACCCGGCGATGGTTGCCGCGGGCGCCGTGCTCCTTGGGCGGGAACGGCTCGATCTTGCGCGATTTGCGGCCCTGGTGCTCGCGCTCGGCGGGATGGCGGCCGTGGTGCTCGGCGGACCGTCCTCCGACGTTGGCGGCCGCGCGACCTTGTTCGGACTCGGCCTGGCGCTGCTGGCCGCGGTGTTCCAGACGGGCTTCGTGTTGACGAGCCGGGGCTATGCGCCGCTGGCCGCTGACCTGGCGATGGGCACGATCCTCGTTGGCAGCGCCGTGGTGTCGGCTGTGATCAGCGTGCTCGCCGACGGCCTGTCCTCGATCGCCTTCCCGCTCGATCGGCCGCCCCTGATCGCGATGCTCCTGTACGTGGGCCTGTTTGCCGCGGCGCTGCCGTCATTCCTGTTCCTGACCGGGATCCGCTGGATCGGTGGCGTGCGGGCCGGGATCCTGATGCTGTTCGAGCCCGTGGTCGGCGTCGCGCTTGCGGCGATCTTCCTGGCCGAGGGTCTCCAGCCGCTGCAAATCGCCGGTGGCGCGACGATCCTCCTCGCGGCGCTGCTCGTGCAGCGGTCCGGGGGCGAGCGGGCCGCGCCAACCGCGCCCGTCGCGATCGCGCCAGCCCCGGGCGGCCCGTGACGCCCAACCGGGCGACGACCGACGGAGCCGCCACGGGCAGGAGCGACGCGCACTGGAGCGTCACCGGACCCGCGGACGCGCCCCCGATCGTGTTCGTCCACGGGGCGATGATGGGGCGGTCCGTGTGGTGGCCCCAGGTCAGGGCCCTGTCCGATCGATTTCGGTGCATCACCGTGGACCAGCCCGGCCACGGCTCGAGGCAGGACCAGAAGTTCACCCTCGACATCGCGGTCGCGAACGTCCTCGAGGCGCTCGAGAGCGAGGCGGGCGGGCGGGCCGTTCTCGTGGGCCTGTCGCTCGGCGGCTACGTCGCGATGACCGTGGCCGCTCGTCACCCGACCAAGGTCCGCGGCCTCGTGATCGCGGGCTCCACCCGCGAGCCGGCCGGCCTGAGCCGGCTGGGGTTCCTCCTGTACTCGTACGGCTTGCGCCTGGCCCCGGAGCCGGCCGTTCGGGCTGTCGCGCTGGCGTGGTTCCGGCGCCGCTACGGCCCTGTCCTGGCCGCCGCGATCACGGCGGGCGGCCACTTCGCGAAGGGTGGCGCCGCCGCCGTCAAGCGCCTGGCCGGCGACCGCTTCCGCGAGAAGCTGCTGGCCTATGGCGGCCCCATCCTCGTCATCAACGGCTCGATGGACCTCGTCTTCCGGATCGGCGCCGGCCGGTTCGTCGCGGGTGTGCCGGGCGTCACGAACCGGATGATCCCCCGGGCCGGCCACCTCTCGAACGTCGACAAGCCGGAGGCGTTCACCGGCCTCATCGAGGAGTTCGTGGCGACCCTCCCCGAGTAGCGGTACGGGGGTCGCGGGCCGCCCGGTGTATGCTCGAACCCGGCCACCACCCCGGCCCCTCCGGTCCACCCCGCTCCCCCGATGAGGTCCGATGCGCGTCCGTAAGGCTGTGTTCCCCGCTGCCGGCTGGGGCACTCGATTCCTGCCGGCGACCAAGGCCCAGCCGAAGGAGATGCTGCCCCTCGTCGACAAGCCGATCATCCAGTACGGCGTCGAGGAAGCCGTGGCGGCGGGGATCGAGCAGATCATCATCATCACGTCGACCCACAAGGGCGCCATCGAGGACCACTTCGACCTCAACCCCGAGCTCGAGCACGTCCTCGAGGAGAGGGGCGAGATCGAGAAGCTCCGCCAGGTCCGGCACATCAGCAACCTGGCCCAGCTGGCCTACGTCCGCCAGAAGGAGCAGCTCGGCCTGGGCCACGCGATCCTGATGGCCAAGGACCTCATCGGGCACGAGCCGTTCGCGGTTCTCCTGCCCGACGACGTCGTCATCGCCGACCGGCCCTGCATCGGCCAGCTCATCCACGCCTACGACCGGACCCACAGCTCGGTGGTCGCGGTGATGCAGGTCCCCGCCGCGGAGGTCTCGCGCTACGGCATCGTGGCCGCGGAGACCGACGACACCCACCTCGACGGCGGGCGCCTGCGCCGGATGACCGCGATCGTCGAGAAGCCCAAGCAGAAGGACGCCCCGTCGGACCTGGCGGTCATCGGGCGCTACGTCCTGACGCCGAAGATCTTCGACAAGCTCGAGCAGACCCAGCGCGGCAGCGGCGGCGAGATCCAGCTCACCGACGCCATCGAGGCGCTGATGGACGAGCAGTCGGTCTACACCTACGAGTTCGAGGGCGTCCGCTACGACGCCGGGACGACGATGGGCTGGCTCCACGCCACGGTCGACATCGCGCTGCAGCGGCCGGACCTCGGGAACGATTTCCGGGAGCACCTGCGGACCCTCGACCTCTAGGCGCCTTCGGGGAACGACGGCCTCGTACGGTACGATGCCCGCCGTGCTCAGGGAGGCCACTTGACGGACATCGGCACCGTCCTCGGAGGACGGTACAGGCTGGTCGAGCTGCTCGGCCAGGGCGGCATGGCGACCATCTACCGGGCCCGCGACACCCAGTTGGAGCGCGACGTCGCCGTCAAGGTGCTGCGCCCCGAGTACGGCGCCGACCCCGACTTCATCGACCGCTTCCGCCACGAGGCCCAGTCCGCTGCGTCCCTGAACCACCCCAACGTCGTCGCGGTCCACGACTACGGGGCGGACCCGGTCGGGCCGTTCATCGTCATGGAGCTGG
>JBKKDM010000220.1:0-7686 GCA_046707905.1 Candidatus Limnocylindrales bacterium
CCCCGGTTTGGGCAACCCCCCCCCCGGCCCGGGCCCGGTCTTAGGGGGCGGGGGGGGGGGGGGGTTGGGGGGCCGGGTCGGACTCTCGGCACCAGGTGAAGCCCAAGGCCCACGTCGCGCCCTGCTCGATGTACAGGGTGCGGTTCACAGCGGTCATATCCCGAACCTCCGGTCTTCTAGCGGTAGCCGCGTTGGCGGATGGAGTGCTGCACGCTGGTCCCGCCGCGAGCGCGGACGTTGGAGCGGCCCAGGCCGTCGTCGCGCTGCTTCTGGCGCAGCGGAGGTGGGGTTGCCGGCGCGGTCTCGAAGGTGATCGCGCACCGCAGTCGGGTGACCCACGCCTGCGAGTCGTCCGGGTTCGTCTCGCTTCGAACGACCAGTGCCCACGGCTCGTCCGCGGCCGCGATAGTGGCGGTGTTGTACCAGTCAAGGATTGAGTTGTAGACCAGGGCGCTGTCTGTCTCGGCGTAGCTGGGGTTGACCTGGAGGAACTGGTCGCCCGAAGTGCTCGTCGATCCGGTTGGCGTCACGCCGTAGACGATCACCGCGGCGTTACCGCTGGAGGTTGCCCCGATGCTGCGGTACGTGGCGGTCCATAGCACCCCAACGGCGCTGGAGGGGTTTGGTGGTGGCCCTCCCTCGCTCTCCTGGGTCAGGCGGAAGGTGACTACCGTCCCGTTGTGGGGAACGGTCAGCCCGCGGCCCTGAAGGTAGACGTGGGAGGTGTCACCGTCGTCGACGTCAAGGGCGCTGTCACCGCCGATGATGGTGCCGGGGGGTTGACGTTCGAACTCGAGCCTGCCGGTGCCGAACCTTTCCTCGGTCCAGTCGCCGCCCAGGAAATACGGCCGGTAGACGACCGTGCGCAGGGTCATTGCACCGGGGCTGGGTAGAGGCGCCCGGACAAGAAGCAGCTGGTCGGTGACCACTCGGCGACCCAGACCCAAGGCGGGCGGGCGGAGGTGTAGGTCAGCCCGCCGGTATCCAGCAGCCGGCCAGTCAGGTCGCCGCCGGACTCGTCCTTGGGCCAGTAGCCGGCCGCGCTGCCCGGCCCGCCGAAGGCCTCGATGAACCCCAGGTCGTCCAGGGCGTCGGCCCTGGATTCGCTGCGGGCAAAGGGACTCTCCCCGGCCAGTGGGTCACCGACTAGGTCGACCAGGTGGGCGGGGGTGACCGGGCCGCCGAACAGGGCCAGGACGAACTTGGCCGCCGGTGAGGCGGTGTGGACGTCGAGCTTGGCGATCTGGCCGACCTGGGAGACCGGGATCCGGATGACGGTCCAGAGCCCGCCGAAGAGTGCGTGCCGGGGGATGATCCCGGCGTCGGACTCACCGTCGTACTCCACGGTGATGTCCTGCTCCATCCGGGAGCGGCGGTTGGGCCGGCCGGGGCGGCGGGCGGGGTCGGCCTTGGCTTCCTTGTTGCGGGCCCGGATGCTGGCCAGGGTCATCGCGTCGCGGGCGTGCTCGTCGACCTCAAGGGTGACCGAGAGGGCGGCCCAGTCCCGCTCCACGGCAGCGATGTGCAGCAGCACGTCCTCCCCGTTGTAGCCGAGCACCTCGATGTTCTGACCGGGGGCGGCCAGGAACCGGCTGCCCTCACGCGGGTCGGTGGTCAAGGTGATTCGCCCGGTCAGGCCAGGGGTCTTGTCCCGGGCCAGCTCTCGGACCGCGGAGGCGACTGCTTGGGCTTTGGTGACTCCGGTGCCGTAGTCGGTGTCCCGTTCGAAGCGCATCGCACCGGTGTAGGCGGGGTTGTCCCCGGTCACTGCTCCGGATGCGCTGTAGAGGTGTGGCTCGGTGGGTGGGTCGATGGCCAGCGGCCGCCGGTAGGCCCCGGTCAGGTCGCCGCCACCGGAGCCGACCGCGTGCGTGCCGGCCCAGGTCTGCGGGCCGACGACCTCGTCCACGGTCAGGCCGTAGGCGGCCTGGATGGCCCGGCAGGCGGCCGCATCGGCGCTGCTGTATACCCCGTCGACCACGACGTCTGGGGAGAGGTTCAGTTCGTTGACGCGCCGCTGCCAGTCGCTGACCCCGGTCCCGGAGTCGGTGTCGGCGTCGGTGATCCCGATCGTGATGGTGTCGCCGGGGTCGTTGAACGGGTAGGCGGGGGCATCATCTGGGGTCATGTTCGGGTAGCACCAACCGGCCCAGGCGTACCCGTTCGGTGCTATGCCGCGCCCGAACAGGGCGTTCGCGGTGCTTGTCAGGTCCCGGGAAAGGCTCAGGTCCACACCGGGCGCACCTACGGTGACGGTGTGGTGGACGGTCGCCCGATCCTTGAGCTTGATCACGTAGGTGCGGGCGGTGTTGGCTTTCTTGGCGATGGTCCACTGGCTGCTGGACGTCCAGGCGGTGGCCAGGACTGCCTGGGCGTAGGCCAGTTCGGAGTCTGAGTAGCTGCCCCTTGCCCTGGTCATGATCCCGGTGACCACAGTGGCGATCGCCGGGTAGCGCCTGGCCACGACACCGTTGAGGGCCTTGGTTAGCACGGTGCCGATATCTGTGGGGTCCATGATCGTGGGCACGCGGTGCCCGAAAGTGCTGGCCTGCCACAGGGTGCCGCTGGCCGCCCAGCTGGTGCGGGCTGCGGCCTGGTCGTTGCCGCCGTCGTCGCTGATCAGGTGCCCGGCCCATAGCCGCTTCACGCTCCCATCGGGGGCAAGGAGCACTTTCTCGATGGGTGCGCCGGCCCTTAGCCAGGACAGGTCGCCGGCGCCGGGGGTGTCGAACGGGGTCAGCTGGGGCAGGTCGATGCTGGAGGTGACGTCTCCGAAGGGGCCTTCCATCCGGTCCCTGCCCATCGCGGCTGGGACGCCGCGGAAGTAGGTCACGTCCTGGCCGTCGATCAGCAGGTGGGGGACACCGACCGTGCCGCCGGTCACGGTGTAGGAGTCAGCCGGCGCGCGGGCGTGACCGTCGGCGTCGACGAGCACGTCGGCCGGGTCCAAGATGATGCTGTCCCGGGTGATGGGCCGTTCCACGATCCCTGCAGGCGGGGTCATCAGCGGCGGGATGTAGTCCAGCTCGCCGGTCGCGGCCACGAGCTCGAGCAGCGAGCGTTGGGAGACGTCCGCGGCCCACCTGGTCAGGACCTGGGTCGAGAAGGCCGCCGAGCTTGACCCCACGGCGATGGGCGCCGAACCTGTGGTGCGACTGGTCCAGACCGTCGAGCTTGACCCGACGGCGATCGGCGCGGTGCCAGTGGTTTCGCTCACCCGCCGAACACCGGCCCGATCGCCACGCTGAGCATGATCTGAGCCTGGGCTACTGGCTCCTGCGCCTCGGCCAGGACGCTGCCAATCCGGTAGTTGCCGCCGGTCAGCGCCGACCAGGAGCCCCAGAAGCTGTACGAGCCGGCGGGAACGTCGAAGGTGACCTGATCCGACCATGCCACCCCCACCGTGGCCGGCTGGGCCACCGCACCCAACACCCCTTCTGCGCCGGCAGCGGTGAAGGCCACCGCCTGGCGGGCGTAGGCCGGGGCGCCCCCGGCGGCCTCGTTGGCCCCGGTGCTGCCCGGAGCGTCGGTATGCAGGCTCAGGTGGGTGATCCGGCCTGCCTGCTCATCGGCTAGGGCGTTGGACTCGGCGTCGGCCATCTCTGTCACGGTCAGGTCTCCTTCAGGCTCTAGGGGGCTTCGAAGCGGATCAGGCCGGCCGGGGCCACCGGGGTGCTGCCACCTGCAGTCACGTTGACGCCGGAGGCCAGACGGACCGCGCCGACCGGGACTCCGTTGCCCTTTGTTGCGGTCGAGAAGAGAACGATGGCCAGCAGCACACCCCAGTCGTGGGTAGGTGAGGGCCAGGTGGTCTCCACCACGGTCTCGATGGCCCGGGCGGCAGCTGCGGCGAAGCCTGCGGACGTGGTTGGCAACGCGACCCGCTGGTAGGAGCCGGCGACCACTTCGGTGACCGACCCGGGGCTGACGTGGTCGTCCGGGAGGGTGGTGGACAGCCCGGCGTAGACGGTGCCACCGGAGCGCCACAGCGCCTCGAGGGCGAGGTGTGCCTGGGCGTCGGGCAGGTGCACGGCGGTGCTCCTCTCAGCTCACGGTCGGGGTGGGTTGGACCGGGACCTTGACGGTGACCACGGCTTGGCGGGCCATCGCCGGGAACTTGTCCAACGGGCTGGAAGTGTCCGAGCGTGAGGCCCGCCACAGGTAGGTGACCCCGGAGATGGTGACCTCCAGCAGCCAGCTCCAGGCTTCGACCGCGTCGACCAGGGCTTGGCGGCGGGTCTGCAGCTGCGCCCAGGTTGCCCCGCTGACCTTGACCGCCATGGTGTGCGCGCCCGCCTCCAGGACCGCGGCGACCAGGTGCTCACCGTCGACGAACGGGCTGGTCGCGACCACCCGCCGCCAGGTGCGGTCCGGAACGCCGAGTTCGACCAGGTCGTACCCGCCGGCCTCGGTCAGGTCCAGGACCACGGTCGCGGCGGAGTTCAGGATCCGCACGGAGGCATCAAGGTCGGGGGTGGGCATCAGTGCGTCCCCAGGTTGGCGGCCCGGCGCCGCGCGTCGTAGTCGTCGCGGGCCTCACCGGGGTCGCGGAAGCTGGCGTGCTCGATGTGAAGCGGGAACTCCGAGGTGCGGGTCTCGTGGACGGGGACCTTCACCACGTGCACGCCCGACCCGCCCGAGCCACCGGCGACCCGCGAACCCAGGGCCCCGCCGTCGGCATACCGGGGCAGCCGCCTGGCCCGTACGTCGTCCATGATCGAGGTCCCGTAGTACTCGTGGGCAGCCACCGGCATCACGTACTCCTTGGGGGTGCCCCGGTAGATGAAGTTGTCCGCCCGCGGGCCCACGTAGGTGCCTGCCAGCGGCCCACCGTCGGCGTTCCCGGGTGGCCGATGGAACAGCGACGGGGGAGGCGGGGCGGCCTTGCCGGGGAAGTCGGACGTGGCGAAGTTGAACTTCACGTCCACCGTGCCGGTGGCCACCTTGCCGTCGAAGTCGTCCATCAGGTGGCGCGCCTTGGCCAGGCCCCTGGTCGCCGGGTCGGTGTTCACGTCGACCACCCCCGACGTGCCGGCGGCCAGCCGGGCCTTCAGCGCCCGCTGCTTGGCCGAGAGGTTGTCCACGGCGCTGGCTGCGGGGGCCAGGCCGGTGGCAATGTCGATGCCGTTGCTGGTCGCGATGCGCTTGATCTCCGCCTGGGAGACGCCCAGCTTCTTGGACAGCTCGGCCAGGGTCAGCTTGCCCTTGTCCACCATCGCGGCTTGCTGGATCTGCATCGCCACCGGCAGCTCCCGGATGGCCTGGTCGGTGGCTGAGCCGACCGCGATCGCGGTCAGCCGGGCCTGGGCGACCACGATCAGGTTCAGGGCGCTGAGCTGAGCCTCGGAGTCGTTGACCAGCTTGATCATCTTCCCGGAGTGGTCGGAAAGGATGGTCTGCAGGATCGGGCCGGCGGTCTTGGGTCCTTGCTCCAGCAGCCTGGCCACGACCCGGTAGTCCAGGCCCTTGGCGGTGGCGGTGGTGATGTCACGGGAGAACCGGGTGGCGTCCTCGATGGTGGCCTTGTACGCGGCGCGTAGCCCGGCCGCACCGGAGGCGGCCCGTGCCGCGGCCAGGTCGGCCTGGGCCGCGGCGACGTCGTCGGCGGCCTTACCTGCCTGGGCGGTGTCGGCGACCGTGGTCTTGCCCTTCTCGGCCAGCCGGGCCTGCAGGTCGGCCAGGTTCTGCCGGGCGGCGCCAAGCTTGCCGGCGCTCTTGCCGGTCGCGTCGTGCACGGCCTTCTCGGCCTTCGCGAGCTGCTGCTGCTCGGCGAGGGTGGTCTTGCCCCGTTCGGCAACGTTGGCCTGTGCATCCGACTGGGCCTGCTGGGCCTTGGCCAGGGTGTCGGAAGCGGCCTTGACCTTCTCGGCGGCCGCCTTCGGGTCGAAGCTGCCCAGCACGTTGGTGTCGGCCGAGAACGCCTTGGACGCCTTGTCCTGGGCGGCCTGCAGTGCCTCACCGAAGGCCTTCATGGCTTCGACGTCGGTGCCGATGTGCTCGGCCATTCCCTTGGTACTCAACCCCGTCTGCTTCTCCAGGTCCACCACGTAGGCGCGCAGCTGGATCAGCTCGTCTGCCAGCTCCTTGGGCGCCTTGGTCAGGTCGATGTCCTGGTTCTTGGCAAGCTTGATCAGTGCCGCATCCGTGAGCCCGGTGGTGGTCCGCAGGTCGGCCAGATTGGTGGCCGCGTTTGCTGCCCGTTCTTTCAGCACGCCAAGTGCCTTGGCGGCTTCGGCTCCGTCGTTGGCGATCTGGGCCAGCTCCTCGTTGCCGCCCAGCATGGAAAGCCCGCCCTTGATGACACCCAGGGTGCCGGTGTACTGCTTGCCGACCTCGTTGGCGGCCATCGCGGTCTTGGTCAGCTGGTCCACCCCAGCGGTCACCTTGGCCGGGTCGAACACGTCGGTGCCGGCGCCCATGGCCTCAAAGGTGCTCTTGGCCTTGGTCGCGGCGTCGTCCATCATCATGAAGGCGCGGGCGGTCAGGAACAGGGCCACGGCTACGCCCACGGTGGCAGCGGCCTGCACGGTCATCATCGAGAGGGCCAGGGCCCGCATCGCCACGGCGCCGCCCTGGGCCGCGGTCATCAGGCCAGTTAGGCCCAGGATCACCGGGGTCAGGATGAACCTGTTGAACGCGATCTGGGTGGCGGCCAGGGAGGGCAGCAGGGTCGCGCCGTAGACCAGGGCCAGGGCCAAGACGATGTCCCGGTGCTCGGCCACGAACCCGGTGGTCGCAGCCAGGGCCTGGGCCATGGCGGTCAGCCCGCTGATCACCGCCCCCCCGGCCAGGGCCGCGAGCGCGCCGACAGCCGGTGCGGCCACCGAGGCGATCATCTTCAAGGCGGTGATCACGTTGACCCCGATCTCCCACAGCGCGGTGAACAGCGGGGTCAGGGCGGCGACGCCGGCAGCCAGGTCGGGCGCAGCGTCATTTGCGAGGTCCATCATCGAGCCCATCAGCGTGGTCAGTACCGGCAGGAGCTTAAGGCCGATCTGGATGGTGCCGGCTTCGGCTGCGTTGACGACCAGGGCCCACTGTGCGGTCGCGGCCTTCATCTGCTCGGCCAGCGCGGCCGCGGTGGCCCCCGCGCCTTCGTGGGCCGCCGACCACTTGGCGATGACGTCGGTGTACAGCTTGCCCTGGTTGGACATCAGCCCAAGGGCGGCCTTCAGGCTGCGGATGTCGGTGAAGAGGGTGGCCACGGTGGTGACGTTGCCGTCGGTGACCCGTTGCAGGTCGGCCATCACCCCGGTCAGGCCCTTGGCCTGCAGAGCACTGGCACCGGACTCATACCCCAGGGAGTCAAAGACCGCGGCGAGGGCGTCGCCGGGCTGGATCATCTGGGCCAGCAGCTGGTTCAGGGCGGTGAAGGCCTCAGCGGGTACCTGCCCTGCCTTGGTCAATGTGGCGATGGCCTGGCCGACCTGGTCGACTTCGACCCCGGCGGCGGCCGCGGTACCGACCACCGCGCCGATGCCCTGACCCAGGTCCTCGAAGGAGAGCACGCCCAGGTTGACGGTCTGGAACAGCGTGTCGGAGACGTCCTTGGCCGAGGACGCGGAGAGCCCGTAGGCGTTCAGGACCCCGCTGATGGCCGCCCCGGCCACTTCTGTGGTGGAGATCCCGGCGGTCGCGGCCCTCGCCGCCGCCTCCAAGACCAGCAGGCCTTGCGCCCCTTGGAAC
>JBKKDM010000221.1:0-7131 GCA_046707905.1 Candidatus Limnocylindrales bacterium
CCCATACGCGGAACGGTCGCTGCGACAGGTCGACGCGGTCGATGTCCACATCGACGATGTGCGTCCCGAAGCGTTCCGCCTGCGCCCGGAACAGGGCCATGAGCTCGGGGCCCTGGATGCCGTCCGGGAAGCCCGGGTAGTTCTCGACATCGCTGGTGAGCATCAGCTGGCCACCGGGCGTGGAGCCGGCGAGGACGATCGGCTCGAGGTTGGCGCGAGCCGCGTAGATCGCCGCAGTGAGGCCCGCCGGCCCGGAGCCGACGATCAGGAGCTTCGACTCGGTCCGGCCGTCGTGGGAGGAGACATAGCCGGGGCCGCCGGGGAGCGTCGCGATCGCTGGGCCGCCGGCCGAGGCGACCGGGGCGCCGCTGAAGTCGATCGCGAGGTCCGCGAAAGGTGCTGGCGCCGCGGGCGCGCCGACGCTCGTGTCGCTGGAGAAGTCGATCGACAGGCCGCCGAACGGCGACGCCGGAACCGCGGCGCTGTCATCGGCGGAGGTCTCGGTCGAAGCGGCGGGGGAGCTGCCGTTGCGCGCTCCGGGATCTGCCGGGTCGCCCGGCTTCCCGATCGGGCCAAGGGCTTCCGGCGTTTGCTGTTTGCTCATTGACGCAAATATACCACGGCTGCATACCCCCCGGGGGTATCGGGCCAGGGCCCCGGAGCCCGCACATCCGTGGCCGTCGACGTTGGCGTCACCTTAGCCGGTTCAGACGTTTCGGAGCGGGGCGATCACCTGCTCCCCGATGAGCTCGAGGCGCTCCACCTCGTGGACGTCCCGGACGCTCAGGAGGACGTGCTGGGCGCCGGCGTCCGCGAGCTCGCCGTAGTAGTCCACGACCTGCGACGGCGTCGTCGAACCATCGCTCCCGTCGCGGCTGATCCGGAGGTTCGAGGCGAGGACGGTGCGCTCGATCTCGTCATATGGGCGGCCGAGCCGGTCGCAATGGGCCTTGAGGACCTGCCACTTCCGGTGGATGTGCTCCGGGCCGCCGAAGACGTTGCTCGCATCCGCGTACTGGGCGACGAGGCGGAGGGTCTTCTGCTCGCCGCCGCCGCCGATCATGATCGGGACCCGGGGCCGCGAGATCGACTGCGGGGAGTTGAGCAGCCGCGTGGGCTGATAGTGCTTGCCCTCGAGTGCGCCCTGCGAGCCCAGCTCGCCCTCGAACATCTCGTGGGCGATCCTGAGGGTCTCCTCCAGCATCTCGAACCGGGTCCCGAGCGGCGGGAAGTCGAACCCGAGAGCCTCGGATTCCTCGCGATTCCACGCGGCGCCGAGGCCGAGCCAGGCCCGCCCACCCGACAGCACGTCGAGCGTCGTCGCGGCCTTCACCCAGATGCCCGGGTCGCGGTAGTGGATGCCGCCGACCATCAGCCCGATCCGGGCCCGCCGGGTGTGGGCGGCGATGAACCCGAGGGCAGTCCAGCCTTCGAGCATCGGCTCCTCCGGCCGCCCGACGCTCCGGATCTGGAACAGATGGTCCATCACCCAGATCGAGTCGAAGCCAACCTCGTCGGCCGTGCGAACGACGCGGGCCAGCGTCGGTGCCAGCTCCCGGGCACCGCCGGGCCACGTGAACGACGAGACCTGCAAACCGAACTTCACGCAGCACTCCGAGCGGGAGCTCGCAGCGTATTCGGTCGCGCGCGCGGGCGCGGTTGCCGCCTCGGCGTGACTCACAGGCACGAATTTGACCGCAGGGTGGTCCAAACGACGTCGATTGCGGGCCTACACGCACGAGTCATGACTCACAGACACGAACATCACGGTCAAAGGCCCCGCATGGCCCGTTTGTCACCAGCTTCGTGTCGGTGAGACACGAACTTGCCACCTGGGAGGCGAATCAGGGCGTAAAGCGGGTCGCTGGCGCCAGATTCGTGTCTGCCAGACACGCATGCCGGCGAATAGGTCCGGCCGCCCGCGTCTTCAGCGAAAGAGGTCGAACGACTCCGGCATCACGATGTCGCTGATCGATCCCTCGCCACGGGTGAACGCGGCACCGCGGACGAGCGCCACCGGGCGCCCGGACCGCTTGCCGAGCGTCAGCTCGGCGGCCGAAGCGAGCTCGTCGGCCACCGCGCGGACGGTCGACTTCATCACCCGGCCGTCGCGATCCGGCGTCCCGCGCAGGTCCTCCAGGGGGAGCAGGCCGGACACGCCGATCGCCACGTCGACGATCCCGAACCGCCACGGCCGCCCGAACGAATCCGAGATCACGACCGGGACGTCGACGCCGGTCGCCTCGCGCACAGCCGCCCGGATCCGGCTCGCCGACGCGTCGGGGTCGTCGGGCAGCAGCGTCACGATCGAGCCGCTGTCCGGCCCGACGTTCGAGGCGTCGATCCCGCCGTTGGCGCACACGAAGCCGTGCGGCGTCTCCGTGATGACGAGGCCGTTCTGCATCCGCACGACGCGTTTCGCGTGCCGCAGGACCAGCTCGACCTGGCGGGGGTCGCGGTCCCAGCGAGCGGCGAACGCGACCGCCTCGGGCCGAGGCTCGACGGTCTCGAGATCGGCGATGGCGCCCTCGGCCTTCGAGACGACTTTCTGGGTCACGACGAGGACGTCATCCTCGCGGGCCGGGATGGCCCCGGGCGTTGCCTGGAGGGCCGCGACGATGAGCTGCGGCAGGTCGTCGCCCCGGACGACCTCGCCGATTCCCTCCAGGGCGATGACCTCGATCCGGGACGGCTCGCGCGGGCGCGCCGGCTCCTCGCGCGGCGCGTCCGGCTCAGCCACGGAGCGAACCCAGGGCGGCCTCGGCAGCGAGGAGATCCGCGGAGGTGTCGACGTCGAAGGACAGCGGTGACTGGAGCTCCACGAACCGCGCTTCCGCCTGCGTGGCGGCCCGCGCGTGCGCCTCCCGGCTGCCGATGCCGAACGCCGGCCCGATCACCCCGGGCGGTGTGAGCAGCAGGGCGTTCGTCCCGGATCCGTGGCGGTCGCCAACCAGGGCCACGAGCCCGCTGGCTGACCCCGTCCCGACGCCAGCCACCTGCGCCGACGCGACGAGCTCGTCGACTGCATCGCTCGAGACGGCCGGCAGGTCCGCCGGGAGGACGAGGACCGCGGTGGCGCCACGCGCCACGGCCACCGACCGTGCCGCCTCGATCGCCTCGTTCAGGCCCGGCGCCCGCTCCACCAGCCCGATCGCCCCGTGGCGACCCGCGAGCTCGGCGGCATCGCCGTCCATCGTGACCACGATCGTGCCCGCAATCCGGCGCGCGTCGCGAGTGGCCACCAGGGTCCGGCGCAGCAGCTCGGTCACGAGCTCCAGGCGCTCCTCCGCGTCGAGGTCGCCGCCGAGCCGGGACTTGGCGGACTCCAGGCCCCGGATGGGGACGAGCGCCCACGTGCTCGAGAGATCGACGGCAGCGGCGGCGTCCACCCGCGAATCGTAGCGGCGCGGAGGATCGGAACCGCTGACGATCAGCCTGGAAGGCCTGCGGCGACCAGCACCTCGGCGGCGAGACGCGCCCGCGACGCGTCATCCGTCATGACCGTGTCGGTCACCACAGGGCGGAGTCCGAGCGCCGCAACCGCCTCCGCGAGCTCGGCGTCGACGGAATCGAGGACGAACACGTCGGCGATGCCGGTGTACTGCCGGGCGACCCCGAGCGCGCTCGACTCGTGGCCGAGCGACACGAGCATCCGGTCGGCCGGCCCCTTGAGGGCCTTGCCGCCGACGATCCCGGAGACGGCCACGACCGCGACGCCACGGGAGCGGGCCGTCTGCAGTCCCGCATCGACACCGGCGACGGCAAGGAGCGGCCGCACGGAGACGAAGGGGTTCGACGGGGCAATGACGATCGCCGCCGCGGCCTCGAGTGCGGCCTCCACCTCGGGCGTCGCGGTCGCGTCCTCGATGCCCACGAAACGCAGGTCGTGGACCGCCGGCTCCTGGTGCCGGCGCACGAAGTAGTCCTGGAACTCCAGCCAGCCATCGTCGGTCAGGACCTCGGTCCTGACCCGGGCGTCGGTCATCGGCAGGATCACGGCGTCGACGTCCAGCGCCCGCTGGAGCGCCCGGGAGATGTCCGTCGGTCGGTCGCCATGGCCCAGCCGAGCCGTCCGCACGACGTGGGTCGCGAGATCACGATCCCCGAGCCGGAACCAGCCCTCCTCGCCGTACCGCTCGAGCATCCCGGCGGCGCCGAAGGTCTCGCCCTCGATGCCCCAGCCCCATTCGCGGTTCGCGATCCCGGCGAGGGTGTACATGACGGTGTCGTGGTCCGGCGAGACCAGCAGGCCGTGGCGCTCCACGTCGTCCGCGGTGTTCACGACGACAACGAGTCGCGAGCCCAGCTCGGCCTGGAGGCCGTGGGCGAGCTTCGCCCCACCGACCCCGCCGGCGAGCAGGACGACGGGTCCGGGGGTGCTCACGGAGCGGTCACGAGCACTGGCAATCCTCCTCGGCCGCTGAAACGCACCAATTGGTGACCCGCAGTATTCTCCCGCCCACAAGCGTCAGGGGCGACGATCCATCGCCCGCCGGCGCGCCACGGGGCCCCGGTTGCGTCCCGGTCACCACGACCGGGGTGGCCAGTTGCCGCATCTCGCCAGCGTCGCGCCCTGCATCGAGCGAACGCCGCGTGGCGTCTCGAACAGGAGGATCGCGGACCGCCGATTTCACTCCGGTTGCCCACGGCGTGACCATCGCGCCGGGGCTGGACAGCCATTCCATCTGGAGGAACCGAGTGAGGAAGCTCATCACCATCCTGACGATGCTGGCCCTGGTCTTCGCGGTCGCCGCGAGCCCGGTGGCGGCAAAGTCGAACGGCAAGGCCGACAAGAACAAGTCCGACTTCCGCCCGAACGCAAGGGCCCAGAAGGAAGAGGCGCTCCGGCAGAAGGGGCGCGACATGGTCCTCGCCGGCAAGGCGAAGGCCAAAGGCGACAACCAGGTCGTCAAGATCGCCAAGGGCCAGTACGTCGAGCTCGCGTTCGAGGGCGAGGACCAGATCCTCACGCTTCTCGGGGAGTTCGGCGAGGACCAGCCCGACCCGTCCCATAACCACGGCGCCCTGGGCGTCATCGACCACGGCGGCACGCCTGGTCCGCTGCACAACCAGATCCCGGAGCCGGATCGGACCATCGACAACACGACCATCTGGGAGCCCGACTTCTCGCAAGAGTACTACGACGCCCTCCTGTACGACGAGACGCGCGTCCCATCGATGGCGAACTGGTACCTGAAGTCGTCGGACGGCCGGTACAGCGTGGACGGCTACGTCAGCGACTGGAACCAGCTCCCGTACAACGCCGCCACGTACGGCAGCAACTACTGCGGCAGCAACGTCTGCCTGCGCGACATCGGCCGCTTCATCGAGGACACCGCGGACTCGTGGTGGGACACCCTCGTGGCGGAGCAGGGCAGCGTCGCCGCGGCCAACGAGTTCCTCGCCCAGTTCGACATCTGGGATCGCTACGACTGGGATCACGACGGCATCTTCGACGAGGCAGATGGCTACATCGACCACTTCCAGGCGGTCCACGCCGGCGAGGGCGAGGAGACCGGCGGCGGCGCCCAGGGTGCCGACGCGATCTGGAGCCACCGCTCCAATGTCGTCAGCGTGCCGTTCGGCACCGACGGCCCCACGGTCGGCGGCGTCCAGAACCCGACGGGCGGCGCCCGCATCGGCGAAAGCAAGTACTGGATCGACGACTACACCGTCGAGCCCGAGAACGGCGGCGTCGGCGTGTTCGTGCACGAGTTCGGGCACGACCTCAACCTGCCCGACCTCTACGACACCGGCGGCAACACCGGCTTCGGCGAGAACGGCACCGGCTGGTGGACCACCTGGTCGCAGGGGTCCTACGGCACGATCGACGACACGCTCGGCAACTACCCGGTCCACGCCACGGCGTGGGAGAAATTCGTCTTCGGCTGGCTCAACTACGAGGTGTTCTTCGCCGGAGAGAAGGCCTCGTTGAAGCTCAGTGCCATCGAGGTCAATACCAAGAAGCCGCAGGCCGCGTTCATCGTCCTGCCTGACAAGGAAGTCAGCGTCGAGGTCGGTGAGCCGTGGTCGGGTGACGCCTTCTACCACTCCGGCTCCGGCAACGACCTCAACAACACGATGACCAAGTCCGTGACCCTCGGGGCCGGACCGATCACGATGTCGTTCGAGACCCGCTACCACATCGAGCCCTGTTGGGACTATGCATACCTGGAGGTCTCGACCAACGGGACCGACTGGACGCAGGTCCACACCACGGAGTCGGACCCGCCGGCGCTGAACGTCAACAACCAGAACGACGGCGAAGGCATCTCGGACGTCTCCGGGACGCCCAAGGCGTGCGACGACATCAACGGGCTGAACCCGGATCCAACCGTGGTCACCGCGACCGCGGACCTGAGCGCCTGGGCGAACCAGACGATCGACATCCGGTTCCGGTACTGGACCGATGGCGCGACCGTTGGCGACGGCTTCGGCGTCGACAACATCGCGATTACCGGCCTGCCGCTCGACGACGCCGAGTCCGACTTCGGTTGGACCTTCGACGGCTTCGCGCAGACGGACGGCACCGTCACCAGCACGTTCCCGAACTACTACGTCCTCGAGTACCGAACGTACCGGGGCTATGACCAGGCGCTCCGGGAGGGGCCCTACAACTTCGACAATCCGGCGGGGAACTGGGTAACGCACTTCCCGTACCAGGACGGTCTCCTGATCTGGTACTGGGATCTCTCGCAGTCTGACAACAACGTCAGCGAGCACCCGGGTGAGGGCTATCTCCTGCCGATCGACGCTCACCCGCAGGTGATGCACTGGTCCGGCAGCGGTGACGTGGTCCGGCCTCGCATCAACTCCTACGACGCGACGTTCGGCCGCACCCGAACCGATGCGTTCACCCTCACGAGCACGACGCTCGGAACGCTGAACGTGCCATCGCACGCCGGCGTTCGCACCTTCAACGACAACAACAGCTACTACGTGGCCGGCGACCCGGCAGACGCGACGAGCGACTGGAAGGCCGGCTGGAACAGCGTGAAGAACCCCCACACCGGGACGGTCGTCAAGGTGGCCGGCACCTCGGCACAGGGGCTGTTCATGCAGATCATCATCAACCCGTAGTCCAACTGGCCGGTGCTTCGCGCCGGCCGATCCCAGCGCAACGAGAAGGCC
>JBKKDM010000222.1:0-3307 GCA_046707905.1 Candidatus Limnocylindrales bacterium
GCATGGTGGTTCTCCTGAGCTAGCTGAGGCCGAGTTGTCTGGCGATCTCGTCCATGGCGCGATCGAGGGCAGCGTCGCCGTGCAGATCGGCGGCACGGTCGACAAACGGGTTGGAGGGCATGACACCTCGTGATGCACCCGAGGCCGTGAATCGCTCGGCGGTGCCACGAATGACCAGGTGACGATGACGGGCCCGGACCACGACGACCGCCCCGGGCCGGTCACGCTTCGCCGTCCTGGTGCTGATGCTGCGCTTCAGGCGCTTGTTGGCCGGCTTCGGCGCCTTGCCGACCGGCGTCAGCGGGCGCGTCTTCTGAGCCAGGAAGGTGGCAGCCTTCTTCGTCGCCTTGCCCTTGACCCGGGTCGCATCGCGGTCCTCGAGATCGTCGAGGGCTGCGATCACCTCGGACGCGTCGATCCGGATGTCAACCTGGGCGCTCACGCCGCCACCAGCGTGGCCGAGTGCTTGGTCCACACGGTGACCGGGATCTCGAGGCCCCAGTACTCGACGCCACCGTAGGTGAGCACCGCCAGGCGGTAGCCGGTCGTCTGCGACTTTGTCACCGCCCCGGCCAGGCCGAGCAGCATGGCCGCGTTGAGCTGGTCGAGCAGCACGCCCAGCCACTTCAGCAGGACCATGTGGGCCTCGGCCGTGTCGCCCGCCTTGCGCGAGTGGTAGAAGCGAACGAGGAAGTGGTGCTCACCCTCGCGCACCGGGCCGACGGTCAGCGTGCCGTCGTCGAGCAGCACGAACACGAACGGATCCGGCGGTGCGTTGTTCTCCGGTCGCGCCGTGGACTTGCGGATGGGCGGCTGGCCGCTGGGCGGTGTGACCGCCGCAGCTGCGAACCGCAGCGCCAGCGCGTCGGCGATCGTGAGGAAGTTGAGCGAGGGCACTTCTAGTACACGCCTCGGCGCCAGCGATAGTGGTTCAGGGTCTCCCGGTCCCTCGAAGAGACGTAGCGCGACACGATGGGGGCGCCATCCTCGTCGGAGCCGATGATGTCCGCCTGCCCTGCCTGGCGCCCGTGCCAAGCTCGCACGACCGCCGTCTCGGCCAGCTCCGTGATCTCGTCGGGGATCGCCGGGAAACCCATCGCCATCACGATCTCGGAGGTCCCGAGGCCTGCGGAGACCTCGGAGAATGGGTTGGTGCCGCCGCCGTTGTGCAGGTAGATGCGCGTTCCCGGCCAGCCGGGGCTTCGGTCCTGAGACCGCGGCAGAATCACGTACTCGCTGGCCGGGACCGTCTGCAGGGTCTGCCCCGTGCCACCGGAGACCTTCAGCGACGTGATCGAGCGCACTCCGTTGCGGAGCCACAGGACCGACCCGCTCTGCGACCAGTTGGACCGATCGAAGGTGTAGGTGGCAGAGGCGATCGGTCCCAGGGCACGCCCCACGATGAGCTCGATCCAGCCGTTGATGCCCTTGCACAGGGTCTCGAGCACCGCCTCATCGTCGGCCGAGTAGGAGTCCGAGCTCGACATGCGGCGCTTCACGCTACCGGGGACGGCGTAGGCAACGAGAGCGGTGGGCTGATCGGGTTGGAAGGCGAGCGACCAGTCGCTGATGGTCGTACCCGCAGCGTTCTCGTAGCGCGTTCGGTACCAGGTCGGCGACGTGCCATCGGTGTCGTAGTAGGTATACGAGGTGACCGCCGTGACGATCGGCACCGTGCCGTCGTCGGTGAATGGTCCGGCCTCGAGGGCAGCCGACTGCACCTGGATCACTGCGCCGGCGCCGTATGCCCCAGCATTGAGGAGCTGGTCCGGGTTGGCAACCGGGATGGTCAAGATGTTCGGCATCGATCAGTGCTCCGGCTTGTTGTGTGTCGCCTCACCACTGGGGGTCGATGAACCGGCGGACGCACTGGGCAAGACATGCGAGGCGACCGAGCGGGCCAGGTGGTGGATGGCGTGCCCGATGCTCGGCGCCAACCCACCGACGGCGCCGACCAGTCCGCCAACAAATGCCACGGACGAGGTGACGCCCTCAGTGAATGTGCGACCGAAGCTACCAGTGCGGTTCCATGCGTCCGACTGCGTCACCGCCTCGGTCAGGGTCCGCAGGTAGGCGCCGCTGCGCTCCCACGCATCGGCGTGAGTCACGCTACTCGTGAGCGAGCGGACGGCGGACTTGGCGCGCTCCCACGAATCGGCCTGCCCGACCACACTCGTCCACGAGCGCACCACGGTCACCGCGCGGGTCCAGACGTCGGCCTGCGCGACAGACTCCGTGAGCGCGCGCAGGAGCGTCACAGAGCGCGTCCACGCATCGGATTGAGTCACCGCCTCGGTCAGCGTCCGCGTGACGGTCACGGCCCGCGTCCAGGCGTCGGCCTGCACCGTGGCAGAAGCCCATGAACGGGCGATGACCTTGAGCTGAGTCCACACGTCGGCCTGGGCCACGGCCTCGGTCAGCGTGCGGAACAACGTCGCGGTACGGGTCCACACATCCGCTTGAGTCACCGTGCTGGTGAAGTCTCGAGCAGCGGTCAGGGCCCGCACCAAGACGTCCGCTTGCGTGACCGTCGTCGTCCACGGCCGGCCGAGGGTGGCGAGCCGCGTCCAGGCGTCGGCCTGCGTCACGGCGTCCGCCCACGAGCGGGCGATGATCTTGCTCGCCGTCCACACATCAGCCTGCGTGACTGCATCTGTGAGCGTGCGTGCCAGGGTGGCGGTCCTTGTCCACGCATCGGCCTGCGTGACGGCCTCGGTCTGGGTCCGTGTCAACGTCGCGGCGCGGGTCCACGCATCGGCCTGCGTCACCGCATCGGACCACGAGCGGATGATCGGCCCACCTACCGCTGGGACGAGAGCCGGCCGCCGCTGCGTCGGATGTGGAGGATGGCGGAATAGGCCGGCTGGCATGGCCTACCCCTTAGATCAGTTCGGCGTAGACGAGCGTGAAGCTCCAGCCGGTCAAGGTAGTCGGGCCCGCCGGGAACCAGATGCCGTAGCCCTGTGCCGTGGCCGCGATGCCGATGACGTGGCGCTCCTCGGGCACCGGCACCCACAGGTAGCCGTTGAGGGCGTTGAAGGCCGCCGACTTGATGAACGTCTTGGCGCCTGCACCGACCGCTGTACCGGCAATCCCTACGGTGCCCGCTGCACCGGCTGTGCCGCCCACGATGCCGGAAGCCGGATCACCGAACTTTGTCGGCACTGGGGTAGCGCTGACCGTAGTTGGAAAGACCGATGCTTGGGTGAAGAACTGGATGCGCTCCATGATGGAGGTAGCGTTGGCGCTCTGCGCTAGCTCGACCGAGATGATTTCCAACGCAGCACCGGGACCCGTGGCCTTGGGG
>JBKKDM010000223.1:0-37072 GCA_046707905.1 Candidatus Limnocylindrales bacterium
GCTCAAGGTCCAGGACGTGACCGCCGAGCCGACGGTCGAGCACGAGCTCGCGCTCGTGAAGGTGCGGGTCACCGAGGGCAACCGGGGCGAGGTGCTCAAGCTGATCGAGCTGGCGCGGGGACGGGTGCTGGACGTGTCGGCCGAGGCGGTCATCGCCGAGGTCAGCGGCAGCGAATCGGAGGTCGATGCTTTCGTCGCCTGCGTTCGCGGGTTCGGGATCAAGGAGTTGGTTCGCACCGGGGCCGTCGTGATGGCCCGCGGCGCAAGTTCGATCGAAGAGGCAGTCAAGCGATGAAGGACGAACGACCGATGAAGGACGACGACCGATGACCGCACGCATGTACTACGACAACGACGTCGAGCCGGCGTCGCTCGAAGGCCAGATGGTCGCCGTCATCGGTTACGGCAGCCAGGGCCACGCCCACGCCCTGAACCTGCGGGACTCCGGGGTCGACGTCATCGTCGGGCTGGCCGAGGGATCGAAGAGCCGCGTGCTCGCCGAGGCCGCCCAGCTCCGCGTCAGCACCGTTGCCGAGGCTGTTCGCGACGCCGACGTCGTGATGATCCTCGTGCCGGACACGGCCCAGAAGGCGGTCTACGACACCGACATCGAACCGAACCTCAAGCCGGGCACCCTGCTCATGTTCGCGCACGGCTTCAACATCCGGTTCGGGCGGATCAAGCCGGGGCCCGGGATCGACGTCGGGATGGTCGCGCCGAAGGGCCCAGGCCACCTCCTTCGCAGCGTGTACACGGCCGGCGGCGGGGTCCCGGCCCTGTTCGCCGTGGAACAGGATGCGAGCGGCACCGCCCGGGCTCGAACGCTCGCCTACGCCCGGGCCCTCGGCTCGACCCGCGCAGGAATCCTGGAGACGACGTTCAAGGAGGAGACCGAGACCGATCTCTTTGGCGAGCAGGCGTTGCTCTGCGGCGGCGTGTCGGCCCTGATCAAGGCCGCGTTCGAGACCCTCGTCGAAGCGGGCTACCAGCCCGAGCTCGCGTACTTCGAGACGATGCACGAGCTGAAGCTCATCGTCGACCTCATGTACCGCGGCGGCCTCAACTTCATGCGCTTCAGCGTCAGCGACACCGCCGAGTTCGGCGACTACGTCTCCGGCCCGCGCGTCGCGGAGGGCGTGAAGGCGACGATGCAGGACGTCCTGGCCGACATCCAGAGTGGCGCCTTCGCGGAGCGCTGGATCGCCGTTCAGGAAGCCGGCGGCGGGGAGTTCCAGGACCTGCGAAAGCGGGACCGGGACCACCAGATCGAGCGAGTGGGTGCCGAGCTCCGGGCCCAGATGGCGTTCCTCGATCCCGTCGTGGTCCACGCCGGCGAGGCGCAGGCAACCGTCGGGGGCGCCGCGTCGGCGGAAGCCGGCACCGGCGGGGCGGCGACAGCGACGCAGCCGGCCGCAGACTCACGGTCCACCTTCTGATGGCACCTGCCACTCGACCCCCGCCCCGTCCCGCGGGCCCGCTCGCCCCTCCGAACCGGGTGCGTGTCTTCGACACGACACTCCGGGATGGCGAGCAGGCCCCGGGCGCGGGCCTCACCGCGGCGGAGAAGCTGGAGGTCGCACGGCAGCTCGCGCGGCTCAGGGTCGACGTCATCGAGGCCGGGTTCCCCGCCGCGAGCGACGGCGACTTCGAGGCGGTCCGGCGGATCGCCCAGGAGACCAAGGGCGGCATCGCGGTGGCGGCGCTCGCGCGCTGCCGCGACGGCGATCCGCAGCGCGCGATCGAGGCGATCAAGGTCGCCGAGCGCCCCCACCTCCACGTCTTCATCGCCACGAGCGACATCCACCTGAAGCACAAGCTCCGGATCACCCGCGACCAGGCGCTCGCCGAGGCGACCCGCTGGGTCCGCTACGGCCGCGAGCAGCTGGGCCGGGACGTCGAGATCGAGTTCTCCGCCGAGGACGCCTCGCGGACCGACCCCGAGTTCCTCATGCAGGTGTACGAGGCGGTCGTGGAGGCCGGCGCGTCCACGATCAACATCCCGGACACCGTCGGCTACGCGATCCCATCGGAGTTCGGGGCGCTGGTCGGGCGGGCCGTCGCCCTGCTCGGGAGCCAGGCGACCATCTCCGTCCATTGCCACAACGACCTGGGGCTCGCGACCGCGAACACGCTCGCCGCCGTGCAGGCGGGGGCGCGCCAGGTCGAGGTCACGATCAACGGCCTCGGCGAGCGCGCGGGTAACGCCTCACTCGAGGAGGTCGTGATGGCGCTGCGGACGCGCCCGACCCAGTTTCGCACCGACGGCGGCGGGTCGACCGGCACCGACGAGGCGCTCACCCACGGCGTCCAGACGGAGCACATCACCGCCGCCTCCCGCCTCGTGAGCTACCTCACGGGATTCGCGGTCCAGCCGAACAAGGCGGTCGTCGGCGGCAACGCCTTCGCGCACGAATCCGGGATCCACCAGGACGGCGTGATCAAGAACCCGCTGACCTACGAGATCATGACCCCCCAGTCGGTCGGGCTCTCCGGCTCGTCGATCACGATCGGCAAGCTCTCGGGCCGCAAGGGGCTGGCGACGAAGCTCGCCGAGCTTGGCTACGAGCTCGAGGGCGAGGCGCTCGACGCCATCTATCGCCAGGCGATCGAGCTCGCGGACGAAAAGAAGGAGGTCACCGACGACGACCTCATGGCCCTTGTCGAGCAGCGCGTCGCGGAGGTGCCGCAGGCCGTCGCGCTCCAGGGCTGGAACGTGACGTCGTCGCACGGCGGCAAGGCGACCGGGATGGTGGCGCTGTCCGTCGCGGACGTGGAGCACGCGAAGGCGGCGATCGGCAACGGGCCCGTCGACGCGCTGTTCGAGGCCGTCGATGCGGCGGTCCAGGACGCGTTCGGCTGGCACCCGGTGCTCGAGGCCTACGAGATCAAGGCCGTGTCCGGCGGCGAGGACGCCCAGGGCCGCGTGCTGGTCCGCTGCCGCCGCTCCGCGGATTCGGGGCCGGGCGCGCTGGTCGTCTCGGGGCACGGCTTGAGCACCAACATCATCGAGGCCTCGATCGAGGCCTACCTCGTCGCGGTCAACAAGCTGCATGGCGCGACGGGCGGCGGCCCGGCTTCACCGGCGTTCGTCGGCCAGCGCATCGCCGCGGACCTGCCCTAGGCCGATGGCGACGTTCCGGATCGCGTCGATCGGCGGCGATGGCGTGGGGCCCGAGGTCATCGGGGCCGCGCGGCTCGTGCTGGGCGCCGTCGGTGCCCGTGCGGGCTTCGAGATCGAGTGGCTGGACGTCGTGGCCGGCGGTGCGGCCATCGATGCCTACGGGACCGCCATCCGTGCGGAGGACCTGGCCGCCGTGGGAGCCTGCGACGCGATCCTGCTGGGGGCGGTCGGCGGCCCCCGCTGGGACGACCCCGATGCGAAGGTCCGGCCGGAGCAGGCGCTGTTCGCGCTCCGCGGCGGGCTGGAGCTGTTCGCCAACCTCCGGCCGGTCAAGGTCAACGCCGCGCTCGTGCCGTCCTCGCCGGTCCGCCCCGAGCTCCTCGAGGGCGTCGACATGCTGATCGTGCGCGAGCTCACCTCAGGGCTCTATTTCGGGCGGCCCTCGGAGCAGCGCGACACGCCGGAGGGACGCGTCGCGATCGACACCCTCTGGTACACGGAAACGGAGATCCGGCGGGTGGTCCGCCTGGCGTTCGAGCTGGCGCGTGGTCGTCGCGGCCGCCTGACGAGCGTCGACAAGGCCAACGTCCTCGCCACGTCGCGGCTGTGGCGGAAGGTCGTCGACGAGACGAAGCCGGAGTTCCCCGACGTCGAGGTCGGGCACCAGCTCGTCGATTCCTGCGCGATGCTCCTCGTCAGGCGCCCGGCGGGCTTCGATGTCCTCGTCACCGAGAACCTCTTCGGCGACATCCTGTCGGACGAGGCCGCCGTCCTCGCCGGCAGCCTCGGGATGCTGCCATCGGCGTCCGTCGGCGATCGGCGCACGGCCCACGGCCGATTCGGACTGTACGAGCCGATCCACGGGTCCGCGCCGGACATCGCCGGCAAGGACGCCGCGAACCCGCTCGGGACGATCCTCTCGGCGGCGATGCTGCTGCGCTGGTCGCTCGGCCTGGAGGGCGCCGCGAGCGATCTCGAGGCCGCCGTCGACGCCGTCCTCGCCGACGGCTACCGGACCGCGGACCTGCTGCCGCCGGACGGCGCCCGAGACGGGCTGCGGGTCGTCGGGACGACGGCGATGACGGCCGCCGTGGTCGAGCGGCTGGGAGCGCCGGTCGTGGCGGCCGGCGCTCCCGCGGGCGCCCCGGCATGACCGTGGTGAGCCCCGTGGTCCTGTACGACACGACGCTCCGCGATGGAACCCAGGGCGAGAACATCACCCTGTCGCTGGCGGACAAGCTCCGGATCGCGCGCCTGCTCGACGACTACGGGATGCCCTATATCGAAGGTGGCTGGCCCGGCTCGAACCCCAAGGACATCGAGTTCTTCAAGGCCGCGAAGGACATCCGCTGGACCAACGCCAAGCTCGCGGCCTTCGGCTCCACCCGACACCGCTCGAACACCGCCCGCAACGACCCGAATCTCACCGAGCTGCTGCGCGCCGAGACGCCCGTGGTCACGATCTTCGGCAAGAGCTGGGAGCTCCACGTCGTGGAGGTCCTCGGCGCCGGTCTCGAGGAGAACCTCGAGATGATCGCGGAGAGCGTCGAACTCATCGTCGGCGAGGGCCGCGAGCTGGTTTACGACGCCGAGCACTACTTCGACGGCTACCGCGCCAATCCCGCCTACGCGCTGTCGACCCTCCGAGCGGCCCTCGAGGGCGGGGCGCGGACGCTCGTCCTGTGCGACACGAACGGCGGGACCCTGACGACGGACCTCCTGGCCATCCTCGAGGCAACGAGCAGCGTCGTCGCGACCTACGACGGCGGCGCGGACGTCACGCTCGGGATCCACACCCACAACGACGCCGAGCTCGCCGTCGCGAACTCCCTGGCGGCCGTGCAGGCCGGCGTTCGACACGTCCAGGCGACCATCAACGGCTACGGCGAGCGCTGCGGGAACGCCAACATGGTCAGCGTCCTGGCCGGTCTCGCGCTCAAGACGGACCTCGAGCTGGCACCGGCCGGCGGCGGGGAGCTGGCGGCCCTGACCGAGCTGTCCCGCGCCGTGGCGGAGATCGCGAACGTCGCTCCGAACGACTGGCAGCCCTACGTCGGTCGGTCGGCGTTCGCGCACAAGGGCGGCGTCCATGGCGCCGCGGTGGCCAAGGTCGAGCGGAGCTACCAGCACATCGATCCCACCGCGGTCGGGAACGAGGGCCGGCTCGTCGTGTCCGAGCTTGGCGGCCGCGCCAACACCCGCCTCCGTGCCGAGCAGCTGGGGCACCAGCTGGATGGCCTCGTCGAGCCGGCCGTCCTCTCGACCCTGATCAAGCGGCTCGAGAGCGAGGGCCTGTCGTTCGAGGGCGCCGAGGCCTCGTTCGAGCTCCTGATCCGGCGCCACGCGGCCGACTACCGGGCCCCGTTCCGGATCGTCGATTACACCTGCCTCGTCGAGCAACGGGCCGACGCGCCGCTCCGGGCCGAGGCGACGGTCAAGGTCAAGGTCGATGGCGAGACCCTCCACACGGCCGCGGACGGCAACGGGCCGGTCAACGCGCTGGACGCGGCCCTCCGCAAGGCTCTCCGCGCTTTCTATCCCGAGCTCGATGGCGTCCACCTGTACGACTACAAGGTCCGCATCATCGACTCCGGTGCCGCCACCGGGGCGCGCACCCGGGTGACCATCGAATCGACCGACGGCTCGCTCGAATGGTCGACGATGGGCTCCGACACGAACATCATCGCGGCATCGGCGACCGCCCTCGGCGACTCGCTCGAATACGCGATCTGGAAGCGCGGCGCCGAGCTCCGGCGTCGCGACGAGCGACACTTCACGACCCTGATCTCCGGCGAGGTGACCCGATGACCGCAGCGCAATCCACCGACGTCGAGCGACCGACGCTCCACCTGACCCGCTGGACGGTGACGTCCGGCAGCAACGTCCAGAGCCGCGGCGCGGTCGTCATCGAGGCCGGCGACCACCATTGGCGCGCCTCCGCCGAGGGCAACGGCGCGGTCGACGCGCTGTTCAAGGCCGTCGACGCGGCGCTGTCCGACGTGCTCGAGGGCCACCCGCGGCTCGTCGGCTACGACGTCCACGCGCTGGCCGAGAACTCCGAGGCGGAGGGGCTCGTGATCGTCGCGATCCAGCCGCCGGCCGGAGCCGAAGGCGCGCGCGCCGACGGCCTGTACAACGGCAAGGCCCGCAGCACCAACATCATCGCGGCCTCCATCGAGGCGTACGTCCAGGCGCTCAACGCGCTCCTCGCGGAGGAGCACTGGGCGGGCGCGGCGGAGGATGCCGGCAAGGGCAAGCGACGCAGTCCGGAAGCCCACGGCCGTCGCGGCGAGCTCGACAAGGACGCCGACGACTCGTTGCCTTGGGTCGGCTAGACCTGACCGTCGCCTACGCGGGCGAGCCGGGCGCGTTCGCCGAGGACGCCGTCGTCGCCGCGTTCGGCGATGCGACGGAACGTCGGCCGGTGGGCGGGTTCCGCGAGGTGTTCGAGGCGGTCGAACGCGGGGACGCGACCTTCGGGGTCGTGCCGATCGAGAACCTCGTCAACGGCTCGGTTCGAGAGGTCTACGACCTGCTGCTCGAGCATTCGCTCGAGATCTGTGGTGAGGTCGTCGTCCCGGTAGACCTGTGCCTTGCCGCGCTGCCGAGCGTCCCGCTCGCCGCGATCCAGCGGGTGTACTCGCATATCCAGGCCCTCGGTCAGGCCGAGCGCCACCTCCGTGCCGGTGGCTGGGCCCTGATGACGACCTACAACACCGCAGGTGCCGGCCGCTTCGTGCTCGCCCAGAACGACAAGGGCGCGGCGGCGGTGCTGTCGCGCCGCGCGGCGGAGGGGATGGGCCTCGAGGTCCTCGCCTCCTCGATCCAGGACGTCCCCGACAACCGGACGCGGTTCCACGTTGTGGCGGCGCCGGAGGCGGCTGCAGGCTGGCCCCGTGCAGCCTCGGGGGGATCCGCCGGGCGCCGCACGACGATAGCCTTCGGGGTGCGCAACGAGCCCGGCACGCTCCTGCGTGCGCTCCAGATCTTCGCCGGTCGATCGATCAACCTGTCGAAGCTCGAGTCACGGCCGAGCCGGGATGCGGCGTGGGAATACGTGTTCTGGGCCGACCTGGATGCCGACCAGCACGAATCCGCGTCCGCGGCCGCCCTCGACGAGCTCCGCGCCGTCGCGACGATGGTCCGATCGTTTGGCAGCTATCCGCGGGCGAGCGACTGACGCAGGTCGCCCCCGACCGAGGCCGAGGGTCGAGGGTCGACCGGGCAACCCTCGACGGCCCCTGGCCTGCTACTCGTTGCCGGCGTCCGGCCCTCGCGGAGGAGATCCTCGGTGGTCTGGATATTCGCGGCGTGGAGCTTGTCGCGGAACACGGGCCCGATGCCCTCGACGTCCTCGATCTTCAGCGATCACCCTGCTGCCGCCGCGCTCTCCCAGTGGAGCCTCCGAACGCGGATGGGTGCGATCATACGTCCGCGTTCCACGGCCGCGTTGCAGCCCGGAGGCGAGGAGGAGCCGCGTGGACAAGGCGTTCCGGACCGAGATGACCGATGGCTATGCCCTCGATGAGCCCACGATCACCCTCGGTTCGCCGATGGTCGACGGCGAGGTGCTGTCCGACGTCCGCGTCCAGATCGCGCTCTCGCGCGTCAACCGCCACGGGCTGATCGCGGGGGCGACGGGCACCGGCAAGACCAAGACCCTCCAGCTGTTCGCCGGCCAGCTGAGCGACCTCGGGGTGCCCGTCTTTGCCGTCGACGTCAAGGGCGACCTGTCAGGGATCGGCGCGCCCGGCGACCCGGCGAACCCGAAGGTCGTGGAGCGTTGCGAGTCGCTCGGCTGGACGTTCCAGGCCGCCGGCCACCCGATCGAGGTCGTGTCGCTGTCCGGCAAGTCGGGCGCCCACATGCGGGCCAGCGTGTCGTCGTTCGGGCCGCTGTTGCTCGGCAAGGTCCTGGACCTCAATGAGACCCAGACCTCGATCCTGTCGCTCGTCTTCCGGTACTGCGACGACCAGCAGCTGCCGCTGCTCGACCTGGCCGATCTGCGGACAACGCTCAAGTTCCTGGGATCGGACGGCGGCAAGGCCGTCCTCGAGGACCTCGGCGGCATCAGCCCGGCATCGCTGGGCGTGATCCTTCGGGCCATTGTGACCATCGAGCAAGAGGGCGCCGACACGTTCTTCGGGGAGCCCGAGTTCGACGTCGACGAGCTGCTCCGGACGGGCCTGGATGGCCGCGGCATCGTGACCCTCCTCGAGGTCGCCGACGTCATGGACAAGCCGCGGCTGTTCTCGACGTTCGTGCTCTGGATGCTGGCCCAGCTGTACGAGTCGCTGCCCGAGATCGGCGACGTGCCGAAGCCCAAGCTGGCGTTCTTCTTCGACGAGGCCCATCTGCTGTTCGACGACGCCTCCGAGGCACTGATGGACCAGATCGAGCGGACGGCCCGGCTCATCCGATCGAAGGGCGTCGGCGTGTACTTCGTGACCCAGGCGCCAACCGACGTGCCGTCGTCCGTCCTGTCCCAGCTCGGCAACCGCATCCAGCACGCGCTCCGGGCGTTCACGCCGGACGACGCCGACGCGCTCCGAAAGACGGCCCGGACATTCCCGGTGACCGACCATTACGACGTCGAGCGGACGATCACGTCGCTCGGGATCGGCGAGGCGTTCGTCACGGTCCTGTCGCCCAAGGGCATCCCGACACCGCTGGCGGCGACGCGCCTCATCCCGCCCGATTCCCGAATGGCGCCGCTCACGGAGCAGGAGATCGGCCAGATCGTCGCGGTCTCGCCGCTCCAGGCGCGCTACGGCACGACGGTCGATCGCGAGAGCGCCCACGAGATCATCTCGGGCCGGCTCGCGGCCGCACAGGCCGCCGCCCAGGCGGCGGCGCAGCAGGCCGGCGTGGCCGTGCCGGGGACCGGCGCGGCGGGTACCGACCCGTCCTCGCCGTACGGCGGGCTGACCAGGCGCGAGTACGAGGCCCAGATCCGCCGCGAGACCCGCGAGATCGAGCGCGAGCGGGTCCGCCAGCAGCGCGAGGCCGAGCGCGAGCGCAAGGCCCGGGAGCGTGAGGCCCGGACAGCCGAGCGCCAGCGCCAGCGGACGATCGAGACAGGCCTTCGGACCGCCGGCCGGGTCGCCACCTCGCGGGCGGGGCAGTCCCTGCTTCGCGGCGTCTTCGACACGATCTTCGGCGGCGGCCGCCGCTAGGGACCGGACTGCCGCGAGCGCCGGATCCCGCAAGAGATGCGCCGGCCTGGAAGCTCCTTCTGGACCGCCGCCCACGGCGAGGTTCGGGACTAGATCCAGCGCTTCAGCTTCGCCGCCACGATCACTGCCACGACCAAGCTCCCGAAGGCGGCGACCACCAGCCAGAAGCTCATGGGGTCGTCCTTGTTCAGCGGCACGACCACGTTCATGCCAAGCAGGCCGGCAATGACCGACCCCGGCAGGAGCAGCACGGTCGCGATCGTGAGGACCTTCATGACCTCGGTGGTCCGTTGGGCGGTCCGCGACATCAGGACGTCGAACGAGCCGAGCAGCGCATCGCGGCTGTCCTCGACCGCCCGGAGGGCACCCTCGTAGCGTCTGCTGAGGCCTTCCAACAGCGTGACCGAATCCGGATCATCCACCAGGCGGGCGACGTCCGGCGCCGACAGGGCAGTGAACGCGCCGCGGTGATCCGCCAGGAGGGAGCGAAGCCGGGCGATCCGGTGGCGACACCGGACGAGGTCCTCGAGCAGATCGTCCCCGGCCTTCCCCCGCAGGGACAACGCATCCAGGCGGTCGACGTCGTCCTCGATCTCGTCCACAGCGCGGTGGTAGCTCGTGATCGCGGCATCGATGATCACCGTGAGAAACGCCGGGGAGCTCAGGATGCCCGCCGCGACATCTCGCTTGATCCGCTGATCGAGGTCGTCCAGGAAGGGCATCGGCCGATCGTGGCTGGTGAGCACGACGTTCGGGCCCGCGACGATGTCCAGCCAGCCGGTGTCGTCCGGATTGCGATCGCTCGGGTCCGCCGCGAGACGGACGTGCAGGTACGACCCGTACAGCGCGACGAACGGCTCGGGTAGCGGTCGTGCCAGTGCGGACTTGGTCCGCGCAGACAGTTTGAAATCGTCCGGGAGCCACGTGGTGCCCTCGGGTCCCAGTTCGCCGTTGGTGTCGATCCATAGCAGCTGCCGGACGCCCGGACGAAGCTCCCGTATCTCCTCATGCCCGATGAGCCGGTCGTGCGCGTCCGCGTCGAACAGTCGCGCACGGTTGCCATTCGCATTCTCGCTCGGCATCGTGGACCTCCCTCTCGGCGCTTCGATCTGCGACGCGCCGACTGCGCCCATCCGTGGCGTACCGTGTCGGTCGTAGTTTGGGGGCCTCGCACCAACTGCATACCGGCGTCTGACAGTACGATGCTGGCGATGACTACACCGCTGCGCGTCGGCTTGCTGCTCGAGTCCTTCGATGTCCCTGCGTGGGTCTGGTTTGCCATTCGGGACGTCGCGACGTCCGGCCACGCCCGGATCGTCGTGGCTGCGCTCGCTGAGCTCCGGCGTCGGAATGGAGGGGCCACGCTGCGCCGATCCACATTCGATCAGTGGGTGCGCCGGGCGCTCATCCGCCTCGACTCCTTGGCTGATCGCAGGATCCCGGATGACCAGAATGCCTTCACCAGGACCGACGCGCGCGAGCTTCTCACCGACGTCGAGCTCCTCCGGATGCGCCCGGTTGCTGGAGCCGATGCAGGCCCGTTCAACGTGCAGGATGTGGCCGAGCTGCGAGCAATGGATCTGGACGTGCTCCTGTGGTTCGGATCAGGCGAGCTTCGTGGGGACGTCCTCGGCGTCGCGCGCGCGGGTGTGTGGTCGATCAACCACGGCGACAGTCGAGTCAAGCGAGGCGGGCCGTCAGGCTTCTGGGAGGTCCACCACGCCTGGCCGGCGACCGGCGCCGTCCTCGAAGTGCTCTCCGAGGATCAAGATCGGAACGCTGTCCTGGCCCATGCATCCACGGCCACGCGCTTCACGTCGATCAAGCGAACGCGGAACGCCCTCTACTGGACGGCATTGCCGCTGTTGGCTCGGGCCCTGGAACGGTTGTATCGTGACGGGCCAACGGCGTTCCGGGAGGCCGTTGCCCAGGAGCATGCCAGACCGGTCTTCTACTCGAACCGAAGGTTCGGCTGGCCCAGCGCGGCCGACCTGGTCGTTCACGCGGGCCGCCGGGTGGCGCGACTCGCGGCACTGGTTGCCCGACGACTCCTGCAGCGGCAGCAATGGGTCCTCTTCTACGCAATGGCCGACAGTCTCGTCACCGCTTGCTGGCGCCTGCGGCCGCTCCACCCGCCACGGGACCGGTTCTGGGCAGACCCACATGTGCTCCAGGTCGGCGACGCCTACGTCGTATTCGTCGAAGAGCTCGTCTTTGCAAATGGCAAGGGCCGGATCGCCGTCATTGAGATCGATCGCGAGGGACGCCCCGGCCCTGCGCGCGTCGTCCTCGAGGAGCCCCACCACCTGTCCTATCCGTTCGTGTTCGAGCACGAAGGTGAGTACTTCATGGTTCCGGAGTCGTCCGCACGGGGCACGATCGACCTGTACCGCGCGACGTCGTTCCCGGATCGCTGGGAGTTCGTCGAGCACCTCATGACGAACATCGATGCCGTTGACGCCACGCTGCTCCATGAGGATGACCGATGGTGGCTGTTCGCGAGTGTCGCCTTCCACAAGGGCGCCGGTTCGGGCGAACTCAACCTGTACTGGTCGGAGCGACTCACCGGCGGCAGCTGGCAGCTTCATCCCGCAAGCCCTCTCTCGACCAATCTGACCGGGTCTCGACAGGCCGGGGCGATCCTCCGTCACAGCGGACGGCTCTATCGCCCGGCGCAGGACGGCTCCGGCGCCTATGGCCGCGCGATCGTCCTGAACGAAATTCTGGAGCTCTCGCCGACGGCGTATCGCGAGGAGCAGGTCACGAGCATCGAGCCGAACTGGAGCCGGAGGATCAAGCGCACCCACACCCTGGCCCATGCGGGTCGCCTGACCGTGCTCGATGCACTCTGGCCCCGCGGCCGCTGGGGCTAGGTGCGCGGCGACCCGGCATCAGCGACCCGGGCGTACGATGCACCTCTCCACGCCAACGGAGCGCTTCGATGACCCTCACCGAGACGCAACCTCACCCCATCTACCTGGCCGGCCAGTGGGTGGATTCGCCCGACCGCCTGGAGGTGGCCAATCCCGCTGATCCCGGCACGCCCGCAGGGGCCACGTTCAACGCGACGGAGGAGCAGTACGAGGAGGCGGTCACCGCCGCAGTTGCCGCGTTCGAGCACACGAAGGTCCTGCCGGCCTACGAGCGCGGCCGCGCGCTCCGGGAGATCAGCAACGGCATTAAGGCGCGGCGCGAGGAGATCGGTCGGCTCCTGAGCATGGAAGCCGGCAAGCCGATCCGGGACGCGCTCGTCGAGGTCGACAGGGCGACGCTCACCTTCCGACTGGCCGCCGAGGAGGCCGAGCGGATGGTGGGGGAGATGATCCCTCTCGACCTCATGCCATCCTCGAAGGGCCGCGTTGGCATCACTCGGCGCTTTCCGATCGGGCCCGTGGCAGCGATCAGCCCGTTCAACTTCCCCCTAAATCTTGCGGCACATAAGGTGGCGCCCGCGATCGCCGCGGGCTGCTCGATCGTGCTGAAGCCGCCATCCAAGGACCCGCTGACGATGCTCGCCGTTGCCGAGATCATCGACGGCGTTGGGCTGCCCGCGGGGGCCGTCAGCATCCTGCCGATGACGCGCGAGCTCGGTGACCGCATGGTCGCCGACGACCGGTTCAAGTTGCTCACCTTCACCGGTTCACCATCCGTCGGGTGGCGGATGAAGGAACGAGCGGGCAAGAAGAAGGTGGTCCTGGAGCTCGGCGGCAACGCCGGTGTGATTGTCGACAAGACCGCAGACCTGGAGTGGGCGGTCAAGCGCTGCCTCATCGGCGGTTTCGCCTACGCGGGCCAGGTGTGCATCAGCGTCCAGCGGATGTATGTGCACGAGGATGTGCGTGAGGCGTTCCTCGCGAAGTTCGTCGAGGGTGTCAAGGGCCTCCATCTCGGGGATCCCCTCGACTCGCTGACCGACCTGGGCCCGATGGTCGACGACGCGGCTGCCGGCCGAACCCAGCGCTGGGTGGATGAGGCGGTCCAGCTCGGCGGCAAGGTGCTTACCGGCGGCAAGGCCAGGGGGGCGTTCTTCGAACCCACGGTCCTCGCGAACGTCCCGAGCCAAGCGCAGGTCTGCTCCAACGAGGCCTTCGCGCCGCTCGTCGTGGTCTTCGGGTTCTCGGACTTCTCCGATGCCATTGCTCAGGTCAACGACTCGATGTTCGGGCTTCAGACCGGCGTCTTCACCAACGATCTCGCCAACGCCTGGCAGGCGTTCAACGAGCTCGAGGTCGGTGGGGTCATCGTCAACGACATCCCGACGTATCGGATCGACCACATGCCCTACGGCGGAGTCAAGGATTCGGGCCTGGGACGCGAGGGGCTACGCTGGTCGATCGAAGACATGACCGAGCTCCGGATCATGGTCATGGCGCAGCCCGGCGCGTAGTCGGCGCCCCGCGCGATCTCTCCGCGGTCGCCCGGTCATCCCGGCGGGATATTCAATGCCTCTACATACGTCGCGGCGACCGTTCGCGCCATCGCCACCGACGAGAAGAGCCGTCGTGCCTGCTCCCGGGCACGCACCGCCATTGACGCGCGCAGCTCCGGCCGCTCGATGAGCTCTCGAATCCTGCGCGCCAGCTCGCCGTGGTCGCCGACCTCGAACACGAAGCCGGTCACCCCTGGAGTTAGCTGCTGGGAGGCGCCTCCCGCAGGCGTCGCCAACACGACGACGCCACTCAGCATGCCCTCGGCGACCACGAGCCCGAAGCCCTCCCTCTGGCTGGGCAGGACGAGGGCGTCCGCAGCCCACAACAGGCTGCGAGCGTCCTGGTAGCCGAGCAGCCGCACGGTCGCGCCGAGCCTCTGCGCGGACACTCGGTCCCGAATCGCCTGCTCTTCCGGACCTTTTCCCGCAAGGAGCGCGACGACGTCCTGCCCCGAAGCTCGGAGAACGGCAATTGCGTCAATCAACGTGTCCGGCCGCTTGTTTGCGTTGAGCGAGCCGATGAACGCCAGAACGAACTGACCGGGTTGGAGTCCGTGGCGATGTCGTGCGGACTGACGTTCCTCCGGATTCGGCGGTCGAAAGTGATCAGCGTCGGCGCCTGGAGGGACCACCATGATGCGCGCCGGATCCATTCGATAATCTCGGATGAGGTCGTTCCGGATCTCGTCGCTCACGGCCATCGCCCTCGATCCCAGCAGCGCCGAGGCGCTCCAGAGCCGGTTGCTCGGGGTGATCGGGCTGTGGACCGTTGAAACGAACGGGACGCCGACGAGACGTTCCACCACGCGAGCGTAGATGCCCATCTGCCGGCTGTGGCTGTGCAGTACGGCCGGCCGGAAGCGTCGCACGGCGCTGATGACCTGCCACATTGCGAGTGGAATCCGGAGCAGCTCGGGAAGGTCACGGAGCCGATGCGGCATGAACGGAAATCGAACGCCGAAGTGCGCGATGCCGGCGTCCTCGTAGTCCCGAGGAACCGGCTCGTGCCGCTCCCGCCGGGTCCCCTCGTCGGCTCCCGTATTGGCGCGGGCGAGCAACGGGCCGCCACTGCAGATCCCCACCTCCCACCCGAGCTGCCGCAGCTCGCCACCCAGCGTGAGCATGTGGGTGTTGATGCCGCCGTCACCCAGGTACGGGGCTAGGAAGAGCACCCGACGTCGCGACCGCGGCTGGCTCAAGCCGGCCGCCTCGGCCGCGAGGTCGCGCCCGAGGTCGGGCGCCGGGGGACCAGCCAGGAGACCGGGGTGCCGGCCACGAGTCCGATGAACAAGCCCGTCAGGTTGTCCACGACATCCGCAGACTGGCAGCCGCGCCCAAGTGGCACCACGAGCAACTGGAGTGACTCGATCGTGAGCGGCAGCGCGAACGCGCCAACAACGACCCCCACCTTGCGGAAGGACAGCGGAATTGCCCCGACCGCAAATCCAAGTGGCATGAACATCAGAATGTTGATGGGAACGTCGTTCTCCAGAAGTAGATCCACCGGCGTTGCCAGCCACTGCCTCGTGAGATCGCACGTCCGCGCCAAGCCGGGGGGTAACCCACCGTCGCGTAGCGGGCTTAGCGTTCCGGCAAGAATGACCCCGAAGGCGAACAGCAAAAGCCAGGCGGTGATCCGGTGCGCTCGAAGGCCTTGGGCGACGGCCCCACTCGCCACGAGGCTGACCAAGAGCGCGATCACCGTACCGGGAACTAGCCACGGCAGCGTCTCCGCAAGTTCCATAACGCTCGGGATTGTGTGGCAAAGCCACGCTCGTCGTCCCCTGAGATCGGTCCAGGTGCACTCGACGAGGACGATGGAACGGGACCGCGACGGCAGCGGACCTGTTTGACGATTCCTCCTGTTGTCGCGAATATCCGCATCCCCGCCTGGGCGGCTGACGGCTCTGCCGTCCGCCACGCACGGTCGCCGGGGTGAAGGGTGAGCAAGGTGGACCTGCGGCGCCAACTGGTCATCGCGCGGAAGTGGCTGCCACTGCTCATCGCGGGCATGGTGGTCGGCGCGGCCATTGCGTTCGGCGTCAGCTCGGTTTCGCCGCGGGTCTACGAAGCGAGGGCCACCCTCATCGTGGGACAGGAGCTGTCAGCGCTCAACCCCGACGTCAACGAGCTGAACGTGGCCCAGCGCCTGTCATCGACTTATGCCGCCATCGCGACAAAGCGGCCCGCACTCGAGGCTGTCATCAAGGACTTGGGCCTTGACGTGTCGCCGGAGCAGCTCGCGAGACGCGTCTTCGCCGAGGCGGCGACCGACAGCACGCTACTGATCATCACTGCGCAGGACACCGAGCCCGCGCGTGCGGCAGGGATCGCCAACGCGCTGGGTCAGCTTCTGGTCGAGCGGACACCGGCTGTGCAGGGCCTCGAATCGGAGCTTCAGCAATTCATCGAATCCGAGCTGAAGGCGACGCGGGAGCAGATCCAGGAAACGCAGGCGCAGGTCGAGACGCTCTCAGCCCTGGCGAGCCCGCGGCCCGCCGATGTCAACGCGCTCGACGGGCTCCGCGGCCGACTGGTGACGCTGCGCTCCACGTACGCCTCGCTCCTCGCTTCATCGGCCGAAAACGCCGCGAACCTTCTGACGGTGATCGAGCCGGCCATCGCCCCCGAGTCGCCAATCTCGCCCCGCGTTCTCCTGAACACCGTCCTCGCAACTGTCGTCGGACTCTTCCTTGCTGCGGCGATCGCCGCGCTCGCGGAGTACCTCGACGATCGCGTCAAGGACGCGGACGCCGTCCGGGAGGTGATCGGGCTCAGCACCCTCGGGACGGTCGGCCGTATGAAAATTGGAGCTCGGCAGGCTGAGCTCTATCGGCTCGCGACACTCATACATCCGCGCTCCGGCATCGCCGAGTCGTACCGCACGCTGCGGACGAACATCGAGTTTGCCTCGGTCGACGTCCCGATCCGGACGCTGCTCGTCACCAGTGCGGCGCCCAGCGAAGGCAAGACCGTGACGGCGGCGAACCTCGCCATCGCGTTCGCGCAGGCCGACCGCACGACAATCCTTGTCGACGCGGATCTGCGCAAGCCCGGGGTCAACGAGCTCTTTCGCATCCCGAACGAGCAGGGACTGACCTCCATGTTGCGGGACCAGAGCATGGATCTCGACGACGTCGCCCAGCCGACCGAGCAGGCGCACCTCCGGATCATCACGACGGGACCACTGCCTCCGAATCCAGCCGAGCTTCTCGGCTCGCAGCGAATGCGCGAGACGATGGAGAAGATCACAGAAGCCGCGGACATCGTGATCTTCGACACGCCACCGGTGCAGGTCGTGATCGACGCGGCCGTGATGAGCGCCTACCTGGACGCCGCCGTCCTGGTGGTCGACGTCGGCCGCAGCCGTCGCGGCGCGGTGCGCCAGGCGCGTGAGGCGCTTGCGAAGGCGGGCGCGAACGTGCTCGGGGTCGTCCTCAACAAGGTGCCGAAGGCCACACGATCGAGCGACTCCGGCTACTACTCGGTGGAGGGCTACCAGCCGCCACCCAGCGATGCGCCCGGCAAGCGTCGGTCGGCGGTCGAGCGCCCGGGCACGTGATGTTGCGGCGCGGTCATGCCCGCCTCTGGCGCGGCGTGAGCGACCCGCGCCCGTGACCACCCTTCGGCTCCCCGCCATCTGCCGGCCCTCGCTCGCACACGGGGGTTTGAGCGAGCCGACCGCACCGGTGATGACGCAGCAAATCGGCGTCGCCGTCGCCCTGTGCACAGGGATTGTTGTCGGCATGGGCCTCGGAAACGGCCCGGTGACGATGGCCGCTGCCGTTGCGGCCTTGTTGGCCGCGGTGATCTCGCCGCCCACGGGTCTGCTCGTTCTCGCCTTCATGGCCGCGCTCAGGTCGCCACTCGTCATCCCGGCACCAGGGTTCAACACTCTCCTGGTCGGGGCGATCCTCCTCGGCAGCATCTACCGCCTCCCCATCGACCGCCCGAGGCTGCGCCCTGCCCTTCCGCTGCTCCTGCTCCTTGCGTTCACGATCTTCGCCGGTCTGCAGCAGCTCCCGGATCTCGTCGCCGGCTATCCGGGCGCGGAGAGCCGGCGCATCGGGTATCTCTTCATCCAGCTCGCCACGCTGACTGCGATCGCGTTCGCGGCGGCCCACGTTCTCCGCGGTCGCGATCCGACGCCGTTCGTGGTTGCCGGCGTCCTGGGCGCAGCGTTCGCGGGCCTGCTGGCGATCCTCGTCTACGTCCTTCCTCCGGGCTCCGTCATCAACCTCGTCGACCGCCCGGACGCCACAGCACGTGTCGTCGGACCCTTCGGCGACCCGAACTACTTCGGCCTGTTCCAGGCGACGGCGATCGCGGCCTGCCTGGCCGCGCTCACGATTACGGCACGGAGACGCTGGCGGGTGCTGTTCGCTGCCACGTCCATCGTGCTCTTCCTGGCGTTCGCGATCGCACTGTCGCGTGGCGCGCTGGTCGCCCTTGGTGCTGGCGTGGTCGCCGTCGCGTTCACGCGGGGTCGTTGGACAGGGGCCGCCACGATTGCGACGCTTGCCATCGTGGTTCTCATCCTCTACCCACTGTTCCTGGAGTGGCGCGTGACGGCCGACGCCGGACGACTATCTGCCCAGGCGTATGTGACCCTCGAGCGGAGCGACGCGTCGAGGATCGCCGCGGCGCTCGCCGGCCCGCAGCTCTTCGTGACAGCACCCGTGTTCGGGATCGGCTTTGGGCAGTACCCCCTGCTCAGTGGCCGTGTCATTGGCTACCCGATTGAATCGCACAACTGGTACATGAACGTTCTCGCTGAGCAGGGGCTCGTCGGGGTGTTCCTTTGGGTCCCGCTCATGGGGGCGCTGGCGCTGCGGCTCTTCCGCTTGCCTAACACGCCGCGGTCCGTGGGGCTCGCGGTCTTCGCGACCTATGCGACAGGCTCCATCTTCCTGCAGCCCCCGCTGTCGGTCCAGACGTCAGCGTTCGCCGTGCTCGTCGTGGCAGCGGCGCTGGCCGCCGATTGGCGTGGCCCAGTCATCGCCGGCCGCTGGCGAGCTCGCGCCGATGCCAGCCAGCGCTCGGCTGACATGCACGCCGACACGGTCAAGGCCCCGACGTAACCGTCCGCCCGTTGCGGTACAGCCGCTCCCAGGTATCCGACACGCTCGCGATATCGAACGCTCCGCGGACATGGGCCCGCCCGGCCTCACCCATGGCGCGCCGATCTTCGGTGCGCTTCTCCATCACCGAGGCCATGGCTCGTGCGGTTGCCGCCGGGTTTCCGACGGGGGTGATGACGCCTGAGACCCCGTCCACGACGGCGTCGCGCGTTCCGCCGACATCGGTCGCGACGATCGGCAGGCCGCTGGCACCGGCCTCGAGCAAGACCATCGGCAGGCCCTCCCAGCGCGAGGTCATGACGAACGCATCAGCCGCCTGCATGACGTCGGCGACGTCCGTGCGCAGGCCGAGCAGCTGCACTGAATTCTCCAGGCCTGCCCGGCGCGTCAGGGCCCGGATCTCGCTCTCCAAGCGACCGACACCGACGATCAGGAGCTTCGCATCAGGGTGGGCCACGAGCAGCTGCCCGAAAGCCGCCACCATGTCTGGGTACCCCTTCGCCTCCGCAAGGCGCCCGACGGCCAGCCACGTGAACAGATCGCCGAGATCGAGCGAGGCACGGGTCCGCGCCCGAACCGCGTCATTGTGGCCGAAGGGCGCCACGCGGAGCCCGTTCGGCACCATCAAGATGCTGCCCGTGGGGGCTGCACCTCGTCTGGTTGCCTCCTGCACTGCAGCCCGGCTGACAGCCGTCGTGACGTCGGAGAGGCCGTCTGTCAGCCGGTACGCGAGGTATCGCCAGTCGGCACCCTCGTCCTCGTTGTGGATCGTCGAGATCACGACCGGCGTCCGGACGACCAGCCGGGACAGTCGCGCGAGGAGATTGGCGTGAACCATGTGGCCGTGGAGCACGTCGGGTCGCCAACGTCGAAGCAGGCCCGCAAGCCGCCCTACGGCTCGCGGGTCCGCCACGCCCTGTCGCATGCCGAGCGAGAACGTCGCCAGGCCAATGGCTCTGAGATCCGAGACCGGCGGTTCGAGCGGGAGCATCGAGATCACGGCCACGTCCCAGCCTCGGCGGTGAAACTCTTCGGCCAGGTGGCACACTTCTCGCTCGGCGCCACCCATGCCGCTCGAGGTCACGAGGTACGCGACGCGCGGTTGGCGCGCCTCCCGAGTGAGGAGCGCCCGGGCGTTTGTTTTCGGGCGGCCCACGCGAAGAGCGTATCCCACGGGGCTTGGGCCGGCGGCGATGCCTACACTCCCGGCGTGGTGCGATTCGTCCTGCGCTCCGAGCGCGGCCGCCCGGCCGGTCTTTGGAGACGAACGAGCCGCGATCAGCCCGGATGAAGGCAGCCGTCACGGGGGGCGCTGGCTTCATCGGCCATCACCTCGTCGGATCGCTGGTTGATGCCCACCACGACGTCCAGGTGCTCGACGACCTGTCGACCGGCAGTCGCGCACGCCTGGAGCCTGTTCTCGACGCCATCACCCTCATCGAGGGAAGCATCCTCGACCCGGTTGCGCTGGATCGGGCAATCGCCGGAACCGAGGTCGTCTTCCACCAGGCGGCCATCGCATCAGTGGTCAGGTCCACGAGCGATCCCGCAGGCACGAACGAAGTGAACGTCACGGGCACGATCGAGGTCATGCTGGCGGCGGCAAGGCACGGCGTCCGGCGCGTCATCTTTGCCGGTTCGTCCGCCGTCTACGGCGCGTCGAAGCAGCTCCCGTCCCGGGAGGATCAGCGCACGGCCCCGACGTCCCCGTATGGCGTGAGCAAGCTGGCTGGCGAGCAGTACGTCCATGCGCTTGGCCGGCTGCACGGCGTCGAGACCGTCGTGCTCAGGTACTTCAACGTCTACGGACCCGGCCAGGATCCCGCGAGCGAGTACGCCGCAGTCATCCCGCGATTCATCACCGCAGTCCTGGCCGGTCTGCCACCGACCATCTTCGGCACGGGCGGGATCTCGCGGGACTTCGTCTTCATCGGCGACGTTGTCGCCGCCAACCTCCTCGCGGCCCGCCGCGGGATCCCCTCGGAGCTGACATGCAACGTGGCTACGGGGGCGCGAACCTCCCTGTCCGAGCTCCTCGAGGCTGTCAACGCGGCCGCTGGTGCGAACGTCGAACCGGTCTTCGGGCCGGCGCGGGAAGGCGACATCGCCGATTCCCAGGCCGATATCACCCTCGCCCGGCGCTCGCTTGGATACGAGGTCGCCACACCGTTCCGTGACGGCATTGCCAGAACGGTCGCCTGGTATCGCGGTCCGGCATGAGCGACGAGCCGGGCAGCGCCGAACCTGATCCTCCGGCGCCCGGCGGGCGCGCGTCGGTCCTGTCCTTCCGCTCGATCAGTCGCTCGGCGGCAATCCTCAGCGCATCGGCTGCCGGGGTCCAAGTCATCGCGATCGTCCGTGAGGTCTTCGTTGCCGCTCAGGTCGGGTTGTCTAGCGAGTACGACGCGCTCCTGATCGCGCTAATCATCCCGACCACGTTGGCCGGAGTCCTCACGGCCGGGACGGTCACGGCGTTGGTCCCGGCGTATCTCGAGCTGCGCTCGCAACAGGGCCTGGACGACGCCCGCCGGCTCGCCGGGATGATCGTGTTCTGGGTCGGCGCCTTTGGATTGGTGATCTGGATGCTGCTTGAGGCGTTTGGTTCGACCGCGATCGCCATCGCCGGGCCCGGGCTCGACGCATCCGAAAGGACCGCCGCCGTCTCGTACCTGCACATCGTGGCGCCCCTGGCGTTCGTCTCCGGCGTCACGGCGATCCTGGCCGGAGTCTGCCAGGCCGAGGAGCGCTTCAAGGTCATGGCACTCTCCAGCTTCGCCGGTGCGGCGGCCAATCTCGGGACCACGCTGGCGATGTGGCAGCCGCTGGGTCTCGGCGGGATCGCCCTCGCCAACCTGATCGGCCCGGTCGTCGGTGGTCTCGTCGTGCTACTCGCGGTTCTCCGCTCGCCGCATGCTCCACGGCTGACGGTCTGGACCACGCGGCAGGAGGTGAGCGACTTCGCCCGGCATGCCGCGCCGTTGACCCTGAGCAGCGCGATCTTGCAGTTCAACGGTGTCATCGACCGCGCGATCGCGACCCTGATCGGCCCCGGCGCCGTCAGCGCGCTGCGCTACGCGGACGTCCTCGTGCGGACACCGATCGGAGCGATCAGGCCCGCATGGGGCGCCGCGCTCTACCCGTCTCTGGTGCGAGTCGCCACGGAAGGGCGATCGGGTCTCGGGACTGCGACGTCGCGCGCGCTTCGCTACGTCCTCGCGGCCTTTGTGCCCGTCGGCGTGCTGACGATCGCGGTGGCGCCAATCGCGGTTGCGGTCGGGTTCGGGCGGGGCGCCTTCACCGACGCGGACGTCGCCACGACGGCCCGGGCCGTGGCAGCCTTCGCGCCGATTATCGTGATCACCATGTGCTATCCGCCATTTACCGGCGCGCTGAACGCCCGCCGCCGCGGTGGCGTGCTGCTCGCCGGCGGCGTCATCAACGTGGTCCTCAACCTCGTGCTCGACATCGTGTTCGGCGTGGCGTTCGGCGCGGCGGGTATCGCCCTGGCGTCGTCGCTGACAGCGATCATCGTGCTGGTCTTCTTCGCCTATCGGGTCAGTCGTTACGAGCCGGACTTCGAGCTGGGACCCATCCGCCGCACGCTCGTGCGGTCCCTCCTGGCGAGCCTGCCGGTCGCGATACCGATCGCGCTCCTGAGCTGGCTTGGTGTCGCGCCCCGTGACCTTGTCGGCGGGTTCCTGTCCCTCGCTGTCTTTGGCACCCTGGGGCTCCTCGGATACCTGCTGTTCGCTTTGTGGCTCGGCGTCAACGAAGCCCGCGAACTCGCTCAGCGCCTACGCGAGGCGTGGCCGCGCCGGGCCCCAACGATCTGAATCCCGGCCGGGCCTAGCGCCCGGGTTGGGGGTTCCCGGCTGGCATCGCGCCGACTTCGGTCAGAATCTCGTCCCATCGTGCGAGCACCGACAGCAGCGAGAAGCGTTCGATTACTTCCGGCGCCCGCGATGCCAGGCGGGCGGCCAGGTCACGGTCGGTCATGAGGCGCTCCATGCCGGCAGCGAGGGCCGCGACGTCTTCTGGGGGAATCAGGAGGCCATCCACTCCGTGCCGAATCATCTCCCGGGGGCCGCTCGGACAGTCGAAGCTCACCACGGGGACGCCGCAGGCCATGGCCTCTCCGAGCACCGTGGGAAAGCCCTCCCTTCGCGACGACATCACGAGGAAGACGGCGCGTCGCATAACGTCGTAGGGTGCCTGCGTCCGACCCGCGAACGTCACGCGGTCGCTCAGCCCAAGCGAGTCCCGCTGGCGTTCGAGCTCCTCCCGATCCGGGCCATCCCCCCAGACTTCGAGGCTCCAGCGATCGTGCCGGCCGGCGACCCGGGCGAACGCATCGAGAAGCATGTCGAAGCCCTTTTGTGGGACCAGGCGACCCATCGCCACGATTACTGGCGGAGCCGCCGGTACCGCTTCGCCCGGGGGCGCTGGCAGGACCGGGTTGGGCACCACCCGGCCCCGACGACCGCGCGCGGGTCCGAGAGTCGCCAGTGCGGAAGGCGTCAGGCCGACGACGCTTGACGCCAGCGGGTAGCTCAGGAGTCGCAGCAGCCGCCACGACCGCCGAAGCGGTGGCCATGAGGAGTAGATGTGCTCCTGCACCACCACGGGAACCCTTAGGCCGAGGCTCGCGAGGATGGTCAGCACGTTGGTTTCAACCATGAACGCGAGCACCGCGTCGGGTCTGGAGGCCCGGATCGCTCGACGCATGATCTGAAGCCGCTGCAGGTTGCCCCAGATCGCCTCTCGGAGACCCCGCGTCGGGCGGTACAGGTTGAGGTACCTGACCTTCACCCGTGGATCGGCTGCGAAGAACGCCGGCTCCCCTGGATCCGCGAGGGTGAGGAGCAGCTCAATCTCCCAGCCCCGCTCCGCCCATGCGGTTGTCAAGACCGACATGATCCGCTCGGCGCCACCCGCATCGAGCGAGTTGATGACCGCGGTCAGTCGGAACGGCCGTGAACCGCCGCTGCGACCGCGAGCCATCTGGAATCCTCCATGGCTGGCCCACCGTTGTCGCTGCCCGCTTGCGGCGTCGATCCAAACGAGGGCGAATGACGGATCATGTAGGAGCACATGAAGACCGTCAAAGCCAGGCTCGGAAGGTCGCTCCTCCGCAGCCCCGCACGGATCGGCAGCCGCGCGCCGGTCGACCGGTAGAGATCGGTGAGGGTTGCACTGTTTCTGCCCAACCTCGGCGGCGGCGGCGCCGAGCGAGTCTTCGCCCTGCTGGCCGAAGCGCTCGCGGCCCGGGGCATCGAGACGGAGGTCGTGCTCGCCCGCGCCCAGGGTCCCCACCTCGCGGGCGTCCGGGCGGTCGTGCCCGTCGTGGACCTCGACGTCAGCGCGACGCGGCACGGGATCGTGCCGTTGGCGCGGTACCTCCGTCGCCGACGGCCCGATGTGTTGCTGGCCGCCCTCGCCCACGCGAACGTTGCCGCTGTCCTCGCGCGAAGCCTGGCCCGCGTCGACACGGCCGTGGTCGTCACCCACCACCTCGCTTTGGCGACCGGCCATACGTCACCGAGCGCGCGCCTGTGGTCCTGGCTTCGCAGAGGCTTCTACCCGCGCGCCGACGCCATCGTCGCTGTGTCGCGCGACGCGGCCGCCGACCTGGCCCGCGAGCTTCACCTCCCTCCTGAGCGGGTCGAGGCGATCCGCAATCCGGTCATCACGCCAGACCTGACCGCGCGTGGCTCAGAGCGGCTCGAGCACCCGTGGTTCGCAGCAGGGGAGCCCCCCGTGCTCGTCGGGATCGGCCGTCTCACGGAGCAGAAGGACTTTTCGACGTTGATCCGAGCGTTTGCGCGGCTCCGTGCTCAACGCCATGCGCGCCTGGTCATCCTCGGGGAAGGTGACGATCGCCGAGCACTCGAGACGATGGCACGGGATCTGGGCGTGGCCAGCGATGTAGATCTGCCGGGCTTCGTCGACAACCCGTACGCGTACCTGACGCGCGCAGCGGTTTTCGTGCTCTCATCGATCTACGAAGGCCTTCCGACCGTTGTCGTCGAGGCACTTGCCCTCGGCACGCCCGTCGTGTCGACCGATTGCCCGACGGGACCACGAGAGATCCTCGAGGGCGGGCAGCTTGGCCAGCTCGTGCCGATCCGCGACCCGGTCGCGCTCGCGGCGGCAATGGGAGCCGTCCTGGACATGCCACGCATCCCGGTCCCAGCCGAGCGACTCCGGTCATATCGGCAAGCTGACGCCGCAGACACGTACCTCCGACTCTTCGAGCGCGTCCTGGCTCGGCGTCGAGCTCTGGCGCGGCCGGCCTGAGCAGTGACAGTCGACTCGCCCGGTTCCGATACGGCCCCGACCTTCACGGTCTTCACCCCGACATACAACCGCGCTCACCTCCTGCACCGGGTATTCGACAGCCTCGAGCGCCAGACGTCCCGTGACTTCGAGTGGCTCGTCGTGGACGACGGTTCCACGGACGAGACCGAGTCGATCGTCCGTGACTGGGCGGCGCGAGCCGCATTTCCGGTCCGCTATGTACGGCAGCCCAACGCCGGCAAGCACGTGGCCTTCAACCACGGGGTCCGCGAGGCCCGGGGCCGACTTTTCCTCACGTGGGACTCGGACGACGGTGCCGTGCCCGAGGCGCTCGAGCGCTTTTCTGCTCATTGGGACGGCATTCCTCCGGATCGCCGCCACGGATTCTCGGCGGTCTCCGCCCTGCGTCGCAACGAGGACGGCACGCTGATCGGCGATCCTTTCCCGTCCGATGTCCTGGACTCGGATCCTCTGGAACTCTTTTTCCGTTACCGGGTTCGGGGGGACAAATGGGGGTTCCACCGCACCGACGTGCTTCGAGCGCACCCCTTCCCGGAGCCTGCGGGCGTCACCTTCGTTACCGAGTCTGTCCTCTGGTTCGCCATCGCGCGACGCTATCGGACTCGCTACGTCAACGAAGCCCTCGGGATCAACTTCCCGGTCGCTGCGGGCGAGACGCATCTCTCCAACCTGACCGCGGCGACCGCGCGCGGACGGCTCCTGCTCCACGAGGCCGTGATCGTTGAGTACCTCGACTTCGCGCGCGTGGCGCCGATCCTGATCGCGAGGTCGGCGATCAACGTCTCCCGCTACTCGTTCTTCGCGGGTCGCGGCCTTGGCGCTCAGCTGAAGCGGATGCCGACCCGCACCCGCAAGCTGCTCCTGGTCGCGGTCGCCCCGATTGGGCTCGCCTTGGCCGCCCGTGACCGGCTTGGGCCGAGGTTCGCCGGCCGCTCCGGCGTCTAACGATCGGGGATTGTCAGCTCGGGATGGCGGACCTCGCGGAGCGGGTCATGGATACGAGACCGAGGTGCAGCTAGAGAACGCGGCAAACGAGCTCGAGCTGAGCGGCTGGACGTTGTCGGTCACCCGCACGCCGTCGATGCCCGAGAAGTAGAGGATTGCCGGTCCGGCGACCGCCCTTGTCGTCGTGTTGCCCCGGAAGACGATGTCCCGGTGGCGGTTCCCGCCCGTGGTGATGAACTTCGAGTTCAGCGCTCGCGGCCTGCCCTCGTAGCCATCGGATGCGATGCCGGCGACGCGGTTGTTGGCGATCGTAATTCCGGCGACCGTCGAACCGACGCCGGATCCGATGGCCACGTCCGAGACGAAGAAGCCGAGGAGGTTCCTGCGATGTGCGTAGCTCCCGACATCGTTCTGGCGGAACGTGACCTCCTTGACCACTTGAGCGGCGAAGTTCGGCTCGATGTCCAGGACGTGGTACGAGACGTGATCAAAGGTGTTGTCCTCGATCAACACGGTGGTGGCATTGATGAGCGAGACGGCATTGCGACCCATGTAGTCGAAGGTGTTGTGGTGGACCCAGACGTGGTGCGAGGGTTCATAGGGCGAGGAGTTTCGGCCCTCGAGGTAGACGCCGTCCCCGAAGATGTGCGATGCCCGCACGTTGGCCATCTCGACGTAGGCGCTCGGGCCGCCGCCATACCAGCCCGACAGCCCTAGGACGTGCGCGTTCTCGCCGCTGTTGGCGGGCCAGTTCGGATCGGCACCGACCACCCGGAAGTCCCGGATCGCGATGTGTCGGCTGCCCCGAAGCAGGAACGCCGAAAGTCCTTCATCGCTTCCGCTCCCGCGGATTCGGAGCTGTGCGCCGTTCCCGTCGAGGACGACGTTGTTGCGCCCCGCGAGTAGAAGTCCCTGATTCAGGCGGTAGATGCCGGTTGCCGGGAAGGAGACCACGGATCCATTTGGCACCGACTTGATGAAGGCATTCAGCGCACCGGACGCATCGGTTCCGCCCGTGGCGTCGATCGATGACGGCACGCGGAACGTGTCCGTGGTGACAGGTGCGTCAAATGGTCGCGATACGGTGGGCGGGTCCGTGGGGGTCGGGGTGGGATCGGGCGTCGGCTGCGGGGTGGGAGCGGGCGTCGGCTTCGGCGTGGGATTGGGTGTTGGCTGGGGTGTGGGCGGGACGGTTGACGTTGGGACGTCGGTTGATGGCGGACCGGACGTCGGCCCCACGTTCGCGGTCGGCGCCGCTGTCGGTTCGGCTGTTGGAGCCGCTGTTGGCGCGACATCCAGTGTCGGCGCCGGCGTAGGATCGGAGTTCGAGGGCTCGTCGGGAATGGTGACGTCAATGGTTGCCGCCAGCTCGGTGCCGGCGACGAGCGGCACGTAGGCAATCGCGATCGCGTGGCGTCCTGGTGCTGCCTGGGGAGGGATCGTGGTGCTCGCCACGAAGCTGCCCTTTCGGCTCGTCTTGACCTCCCCGAGCGCCACATCCCTGTCCCACAGGATCGCGGCCTCGGACGTGGGGGCGAAACCCAGGCCGGAGATCTTGATGGTGGCACCCGGCGCCATCGATCCTCGGAGGTGGATGGTCGGACTCCCGGCTGCGGGCAATTGCCGGGCGGCATCGGTCGCCAGGAGGGGAGCGAATAGCGCGGGAACCAACAGGACGATCGGGATCGTTGCGATCCAGTCCCGCACGCGACGCGTCCGAACTGCGGCCCGCGAGCGGTGCTTGGCGCCCTCGTCAACCCAGCGTGTGCCATCCCAAAACATCGATGAGGCTCCATTCGGCAACCCGGCTGACTCCGAGGAGCCCCGTGGCTTTGCGGCCCCGCCTCGCGACGGGTGTGCTATTTCGTGGCGGGCGGCCCTGTGCGGCGGCCCAAGTGACAAGAGGCGCTGGCTGCAGTCTGTCCGAAGCTCTCGTCAGTCCGCCAGCGGGCATTAGGTCACGCCCATACCCATGACGATGGGCTAGGCGTGTTGAGCGAAGACTACGGCAGACCTCACTCGAGGACACCGGACGCCCCAACAGAGAATAATCGGCAGGGCTTGGACCCTCGCCCCGGCTAGCGGGGCGTTGCGCCACCGCACCGCCCGGAGCCAGGGCGGCGCTTTTCTTCAGGAGGCGTTATGTAGTTCCGCGAGCATCGACGTGTAGAGCGCCTCGTGCAGTCGGATCAGGACTCTGAGGTCGTAGCCGTCGACCATCCGCGCCCGACCACGGATACCCATCCGCCGCCGAGCATCGGGGTTGTCGAGCATCCAGTCCATCGCCTCCGCCAACCCGCGGACGTCGCCCGTTTCGATCAAGAGCCCCGCATCGTCTGCGACGAGCTGGCGATTCCCGCGCGCCGTCGAAGCGATGACGGGCACTCCGAGGGCCAGGGCCTCCATGACCGATCGAGCTAGGCCTTCGCGCTTGCTGAGAAGCAGCAAGGCCGTCGCCGCCAGGACAATCGGCCGGACGTCGGGCACCTCGCCGAGGAAGTGGACGCGATCGGCGACACCGGCTTCGCGACTGTATGCCTCGAGCGCGACACGCGCGGGGCCGCGACCCGCAAACACGAGTTGCGCCGTGGCGTCCCGCATCTCGGCGATGGCCGCGATCGCGTCGGTGGGGCGTTTGTTCCGGTTGAGCTCGCCCACGATCGCGAAGATGGCGGCGCCCGCGGGGATCGCCAGGTCGTAACGGAGTCGCGCGGCCGCCTCCGCATCCACCGCCGACGGCGAGTACCGTTCCGTGTCGAGGCCGATGCCGGGCATGCGCACAAGGCGTCGTTCCGACACGATTCGATAGCGGCGCGCGGCGGTCTCGTCCTCGTCGTTGATGACGATCAACCGGTCGGTCCAGCGCCCGGCGAGGCGCTCAGCGGTCCGGAACACGGCATTCGTCAGCATGCGACCACCTTCGTGGAAATGGAAGCCGTGGGCCGTGTACACGACGAGCGGACGTCGATCCGCCGGCAGCCGTCGGATCAACAGCCGTGTCAGGAAGCTGGCGATCGGTGTATGCACGTGGACGATGGCGGGGGGCGACTCCAGAATTTCCTCGAGTGCGCGCCAGGCGCGCTGCATTCCACGCACGTCCCGCAGGGATCGGGTCAGGGGGAGCTCGTGGACGCGGTCGAAGGCCGCGGTGAGGGACGGATTGCTGCTCGCTCCGTTCGCCGCGGCCTCGACGCGCCAGCCGACTCCCCGGAAGTGAGTGGCGTACGGGGTCAGGAAGGCCTGGATCGTACCGGCCACCGTCGCGACGATCAGCAATGACTTGGCGCGGTCACGTGCCACGTCCATGTCGGCGGACGCAGCGGCTAGCCCGGACGTAGGCTCGGGCCGTACCGTTGGTGGGACCAAGGGGTCGGTCGTCATCGGGTTGATCACTCTTGCGCCTGCGTACTCCTGGATCGTTCGGGTGGACCGCGTTGAACCAGCGGCCGACTAGTTTCAGGCAAGGATCCAGTCTCCGTTGGCACCCGTTGCGTCCCCGCACCGGTACCTTCGTAACGTGCGGTGGTCTTAATGGTGGCTCCGGGAAAGTGCCTTTAGACTGCGCCTTCATGGTCCACGACTCGTGGCGCGGGGTGTCGCCAGCGGAAGGAAGATGTCGAGAACTCAGCCCGCGCTATCGGATGGGGTGCACGTCTGGTCCGATCGCGTTGGCGAGCAGGACCATGACGAGGCATTCGGGCTGCTCGACGCAGACGAGCGCGCGCGAGCCGCACGCTTTCGCTTCGCCGGCCACCGCGCACGCTTCGTCGCCCGGCGTGCCTTCCTTCGACGGGTCCTGGCAGGCTATCTCGCCGTAACGCCTCGAACCATCCGATACCGGACCACCGGCACGGGCCGGCCCGAGCTCGATCCACCGTCGAGCCTCAACTTCAGCACGTCGCACTCCGAGGGTCTGGCCGTCGTCGCCGTGGCTGGGCAGCATCTCGTGGGGGTGGACATCGAACGGGTCCGGCCCATCTGGGACGGCATCGATATCGCGCGCGCGCTGTTCGCTCGACGCGAATATGAGCACCTTCGTGCCACCCCTGACGAAGAGCGTTCGGTTGCCTTCCTGCGCCTGTGGACGCGCAAGGAGGCGTGCGTCAAGGCGCTCGGCCTGGGGCTGTCCGTGCCGCTGGACACAGTCGATGTCCTGGATGACGTTGCTGAGATTCGGATCGCGGGTGGCTCGGCAGATGGCGCGTCATTCGTCCTGACGAGCCTCGACGACCATCCTTCCTACGTCGGCGCCGTCGCGGTAGCCGGCACGGCCCTGAGCGTGGAGCGGATCCCGATCGCGGCGACCGCGCCATGAGGTCGCCATCCCACGCAACCGCAGCCCCGTGGCGGAGCAAGCGTGCGCTTGACCTCGTGGGCGCGAGCCTTGCGCTCATCGGCCTGTCCCCGGTCATGCTCGTCGTCGCCGTGCTCGTCCGGCTCCGCCTCGGATCGCCAGTCATCTACCGACAGGAGCGCCCTGGTCTCGGCGGGCAACCGTTCACGATCTACAAGTTCCGGACGATGGTGGACACGACGGACGGCGCCGGCAAGCTGCTGCCGAGCGTCCAGCGCACGGCGCCGTTCGGCCAGCGCCTCCGGGCCCTGAGCCTCGACGAGCTGCCCGAGCTCTGGAACGTCATCAAGGGTGACATGAGCCTCGTCGGGCCCCGGCCATTGATGATGGCCTACCTGCCTCGCTACAACGCCGAGCAGGCCCGCCGGCATGACGTCCGGCCGGGCATCACCGGGCTCGCCCAGATCAGCGGTCGCAACGCGATCTCCTGGGAGGAGAAGTTCGCCCTCGACGTCCGGTACGTGGAGCAGCACAGCCTCCGAATGGATCTCGCGATCCTCGCCCGGACCGCGGGCGCCGTTCTGTCGCGAACCGGCATCCGGTATGGCGAGGGCATCGACATGCCGGAGTTCCTCGGGTCGGACGGCTCGAGCGCGGTTCCGACCCGGACCCCGAGCCCGCAGACATGACGCAAACGATCGCGCTCCCGCCCGCCGATTGGAATCGGACAGCGCGCGACTACCGGCTCACGCCGTTGCACGAGGCCTTCGAGCAGCAGGTCGCCCGAACTCCGGAGGCCGTCGCACTTCGGTTCCGGGATCGAGCCCTCACGTACTCCGAGCTAGATGCCCGGGCGGACGAGCTCGCCGCGACGCTCGTCGGCCTCGGGGCCGGTCCCGGAACCCTGACCGCCGTGTGCATGGAGCGGTCGCTGGAGATGGTCGTCGCGCTCTACGGGATCCTGAAGGCCGGGTCGGCCTACGTGCCGATCGACCCGGAATACCCCGCCGAGCGGATCGCGTTCATGGCCAACGACGCGGCCGCCCCGATCCTCCTCACCCAGGCCGCGCTGGCCGAGCAATTCGCCGAGACCTCCGCCCGGGTCGTCGCGATCGACATCGAGGCGGCACCCGAGAGCTCGCGGCCCGAGGGTCCGCGAGCTTCGAAGGCGACCCTGGACGACTTGGCCTACGTGATCTACACGTCCGGGTCCACCGGGCAGCCCAAGGGCGCGATGAACACCCATCGAGCGATCTCCAACCGGATCCAGTGGATGCAGGAGGCGTTCCAGCTCACGCCCGCCGACCGGATCCTGCAGAAGACCCCGTTCAGCTTCGACGTGTCGGTCTGGGAGTTCTTCTGGCCGCTGATGTATGGCGCGGAGCTTGTCATCGCCGAGCCGGGCGGCCATCGCGATACCAGCTACCTCGCCCAGCTGATCATCGACCGGGGGATCACGACGATCCATTTCGTGCCCTCGATGCTGCAGCTGTTCCTGGAGGACCCGCGCGCCGGCGAGTGCGCGAGCCTGGTCCGGGTCATCTGCAGCGGCGAGGCGCTCCCGAAGGCGGTCCAGGACCGATTCTTCGATCGCCTGGATGCCGAGCTGCACAACCTCTACGGCCCCACCGAGGCGGCGGTCGACGTGACGTGGTGGGCCTGCGATCGAGCGAGCGAGCTGTCCTTCGTGCCGATCGGCAAGCCGATCGCGAACACCCAGATGCACATCCTGGACGAGGAGCTCCGGCCGGTGCCGATCGGTACGGCAGGGGAGCTCTACATCGGCGGCATTCAAGTCGGGCGGGGCTACCTCAACCGGCCCGAGCTGACGACGGAACGATTCATCGCCCACCCGTTCGGCACCGAGCCCGGCGCCCGCCTCTACAAGACCGGCGACCTGGCCCGATACCTGCCCGACGGCAACATCGAGTTCCTCGGCCGCTCGGATTTCCAGGTCAAGATTCGCGGCTTCCGGGTGGAGCTCGGCGAGATCGAGGCAGCCTTGGAGGCCATCGACGGCGTCCGACAGGCGATCGTGGTCGCCCGCGAGCGGTCTGGTGGCGATCTCGAGCTCGTCGCCTACGTCTCGACGGCCGCCATCGACGGCCCGACGACCAACGATCTCCGGGCGCGACTCCTGATCCAGCTTCCCGCGTACATGGTGCCGACGACCTTCGTCTCGATCGAGCGCTTCCCGTTGAGCCCGAACGGCAAGGTCGACCGGAAGGCCCTGCCGGAGCCGACGCGGGCCCGCCCGGATCTTGGGGCGCCCTATGCCGAGCCGCGATCCGCCGTCGAGCGCCTCGTGGCCGAGAAGTGGCAGCAGATCCTCGACGTCGAGGCCGTGGGCATCCACGACCGGTTCTTCGAGCTCGGCGGCACCTCGTTGCAGGCCGCTCGCTTCGTCAACGAGATGCAAACCGAGCTCCGGGAGTCGATCTTCGTCGTCACCTTGTTCGCCGCCCCGTCGGTTGCCGAGTACGCCGCGTTCCTCCAGGAGCAGTACCCCGCGGCTGTCGCTCAGCTAGTCGGCGACGAGCCCGCCGGGGTTCGGCTGTCCGCGATCACGACACCGATCACGGAGGCCGACGTGGCCAGGCTGCGAGCCGCCGTGCCGCTGGCGCCGGACGAGATTCAGGCCAGCGGCGACCGGAACCCGCCGGCGATCTTCATCCTGAGCCCACCGCGCTCGGGAACCACGCTCCTTCGGATCATGCTGGCCGGCCACCGCGACCTCTTCGCCGCGAGCGAGCTGCAGCTGCTCGGATTCCGGACGCTGGAGGAGCGGGCCGCCGCCTACGTCGGCCGGTTCAGCCCGTGGCTCGACGGCGCAATCCGGACCGTCATGGAGGTCGAAGGCCTGGACGCCGACGAGGCCAAGGCGTTCATCCAGCGGGCAACGGCCGAGGGCCTGACCACGAAGCAGCTCTACCGCCGGCTCCAGGATTCCGTGGCGCCCCGGATCCTGGTGGACAAGTCGCCGTCCTACGCGCTCGACCCGGTGGCGCTGCGGAGGGCCGAGGCGGACTTCGACGGGCCGCTGTACATCCATCTCGTCCGGAATCCCGTACCGATGATCGATTCGTTCGAGCGACACCACATGCAGCAGATCCTGTATCTCCACGATCACCCATTCGGGTCGCGACACCTCGCGGAGCTCGTCTGGACGCTGAGCCACCGAACGATCCAGGAGTTCCTCTCGGATGTTCCGACGGAGCGCTGGATCCGCCTCAAGTTCGAGGACCTGGTCACCGACCCGGCGGCCCAGATGGAGGCGCTGTGCCGGCGCCTGGGCCTGGCCTTCGATCCCGCCGTCGTCCAGCCCTACGACCAGCTCGACTCCAAGATGGTCGACGGGGTCTACCCGGAGTCCGCCCCGATGGGCGATCCGGGTTTCCTCGCCCATGGTCGGATTGACCCGTCCGCCGCAGGGACCGCCGGCCGATCGGGGGCATCGGCGGCCCTCGGTGTGCCGACGAGGGAGGTCGCCGCCGGCCTTGGCTACGACCTGTCGCCCGCGGCGACGGCCGAACGTCGCAACCGCCGGGACGCCCTCGCGCGCCAGCGAGACCTCCGCCGAGCCGGACGGGCGGCCGTCCATGACTGAGGCGGAGGACCGGGAGCTGATCGCGATCGTCGGCATGGCGGGCCGGTTCCCGGGCGCGGCCAACGTCGACCAGTTCTGGGCCAACCTACGAGACGGGGTCGAATCGATTCGCGCCTTCACCGACGAGGAGCTTGCGTCTGCAGGCGCCGATCCGTCTGAGCCGGGCTTCGTGAACGCGGGGTCGGTGATGGACGGGATCGACCAGTTCGATGCCGCGTTCTTCGGCATGAGCCGGCGGGAAGCCGAGCTGACCGATCCGCAGCATCGCGTGTTCCTCGAACTTGCCTGGACCGCGCTGGAGCATGCCGGCTGCGACCTCGGGACGTACGACGGCCGGATCGGCGTCTTCGGCGGTGTCGCCGCGAACACCTACTTCCGCAACAACATCCTCGGGCATGCGGACCTGCTGGCGAGGACGGGCGACTACCCGCTCCTGCTGGCGACGGAGCGCGAGTACGCAATCACGCGGGTCTCGTACAAGCTGGGCCTCAAGGGACCGGCGATCAGCCTGAACACCGCGTGCTCGACGGGGGCCGTCGCCGTCCACCTGGCTGTCCAGAGCCTCCTGTCCGGCGAATCCGACCTGGCCCTCGCCGGGGCCTCCCGCATCCGTGTTCCGGCAACCGCGGGGTACGTGTACCAGGAGGACGGGATCCCGTCGCCAGACGGCCACTGCCGGACGTTCGACGCCGACGCCCGCGGCACGGTCATCGCCAGCGGCGCGGCCATCGTCGTCCTGAAGCGCCTGTCCGACGCGGAACGCGACCAGGACACGATCTACGCGGTCATCAAGGGCTCGGCGGTCAACAACGACGGCTCGGCCAAGATCGGCTATACGGCGCCGAGCATCGAGGGCCAGACGGCCGTGATCGAGGAGGCCCTGGCGGTCGCCGAGGTCGACGCGGATACGATCGGCATGGTCGAGGCCCACGGCACCGGCACGTCGCTGGGCGACCCGATCGAGGTGGCGGCGCTGACCCAGGCCTACCGCCGCGACACGCAGCGGCGGCAGTACTGCGCGATCGGCAGCCTGAAGAGCAACATCGGCCACCTCGACGCCGCGGCGGGCGTCGCCGGGATCATCAAGGCAGCGCTGTCGCTCCACCACGAGGTGATCCCGCCGAGCCTCAACTTCACGCGCCCGAACCCCCAGATCGACTTCGAAGCCAGCCCGTTCTTCGTGAACACGGAGCTGCGGCCGTGGCCGCGGACCGAGCAGCCGCGGCGAGCCACCGTCAGCGCCTTCGGGCTTGGGGGGACGAACGCCCACGTCGTCCTCGAGGAGGCGCCGCACCCGAGCGCGCCGCCTGCGTGGCCGGCCAGGCGGCAGCACGTCCTGACGCTCAGCGCCAAGTCATCGACGGCACTGCAACGGATGAGCGAGGACCTGGCCGAGCACCTCCAGACGCACCCCGAGATCGACTTCGCGGACGTTGCCTACACCCGCCAGGCGGGCCGGGCACGCCTGTCCCACCGCCGGATCCTCGTCGCGGCGACCGGGGCACAGGCCGCCGGCCTGCTGCGGAACCCGGATCCACCTGCCGTGAGCGATCGGACCGGGGGCGAGGGCGGGCGAGTGGCGTTCCTGTTCCCGGGCCAGGGGGCCCAGCACCCCGGCATGGCGGCCGAGCTGTACCGCAACGAACCCGTGTTCTCGGCCGCGCTCGACGAGTGCGCTCGGATCCTGACACCGGTCATCGGCAGGAACCTGCTCGAGCTCGTCTACCCGAACAACGACGATGCCGCGGCCGCCGAGGAGCTCGGTCGAGCGTCGCTCGCGCAGCCCGCCACGTTCGCGGTCCAGTACGCGCTGGCCCGCTTGTGGATGAGCTGGGGCGTGCAGCCGGCCGTGATGGTCGGGCACAGCCTCGGCGAGTTCGTGGCAGCCACGCTCGGTGGCGTCTTCTCGCTCGAGGACGCGATCCGGCTGGTCGCGGCCCGCGGCCAGCTGATGGAGGCGCAGCCCGCGGGGGCCATGCTCGCGATCATGGCTGACGCCGATTCGGTGACACCGCTCCTGGACGACCGGACCTCCCTCGCGGCGATCAACGCGCCGAAGCAGTGCGTCGCCTCGGGGCCAGCGGACTCGATCTCCACGCTCGAAGCGCGGCTCCAGGCCGCCGAGGTCGAGGCCCAGCGACTGCCGATCGACCTCGCCGCCCACTCGCCGGTGATGGACCCGATGATCGACGAGTTCCGTGAGCTCGTCCGAGGGGTCGCCCGGGGCTCGCTGAAGGTCCCGATGATCAGCACGGTGACCGGCTCGTGGGCGTCCGAGGAGCAGCTCACGGACCCCGACTATTGGGCGGAGCACCTGCGGCGCACGGTCCGGTTCTCCGACGCGGCGCGGCGGCTGCTCGATCAACCGGACCTGATCCTCGTGGAGGTCGGTCCGGGACAGACCCTGGCATCCCTCGTGCGCCAGCAGCCCGGCGCAACCACCGATCGCGCCGTCCTTGCCTCGCTGCGCCATCGCCGCCAGAACACCGGTGACGAGGAATCGATGCTCCGCGCGCTCGGCCAGGTCTGGGCCACCGGCGGCAGCGTCGACTGGGTGGCGGTGCACGGCGGTCGGAGGCGGCTCGTTTCGCTGCCGACCTACCCGTTCGATCACGATCGCTACTGGATCGACCCGGTGACGGCCCCGGCGGCGAGCGTGGCGCCCATGGAACCGCACGCCGGAGCACCGTTGCCTCCTGAACCCGTCCGCGAACCCGCCGGGGAGCCGGCCGCGACCTCGGCGCCGAGCCCGACCGACCCGACCGACCCGACCGACCACGCCCCCGGCGCTGCGGAACCAGCTGACGAACCTCGGAAAGACCGCATCGCTGCTCGCCTGGCGTCCATCCTGAGCGACCTGAGCGGCGTCGATCCCTCGGCGCTGGATCCGATGGCCAGCTTCGCGGACCTGGGCTTCGACTCGCTGTTCCTCACCCAGGCGAACGCCCAGTTCCGGAAGCAGTTCGGCGTCCGGATCACGTTCCGGCAGATCTTCGAGGAGGCGCCGTCGATCAACTCGCTGGCCGGGTTCATCGATTCGAAGCTCGAGCCGAGCGCGTTCCCCGCTCCGCCCCGCCCGGCCAGGGCGCCGGCGACCGAGG
>JBKKDM010000224.1:0-2781 GCA_046707905.1 Candidatus Limnocylindrales bacterium
CCCCATCGCCAAGCGTGGGACGACCTTGCCGTCAGCACGGTGCCCCAACGCGAGGCGACCCGCCATCGCCGGCGTGACCGCAATACCCGTGTTCGTCATCTGCAAGGGCGCCAGGATCCGCTCGCGAACGAGCTCCTCGTAGGTCTTCCCCGCTCGCAGCGCCAGTGCGTGTCCAAGCAGCCCTTCACCGACGTTGGAGTACTCGACCACTGCACCCGGGTTGCGCTTCAGCTTGTAGACGTCGAGGAACGCGTAGAGCTGGTCGACGGTGTAGCCGGCGTAGGGGTTGTCCGGGTTCCTCGGCCTGAGGTTCGTCGCCTCGCGGGGGAGCCCGGAGCTGTGCGTGGCAAGGTGCTCCAGTGTGATTGCCCGCCCGTTGCGCGACGGCACCGAGACGCCCGGCGGCAGCAAGCTCGAGACGGGATCGGTCAGGCGTACCTCTCCTCGCTGCACCATGTCCGCCAGCACGGTCGCGGTGAACACCTTCGTGATCGAGCCGATCTCGAAGACACTGCTCGCAGTCAGCCGCTTGCCGCCGCCGGCATGGCCGTAAGCGACGACGCGCGTCTCCCCGTTCGGAAAGACCATGCCGGCGACGATGCCCGTGCTGCGCTTGCTGTCCACCCGGTCTCGCACGATTCGCTCGAGCTGCTTCATGGCCGTGTCGTTTGGAGCAGGGGCGACGACGCGCGCTTCGACGACGCCACCGGTGCCCAGAACCACGACGGTCGAGAGGGTCACGGCCAGCAGCCAGCGTGTCCGCAGTGGGCTCATGTGATCGCCCGCCGCTCGACGACGCGGGTTCCGGCTGCGGCCAGAGCGAGCCCGTAGCCGGTGAGGAGAAGTGCAGCGCCCCAGAACGGAAGCAGTCCGCCTTCGGCCGTCACGGTGCCGCCGAGAGAGCTCGCGGCCCCGGTGGGGAGCCAGCGGCCGACCTCCGGGAGGAAGCCGACGAGCAGTGCCTCGACGATCGACGTCCAGACGACGACGACGGTGATCGCCAGCGTCTGGTTCGGCATCAAGGCACCGAGGCCGATCCCGACCGCGGCGGCAAGGCCTGTTGCAATGAACGCGCCGAGCACGGGGACTCCGACGTCACCGCTGAGGAGACTGACGTCGACGTCGCGCGCTGCCAGCCAGGGAAGAGCGACCGCGACTGTGAGCAACGAGGAGACGGCCGCGAGGACGAGGCCGACGATCGTTCCTGCGGCGACCTTCGCCGCAATCACGCGACTGCGAACGGGCGTGATCAGAAACGTCGTCGTGGCCGTGTTGTGGCGAAACTCCCCGGCCATCATCGTGATTCCGATCAGCAGGACGAGGAGGCCGCCGGCCGAGGCCGCCGAGATGACGCCGCGGAGTCCTTCGCTGCTGGTGAGCGGGGCAGTGTCGCTGGCGGTCGTGATCGACAGGGCGATGCTCACCGGGACAAAGGCGAGCGCGACTGCGATGTAGGCCCAGAACGTGCGGGTGGTTCGGAGCGCCAGCAGCTCGGCGCGGATCAGGTTCGTCATCGGGATGCTCCTTCGGAGGTGAGCTCGAGGAACATCTCCTCGAGGTTGAAGTGCTCGGGCGTCATCTCGTAGATGACCGCTCCCGCGCCGGCGGCGGCGAGACCGACGGCCTCGGCGGTGCTCTCCATGGCGACGAGCGCATCCGCGGCGACGAGCTGGGCGGCGATCCCTTGGGCGGTGAGCGCGTCGCGGAGCGCCTCGGCCTGTGGCGTTCGCACACGCACGCCGGACCGAGACCGGTTGGCGAGCTCGGTGAGCGACGACTGAGTGACGAGCCGTCCGTCCGCGATGATCACGACGTCGTCGACCGTCTGGGCGACCTCCGCGAGGACGTGGCTCGAGATCAGCACGGTCCCACCGCGGTCGGCGAAGGCGCGGATGAACTGCCGGAGCCAGTGGACGCCCTCCGGATCGAGGCCGTTGGCGGCCTCGTCGAGGATCAGCACTTCGGGCTCGCCGAGCAGCGCGGTGGCGAGCCCCAGCCGTTGACGCATCCCGAGCGAGAAGCCCTTGACGCGGCGGTGGCCGGCGTCGGCGAGGTCGACCTCGGTGAGCACCGCGTCGACGCGGGCGAGCGGGAGACCTGCGGCGGTCGCCAGCACGCGCAGATGGTCGCGAGCCCGACGGCCGGGGTGGAAGGCATCGGCCTCGAGCACGGCGCCGACCTGGCGGAACGGCTCGGCGAGCTCTCCGTAGGGCGTGCCGCCGATCGTGGCGATGCCTTCGCTCGGCCTGACGAGGCCAAGGAGCATCCGCAGCGTCGTCGACTTGCCCGCACCGTTGGGCCCGAGGAAGCCGGTCACGGCTCCTTCGCGGGCGGTGAAGCTGAGGTCGTCGACTGCGGCTACCTCGCCGAAGCGTTTTGAGAGTCCTTGAATCTCGATCGCTGCCACTTGCTTACCTCCAGTTGAGTTCGATGCCTTGACTCTGCGGGCGGGACGCGCCGGTGTCGTCGGCTGCAGGACGGTTTCGGGCTCTGTCGCGAGTCGGGTTGTGCGGGCGCCGAACTCATCCCTTTGGCAGAGGCCGATCTGCTTTGCGGGAGAGGAAACGGACGCGGTTCTCGGCTACCGTCGAGCCATGAGCAATCTGGCGCGGCGAGTCGTGGCAACGCTGCGGCGCCATCCGACGGCGGCCGACACCGTCGTGGCCCTCCTCTTCTCCGCCGCTGCGATCGTCGCGCTCTCGACGACGTTCGAGCTCGTGGGGCAGGACCCCGCTTTCGACAAGCCGGCCACGCCGGCAATCGTCCTCGCGCTCCTGGCCG
>JBKKDM010000225.1:0-4110 GCA_046707905.1 Candidatus Limnocylindrales bacterium
GCGAGTACGGCCCGACGCGCGTGCCAATGATCGCGGACGAGGCCATGTAGCCCTTGACGATGTCCGACTCGAAGTAGTCGTCGAGGAAGTCCGCGGCGGAGCCGGTCAGCAGCCGGACCGCGTCGTGCAGGACCTTCTTGTCGAGCTTCCGGAAGCGCGACCCGAGTGCCGCGAGCGCGATCAGCTCCTCGGGGTCGTCGCTGAAGATGTCGGGCGGTGCGGCGTCCATCAGCGGCTTGATGGCCTGGAGGACGCGGTTGACGTCGTGGTTGAACGCGTCGTAGGCGTCGGCGTCGTGCTTCGAGTGCCGCGCGATCTCCTTGTGGTTCTCGCCGTGATCCTGCCCGAACAGCATGTAGTCGCCGTCCTCCTTGGGGCAGAACGTCGATGGCATCAGGATCGGCATGAAGCCGTGCTTCACGAGATCGAGCTCGTGGATGATGTCCGGCCGGAGCAGGCTCAGGGCGTACGAGAAGCTCGTGAACCAGAAGCCCGGCCGGAGCTCCTCGGTGATCGCCGCGCCGCCGACGATCGGCCGCCGTTCGAGGACGAGCGTCTTCAGGCCGGCCCTCGCGAGGTACGCCGCGTTCGTGAGGCCGTTGTGGCCCCCGCCCACGACGATCGCGTCCCAGGTCCGGTCCTCGATCGTCGACCGCGACGCGGTCCGGGCCGGGGCTGTGGCGCCGGAGCGCTTCGCGCCGTTCGACTTCGCGCCGTTCGACTTCGCGCCGTTCGACTTTGCGCCGTTCGACTTTGCGCCGCTGGCCTTTCCGTCGCTCTTCGCCATGTCAGGCCGTCCTTCGCTGCGGGTTGAACAGGGGGAGCTTCGAGACCGTGGCGTCGAAGTACTCGTAGCGGTGGCGGACCCCCGCCTCGAGCTTGACCCTGGAGCCCTCGGCCAGCCGGTCGAGGGGCACCCGGGCCAGCGCGATGTGGCGCTGGAGCATGGGCGAGTACATCTGGCTCGTGGCATAGCCGAGCTGGTTCAGCTCGTCGTCGTAGACGTAGTACTCGTCCTGGACGGGCGTGTGGTCCTTGGGCGGGATCAGGCCCGCCTCGTCGTAGATCCGGTCGTAGTCCTTCCAGTCGACCACGAGGCCGGTGAGGATCCAGCGCGAGGTCTTGTCGCGCAGCTCCCGCCTGATCGCATCGCGGCCGATGAAGGCCCGGCCGCTGGCGTCGCCGTGACCGTTCGCCGACGGGGCCCCCGGCGCCAGGTCCCGGAACATCCAGCCGAACCCGAGCTCGACCGGCGTCGAGCGGTCGGCGTCGACCCAGGCGTAGCGGCTCGAGTGGAAGTCGACGTCGAGCAGGATCAGGCCCGCCTCGATTCGGGCCATGTACAGCGCGGTCATCCCGAACGGGATCAGGGCCCGGGGTTCGCCGACCTCCCAGAGCGCGTCCCAGACCTTCAAGGCCCCGTCCGCGGGGGTCCAGATCTCGTAGCCCAAGTCGCCCGTGTAGCCCGTTCGCGAGACGATCACGTCGACCCCGGCGAGCTTGGTCCGGGTGACCGCGAAGTAGCCGAGATCCGCGATCGCCGGCGCCACCGCGGCGAGAATCTCGCGTGAGCGGGGGCCCTGGATGGAGAGGATGCCCCAGTCCTCCGTGACGTCCTCGATCGCGACATCGAGCGTGCCGGCGAGGCCCTGGAAGTAGGCGAGGTTGGGCTCGGCGGCGGTGAGGAGGTATTCCGAGTCCGCGACGCGCAGGAGAACGCCGTCTTCGATCACGAACCCGCGGTCGTCGCACCAGAGCGTGTAGTGGGCTCGCCCGACCGCCAGCTTCCGGGTGTCGCGGGCAAGGACGCCGGCGAGGTAGCGCTCCGCGTCGGGGCCGCTGAAGCGGTACTTGTACAGCGGCGAGGTGTCGAACAGGCCGGCGGCGTTCCGGATCGCGAAGTACTCGAACTTTTCCGACATCTGATAGCGCTGCGCGACCAGGCAGTTCGACCAGTGCTCCCAGAGGCCCGTCTCGTTGCGGGCGCTGGTTCGCTCGTGGAACGGCGTCGTTCGGATCATCGACGGGCCTCTCTGCCTCGCTCCGCTGGTGCCGGTCGAGGCATGGTAGCGCGCTATTGGACACTTGCGCAATATCGTTCTAGAGTGCGGCCCATGGCCCGGATGTCCGCCGACCGACGGCGGGGCGCGATCGTCGATGCCGCGCTGGCGGTGGCCCGGCGCAAGGGCCTGGCTGCGACGACGGTCCGTGACGTGGCGGCCGAGATGGGCACCTCCAGCGGCCTCGTGCACCACTACTTCGAGACCATGGACGACGTGCTCGCCGCGGCGTTCGAGCGCGTTGCCGGCGAGGAGCTCGCCGAGACCGAGGTCGTGCTCGCCGAGGCCGGCGATCCCCTGGCCGTGATCGCGGCCTTCCTGAGCTCGTACGCCCCGGTCGGCGAGGACTGGTCGTTCCAGCTGTGGCTCGATGCGTGGGCCGAGGCGGGCCGCCGACCCGTGCTCCGCGAGGCCTCCAGCCGCCTCAACCTTGGCTGGGCCGCGCTCCTGGAGCGCGCGATCCGCGACGGCGTCGACGCCGGGGTCTTCCGCTCCGACGATCCGGCCGGTGCGGCCTGGCGGATCCTCTCCGTCATCGACGGCCTGGCGCTCCAGGTCGTCGCCCACCAGACCATCATCGATCGGGCGGACATGCTCGCGTGGGCGACGATCACCGCCGAGCGGGAGCTGGGGCTCGCACCCGGGGCGCTTGCCGTTCCCTGATCCGCGACCGCGCTTGCCATGCCACGGATTTGCAACGGGCTCCGCCGACCCTAGCGACGTGGAAACCTGGGTCGAGCCTGCCGGGTCGGTGCACGCCGACCTGGAGCACAGCCGTGCGGCCTTCCTCGCAGCCCTGCGGGTCGGCGATGCTTCGGCGGCCGCCGAGGTCTACACGCTCGACGCCACGCTCGTGGTCCCTGCCGGCGAGCTGCTCCATGGGCGACCGGCGATCGAGCGGTTCTGGCGGACCGGCTTGGAGATCGGGATCGGCGACGTCGAGCTCGACGTGCTCGAGGTGCGCCTGCGCGGCGACATCGCCGTGGAGGTCGGCGAGTACGTGCTCCACGTCGCGAGGGAGGCCGGGGCGCAGGAGGTCAATCGGGGTCGCTACCTGGTGGTCCACCGAACGGAGCCGGACGGCCGCTGGTGCCGCGCGGCCGAGATCTTCAGCCCCGACCATCCGCTCGGGCTCACGCCCGGGTAGCCGTCGCCGAGGCGCTACAGGCGGATCGCGCCCGCGATGAAGAGCGCGACGACCGCGACCGCGGCGCCGATGAGGAACGCGAGCCACGTCCTGTAGCGCGGTCCCTCGTCCATCTGTCGCAGCAGGTCGACCTCGGCGAGGATGGCCCGGAACGACGCCGCTTTGGCCGCCGCCAGGTCGCGCTTGGTGAACATCTGGGGCTGCACGACGCGCGACGTCAGGATGAACAGCCGATTTGTCTCCTGGGCGGCTCCGTAGACCGTCCACGGATGCCGGATCTGGCGTTCGCCGACGATGATGATCATGCCCGAGGAATCGGCCTCGACGGTCGACCGCAGGAGCTCCGGCGCGGCCAGGTACGACCACCAGATGAACGGCAGCAGGATGAACCCCGTGCCGATGGCGAGGCTCAGGATCAGCGGCGGCACCCAGAGATCCGGATGGACGCCGCCGAGGCCCCCGAGCAGGCCGAGCGTCATCAGGAAGCCGGCGATGCCCTGGGCGCCGGTGGAATGGGTTGCGCGGGTGAACACGAGGTCTGTGACGTCGCGGATCGTGATGCGGCTCTCGAACGAGACGTACGGCGCATCGCGCGGCGGCGCGTCCGTCTGGCCCCGAGCGATGTCCGCGTCCATGGCCATCGGTCGACCTATGCGAACCGCGCGATGCCGAATGCGGGCCGGCTGACGAAACGAACCGTCGTCGCCGGAGGGTCGCTCGCGAGCTGAGTGGTCATGGGCGCGGCACTCGGGGCCCGGATCGGCCCGGGCGCTGCGAGGCCCCGGGAGGCGTGGGCCGGTATTGGCCGCCGGCCTCGCCGGGCTTGCGGTGTCCGCTTGCGGCGCCGGGGTCGCGCGACCCGGCCGCTCCGGCGGGCGTTCGCGGCCCGGCCTCGCCGCCAGG
>JBKKDM010000226.1:0-4356 GCA_046707905.1 Candidatus Limnocylindrales bacterium
GCGCAGCGTGGCGGGTGAGACGCCGAGCAATCGGCTGGCCTCGGAGAGGCCCACCCAATTCGGGTTACGGGACGCCGAGCGAGTCACAAAATCTACTCAAACCTACCAGAATGATGCCGACTCCCTCACTGTAGCACTTCGGGCTCGTGCGCAAGACGTTGCTTTGGACCTGATCGCTCCGAGACACCCACGATGTCGGCCCGAGCACCATTGGGTCCGCACGGATCAGCCTGCTACCCTCGATGCTCAGGAGACGCCTCTTGCGCAGGCTCTCGTCGTCCGTGGCCGCGGGACGATACCCGGATCCCGTCGTCCACCCGAGGTCTCCGATGCTTCACCACTCACTCGCCCGGCGCGCCTTACTTTCCATCGTCACGGCCTCGCTCGTGCTCGGGGTCCTGCCCGCACTGAAGGTTTCGGCCAATGGGCCGATCCGGGTCGCCGCTCGCGAGGTCTTTGTTGCCCTCGAACGGGAGCGCGTTGTGGCGCTGCCGATCGAAGCCTCGCACGTCGCACTCCACTGGCGCGGCCAGCATGAAGCCGCAGTGACCGTTGCGTTCAGCGTCGACGGCGTGGCATTCGGGCCCGTGAGTCAGGTCGAGCACGACGAGGTCGGCGAGCAACGCGGCAACGGCGAGACGTACGGCGCGGTGACCCATGCTGCGGGCACCCGGTTCGTTCGGGTCACTTCGGACCGACCCGTCGGCCGGCTGACGGTGCTCGCCCTCGATAGCAACGGGTCGGGTTCGTCGTCGCTCGCATTCGATGGCGCGACCGCGGCTGCAGCCGTCAGCCAGCCGACGGTCATCACGCGGGCTGCCTGGGGAGCGGACGAGTCGCTCAGGTTCAGTGCGGACGGGACCCAGAAATGGATTCCAGCGTTCTACCCGGTCCAGAAGCTCATCGTCCACCACACGGCGGGAAAGAACGCCGATCCCGACCCGGCCGCGACCATCCGGTCCATCTACTACTACCACGCGATCACCCAGGGCTGGGGGGACATCGGCTACAACTTCCTGGTCGACGAGTCCGGCCGGATCTACGAGGGTCGATACTCGAGGCCGTACGCGACGGGCGAATCGCCGACCGGCGAAGACCTGAATGGCAAGAGCGTGACCGCTGCCCACGTGCAGGGCTACAACTCGGGTACGGTCGGGATCGCCTTGCTGGGCACCCTGACGAACGTCGACGCGACCGCTGCAGCCCGCGATGCGGTCGAACGCATGCTCGCCTGGAAAGCCGAACGGCATGGAATCGACCCACTCGGCTCCAGCCTGTACACGAATCCGGTCAACGGCACGCAGCGGACGTTCGCGAACATCGCCGGTCACCGGGATCTCGCGGCCACGGAGTGCCCGGGCGGCACGTTCTACGGCACGCTGCCAGCGCTCAGGCAGGCGGTTGCCGCGCGAATTGCCCCGACGCCACAGCCGACCGCTCCCGGTGCGCCCTCGGGCCTGATCGCCACGTCCGGCAACGCTCAGATCTCGCTCAGCTGGTCGGCGCCCGCGTCCGACGGCGGGAGCCCGGTCACCGGCTACCGGATCTATCGCTCGACGTCGACCGGGACCGAGACGTTCACCGGCGTGACGGTAACGAACACCAGCTACACCGACTCGGCGGGGTCATACGGCACCACCTACTACTACCGCGTCAGCGCGGTCAACCCGGTCGGCGAAGGCGGCCTCTCGACCGAAGCGTCGGCGAAGCTCGTCACGTCACCATCGGTGCCACTGAACCTGACGGCCGTCCCGCACAAGAGCCGTGGGATCGTCCTGACCTGGTCGGCACCGACCTCGGACGGGGGCAGCCCCATCACCGGCTATCGCATCTATCGGAGCACGTCCACTGGGACGCAGGTATTCCGCGTCGCGGTAGGGACCGTCACGACCTACCGCGACACAGCTACCTCGCGGGGCGCCCGGTACTACTACGTCGTCACGACAGTCAACGCGGTCGGTGAGAGCCCTCGCTCCAGCGAGTCGAGCGCGATCGCGAAGTGACGCCGGAAGCGTGCGGGCGCACATCACCGGGCCGCGTCCCCCCGACCCCGTTAATCCGCGCCGGCGGGAACCGTTCGCCGGGCGACCCCGCGGACGAGCCGAAACAACTGGCGCTTGCCGGCGATGCCCTTGAGCACATGCTGACCGGCGTCCTCGAACCGAAGGTCCGTGCCGTCGACGAGGTCCCGCACGGTTGCCGACACGAAGACCTCGTCAGGCCCCGCGACGGCGGCGATCCGAGCGGCGGCGTGGACGGCCAGACCGCGGACGTCACCAGCCACCAGCTCCACCTCACCGGTCTGAACACCCGCCCGGATGTGGATATCCAGGGGCACCATCGCCTCGACGAGGTCTGCTGCGGCACGAACAGCGCCCTCGGAGCTCTCGAACATACCGATGACGCCATCCCCCGTGGTCTTCACCAGTACGCCGTCCTGGCGGCCGATGATCATGCCGGCAAGCTCGTTATGCCGACCCACGACATCGCGCCACCGTGCGGGGCCGATACTCACGGCCCGAGCGGTGGAGTCGACGATGTCCGTCAGCAGGATCGACACCAGACGACGCTTGCCGGCGTCGGGCTCGCTCCGGGCATACCCGCGCATCGCCTCGAAGTCGACGGAGACCCATGGCTCGTCGCCCACGACCCACGCGTCATGCCCTGGGGGAATCTCGAAGACCTCGCCGGGGCCGACCTCGAGTTCAAGGCCGTCGGGCATCTGGACGCGAAGGACGCCCGAGATCGTCACCCCGACATGGTGGAACTGGCAGGCCGCCGTACCAGCGATAGGCTTCACGTCCGTCGACCAGCGCCAGCCGGGCTCGTAGGTCATTCGCCCGATCACGCGGTCGTCCAGGGAGACCACCTCGACGCGCCCATTGGGAACGTTCCGGACCTCGTCGGGCTCCGTGAAGCGTCGACGCTGAAGTCGAGACATCGCTGCCCTGTTCCTGCGCTCGTCAGTCGAGCACGATGTCGAATTCGACGGGCACGCGGCGCGCGAACGTATCGCCGACCGGAGATGCCGCGAGGCCGGCACGCAGGTCTGCGAGCTGGTCGGGGGCGAGCGGGTTGCGGGTCCGGAGGTGGACGACATAGGAGACGCGCTGGAAGCCCGAACCTTCTGCGGCGTCCACGCCTAGGTAGCGGGCGACGTTGAAGTGTGCCCGCGCCTCCACCGACAGGTCCTCGATCTCGATGCCCAGCAGCGTCGCGCGGGTGACGACGACCTCGATCTCGCAGGCTGCGAGGCTGCGCAGGAGCATGCCCATAGCGCTCGCGTCCTCGGGGCCACCCATATACACCGCCGCGCCGCCGCCCGCGGACGAGACCTCGGCCCGCGTCCCACCGATCCATCGCCCGACGACCGCAGGAGCGCGATCGGCCTCCGCGGCGTCGCTCCGGACGCTGGCGATGTAGTGCTCGAGCTCCGACACGTCGAGCCGGTTAAGCCGACTTCCTGCGAAAGCCATGCACGCCTCGCTTGCCGACGACGGACGGGCGCCCCTCGACGCTGCGCCCCGGCGTCTGCACGGTATCGTAACGCTGGTCCTCGTTCCATTGCGCCCATCAGCCAGCGAGCGTGTCCGAACGGCATGGGCGGACATGCTTTACATGCTTCTCGCCCCGATCGGTGCAGGCACGGCATTTCTGAGCACGAGATGGCGGAGGAGACACGACGAGCGATGCAGGCAACATCCGATACGGCAAGAACCTGGGGTGATTCGGTCTACTCCGGTTCACAACCTCGCTTCGCCCTTGTTGCGGAATCGCGAGACGGGCGTTTTCACGATCGAGGAACGGGCCGACCGGCGAGTATGTCCTGTGGTGCCAGATTGATCGCCACTTCTAGGTCTGGATGGTCGGCGAGGTGACGGTGACCCTCTAAGCGCGCTCAGCCATCGGTCGAACGATCGCCTCCCCGATCTCGCGCGGCGTGCCCCGCCGACGGGAGCCCGCTGCTTCCAATCCCCCGCGGGTGCCTTGGTAGATACTCCGCACATGGCAGGCCAACCCCTCTCCCTGGATCTGGCTACGGCCCTGGACGTCATCGTCGCCTTGGCGGTCGTCCTTGGGGTCGGGTTTGGTCTTGCGGAACTCCGTCACGCCACACGGAGTCGGCGAGACCATGCGGCTGTAGATATCGTCCGAACCGTCCAGACGCAAGAGGTGCGCCGGGCGGTGAACCGCGTGCTCAACCTCCCCGCCGATGCTGATCCGGAGGTCATCCGTCGAGACCCGGCCATGCTTGACGCCGCTCTTGCAGTGGACAGCGCGTGCGAGATGTGGGGCTCCATGGTCTACGAAGGCGTCGTGGACCTCCACATGCTCGACCGGATGGTCGGGGGCTGG
>JBKKDM010000227.1:0-6291 GCA_046707905.1 Candidatus Limnocylindrales bacterium
CTGGCGGCCGCTACGGGCCGGTGGTCCGTCAGCAGCGCAGCCGGCCGAGGCCACCGTCGATATATGCCGTCAACGGACATGCCCTGACGGACATCGATGTCGATGGCTCACATCGCGCATATTCGAACGGGGCCGACAACGGGAGATGCCCGGCGGACGAATCCGCCGGGCACCGATTGGGCTGCGAGTGAGCGGAGCGCTAGAGGATGCCGCGCTCCGCGAACTCCGCCTCGGCGAGGACGTCGTCGCCCGCCGCGCAGGCATCGGCCGCGAGGCCGGCAACCGCATCGACGATCCGCTGCGCAAGCTCGGGCATCGTCGTGCCGGTCCAGTCGAACTGGGCCCGCAGGATGGCGGTGTCGGCACACGTCGCGCCAACCGCGCCGCGCACGTTCCAGAGCGCGTGCGACCAGATCTGGCCGTCGCGGTGGACCGCGCCGGTGATGTCGGCGGGGTACATCAGGTTGCGGTCCAGGCGGCGCAGGCAGTGGACCGGACCGGGCGTGTAGGACGTCGCGTCCCAGTCCATGATGCAGGCCGGGTCGCTCGACGCCGGGAGGCCCTTCCTGGCCAGCGCCCATTCGACGACGGTCGCCGCCCAGTAGTCGCCGAAGCCCTCGCTGATGCCACCCGCCTCGACCGTCGCGAAGAACGTCGGTGAGGCGCTGAAGTGGATCTGATGGCCGAGCTCGTGGAGGATGACCTCGGCGTCCTCGGCGTCGTCGACGCCGCCCTTGCCGAAGCGCATCTCGTCCTTGGGATGGGTCGTGGCGAAGGAATTGTCGGCGCCCCACTGGTTGATTCGGACGCGCTGTCGGTCACCGTTGATGAGCGGCCAGCCGGGCTGCTCACCCCTGAAGCCGAGACTCTGTGAGTACTTCTGCGACTTCGTCACCCAGAAGTAGGCCATGACCTGCTCGAACTGGTCCTGGTGCCGGGTGTAGTTGAACGTGCAGTTCGCTCCGCCGAACGCCGGAGCGCCGGTCTCGCTCTTCACGACGGCCCAGCGACCGCTGAGGTAGCCGGAGCCGTCGAGATCGGTCAGCGTGACGCTGACCCGCTCGTTGTTCAACGCCGCGTAGTCGCGGTCCTTCTGGTCGGTCAGGTTCTGGTTGCCGCTGCTGACGATCGGGTTCGGGAAGAAGACCTTGGCGGTGCCGGTGGTGCAGCCGGCCGGGGTCTTCGCGGTGACGGCGACCGGGGCGATGGCCACCAGTCCAAGGGCAAGCAGCGCCACGATGGCGCGACGGGAGCGACGGGTCACGGGAGCTCCTCCAGCATCCGGGCGGGTCGATATAGGTTCGGGGCAGGCACCGTACGCCCGCCCGCCGAGAGCGTCAAACGTCCCGGTGACACGCCGGTGCAGTTCGGCACCACTGCCGGTTGGAATCGGCAGCGGATATCCTCGCCGCATGCCCGACGCGCCCCGCCGAACCGTCGACGACTACATCGCGGCCATCCCCGCGCCGCTCACCGCCGTCGCGCAGGCCCTGCGCGCGGCGGTCCGCGAGGGCGCGCCCCAAGCAACGGGAACGATCAAGTGGGGCCAGCCGGTCTACGAATCCGGCGGACCGTTCGCGGCACTGAAGGCCCACCCGCGCTGGGTCACGCTGACGTTCTGGCGCGGGGCCGCCCTGTCGGACCCGACCGGGATCCTCGGCGGCGATGGCGATCGCATGAAGCACGCCCGCTTCGCGTCGATCGACGAGGTCCGTGCGGCGCCGGTCGCCGAGCTGGTGCGCGCAGCCGTGGCACTCAACGCCGAGCTCGGGAACCCGACGAAGCGCTGAAGATCTAGTCCTGCGGTTCGTCGGGGCGCGCGCCCTGGTGGACCGCCCCGACTTTGGTGGCATCGACGCCGATGTCGAAGCCGCCTGCGCCCGTCCCCTTGGCGTCGTTGTCCTGCGCGCCTTCCTGGAGGTGCGGATTCTTCGGATCCGGGCCCAGCGGGCCGCCCATCCGCGGCGGCTGGTCCGTACCGGAGGCTGCAGAGGGCTCGCGGTCGGCACCTCGCTCCTCGCGCGTCTCGCGGCTCGCTTCGGCGATGCCGGCCATGTTGCCCTGCGTATTCGTCCCGGCTGGCGGACGTGACTCGGGGTCGTCGCCTGGAACGTCGCGGGCCGTTGGCTCATCCGCGCGCCCGGGACGATTCGACTGGGCGCCGCCCTGGCGCGAGGTCCAGTTCTCGTCCTTGCGTTCCCCCTGGTCCTGGTCGCCGCCACCGACGTTGGTGTGGCCGTATCGGGTGTTGCTCATCATTCGACCCTAGGGCGGGGCTCACGGCGTTCGCGGCATCAAACGCCACTCGAGCGTCGCACGGACCTAACGATCCAGCGGGGTGACAGATAGCTGGCACAGGCTCCGCCTAGCATTCAGGTGTGCAGCTGATCGATGGCCGGCCGGTTTATGCCGCAACCGACCTCGTGGGCTTCCTGGCGTGCTCGCACCGCCTCGCGCTGGAGCGTGCGGCCCTCGCCGGGCTGGTCGAGCGGCCCATCCGGAACGATCCGTCGATCGACCTGATCGCGCGACGCGGCGAGGCGCACGAGGCGCGCTACCTCGCGGACCTGCGCGCCTCGGGCCGGCGGGTGGTCGAGATCGAGACGCGCGCGTCATTCGATTCGCGGGGCGAGGAGCTCCGGGCGGCCGCCGAGGCGACCCGGGTGGCCCTCCACGACGGTGCCGACGTCGTCTACCAGGGCACGTTCTTCGACGGGACCTGGGTTGGCTACGCGGACTTCCTGCTCCGGGTGGAGCGGCCAAGCGGCCTCGGCGCCTGGTCCTACGAGGTCGCAGACACGAAGCTGGCGCGCAAGGCCAAGGCCGGCGCGATCCTCCAGATCTGCTCGTACGTCGACCAGCTCGAGCGCGTTCAGGGTGCGACCCCCGCGGAGCTCCACGTCGTGCTCGGCGGGAGCGCCCGCCAGATCGATTCGTATCGCGTCGCGGACTTCATGGCCTACTACCGCCGGGTCAAGTCGGAGTTCGAGTCGGCGCTGGCGGCCCGCGAGGCCGTATATCCCGTCTCCGAGACGTACCCGGATCCCGTCGAGCATTGCGACGTCTGCCGCTGGAACCTCCACTGCCGGGCCCAGCGGCGCAGCGACGACGACCTGTCGCTCGTCGCGGGGATCACGAGCCGGCAGCGCCGCGGCCTGAAGGACCAGGCCGTCGCCCAGCGCCGCCAGCTCGCCGTCCTGGAACTCCCGCGTCGACCGCGGATCGAGGGTGTCAGCGATCAGGCGCTCGAGCGCGTTCGGGAGCAGGCACGGCTCCAGGTGGAGGGCGAGGACGAGGGCCGGATAAAGTGGGAGCTGCTGGATCCCGAGCTCGACGACGATGGCGGGCTCGTCCCGGATCGTGGGTTCCTCGTGCTCCCGGAGCCATCGACCCACGACCTGTTCTTCGACATCGAGGGCGACCCGTTCGCCCTGGACGACGGCGTGGAGTACCTGTTCGGCGTCCTCGAGCCGGGGCTCGATGATCCAGGTCGGCCGGGCGCGCCGATGTTCCACGAGATCTGGAGTCGCGACGACCGTGGCAACGTCACACGGGCCGCTGAAAAGGCGGCGTTCGAGGAGCTGGTCGATCTCCTCGTCGACCGGCTCGATGCCGACCCGTTGCTGCATATCTACCACTACGCGCCGTACGAACGGAGCGCCCTCGCACGGCTGGCGCAACGCCATGCGACGCGCGAGGAGGAGGTGGACCGGCTACTTACCGGCCGCGTCCTGGTCGACCTGTTCCGTGTCGTCCGACAGGGCATCCGGGCCAGCGTCGAGAGCTACTCGATCAAGCGGCTGGAGCCGCTGTACGGGCTCGAGCGCGAAGTAGAGCTGCGGAGCGCCGGCTCCAGCATCGTGGCGTTCGAGGCGTGGCTCGAGGGCAGCGAGGACGAGAACGGCGACCTCGGCGAGGCCATCCTTCGAACGATCGCCGGGTACAACCGCGATGACGTGCTGAGCAACTGGCGGTTGCGCGACTGGCTCGAGGACCGGCGCGCGGACCTGGCAGGGACGCTCGGCGTGCCGATCCCACGACCGCCGATCCATCCGGAGGCGGAGGAGCCGGCCAAGCTCACCGACGCGCAGCGACGGATCGCGGAGCTCGTCGCCGCCCTGACCGCGGACGTGCCCGAGGAGCCGGCCGAGCGGACTGACGAGCAGGCGGGCAGGTGGCTCCTGGCCCAGCTCCTCGAGTGGCACCGCCGGGAGGATCGGGCGTTCTGGTGGCGGTTCTTCCAGCTCGCAGGGATGACGGACGAGGAGCTGGTGGACGAGCGCGAGCCGCTTGGGAAGATCGAGCTGGTCGAGGATCTCGGCGTCGTCAACAAGTCCGGCACACGGCACCAGACGTTCCGGTTCCCACTCCAGGACCACGGCCTGAAGAAGGGCCGCGAAGTGGTGAACCCGGAGACGGTGGGGCAGGACGTCTCCAAGGCCTGCGGCGAGGTGTTCGAGCTGGACGAGGTCAATCTGACCGTGACACTGAAGCGAAGCCGGGCGCAGATGGACCAGGGGCTGCCGAAGGCGTTGATTCCCCACGAGCACTTCCAGACGAAGGTGATCACGGACTCGCTGCTCCGGATCGCCGAGTGGGTCCTGGACCACGGCATCGACGCGCACGGCGAGTACCGGGCGGCTCGCGACCTGCTCCTCCGAAAGCCGCCTCGCACGGCAGGCATGCCGGGGCCGCTGCGGTTGCCCTCGGAGGCGCCGCTCGACGCGGCGAAGCGGCTCGGGCTCTCGATGGCCGGCGGGACCCTTGCGATCCAGGGGCCACCGGGGAGTGGCAAGACCTACACGGCGGCCCGGATGATCGTGGAGCTGTTGCGGGCCGGTCGGAAGGTCGGCGTAACGGCCAACAGCCACAAGGTGATCGGCCACGCCCTCGACACGATTGCCGAGGAGGCCGCGAAGGCCGAGGTGGCGGTCCGGATCGGCCAGAAGCCGGCGCAGGGCGAGGATCCGACGTGCCCGTCCGCCCAGCCGCTCGATTCAAAAGAGGTCAAGCAGGCCCTCGAGAACGACCAGGTTGACGTTGTCGGCGGCACCACCTGGCTCTGGGCGCGAGAGGACGCGGCGAACACCGTGGACGTCCTGTTCGTCGACGAGGCCGCGCAGTTCGCGCTGGCGAACGCCGCCGCCGTCGCGCCCGCGGGAAGGTCGCTCGTGCTCCTCGGCGATCCACAGCAGCTGGAGCAGCCGCTCCAGGGCAGCCACCCGCCGGGAGCGGAGAAGAGCGCGCTCGGCCATGTCCTGGGGGACGACGCGGTGATCCGCGACGACGTCGGTCTGTTCCTCGAGAACACGTGGCGGCTGCACCCGGACATCTGCGCGTTCACCTCCGAGGTCTTCTACGAGGACCGCCTTGCCAGCGAGCCTTCGCTCGATCGGCAGAGCCTCGCCGGCACGGCGCCGGCGGACGGCACGGGCCTGCGATGGCTGCCGATTACGCACCTGGGCGACGCGACGGAATCCGTGGACGAGGCCCAGGCGCTGGCCACGATCGTCGGTGACCTGCTGCGGCACGAGGCTCGGTGGACCGATCGCGACGGACGCGTGAAGCCGGTTGAGCTCGGCGACATCGTGATCGTCGCGCCGTACAACGCGCACGTCGAGCGGATCGCGGGCGTCCTCGCCGACGCCGGCTACCCCGGCGCTCGCGTCGGCACCGTCGACAAGTTCCAGGGCCAGGAGGCGCCGATCTCGATCTACTCGATGGCGACCTCGACGCCAGAAGATGCGCCCCGGGGCATGGAGTTCCTGTATTCGCTGAACCGCCTGAACGTCGCTACCTCACGGGCCCGGTGCGTCGCGATCGTGGTCGCGTCGCCGGAGCTCGTTCGCGTTGCCTGCCACACGCCGCGCCAGATGCAGCTCGCGAACGCGCTCTGCCGGTTCGTGGAGCTGGCCGCGGCAGGAGGCTCTGGTCGGCCTGGGTCGCATCCCGCGCAGAAACCAGTGCCAGCAGGTCCGCCGGACGGTGGCGCGCCGCTGCAGCTCAGCTGGCTGGGCGACGCGGGGCGCGCGCCAGGCGCTTAGGCGTCAGGCCCGTCAGTCAGGCGCTGCGCCCCGAGCGGATCAGCTTTTTCAGCCGCGCGCGAGGATCTTGCGGCCGCCGAGCCCGTGGAACGGATGGAAGCGAGCGTGGCCCTGGTGCGCGGGATGCCCACACGCCAGATCCTCGGCGGTCACGTCCGGCGCGGTGCGTCCCATCGCCTTCCGGCCTGCCGAGAGGAGGTGGCGCCGGACCCCCCCCGCCCCCCGGGGTGAGGCACCCCCGGCCCGG
>JBKKDM010000228.1:0-33769 GCA_046707905.1 Candidatus Limnocylindrales bacterium
CCGCCGAGCCGGCCGCCGCCGAGCCCGAGCCGGCGCCGAGGCGCAACGAGCGGAAGGCCCCGCCAGCGGTCGACGCGTCCGAGCGTCCCGCGGGAGCCCGTGGCCTGCAGCTCAAGTACCGGACCGACGTCGTGCCGGCGCTCGTGAAGCAGTTCGAGTACGCGAACCCCAACCAGGTGCCGCGTGTCGCGAAGATCGTCGTCAACGTGGGTCTGGGCGAGGCGCTGAGCAACGCCAAGGCCATCGACGCCGCGTCGGGCGACCTCACGACGATCACCGGCCAGAAGCCGATCGTCATGAAGGCCCGCCGATCGATCGCCCAGTTCCGCGTGCGGACCGGCAACCCGATCGGTCTCAAGGTCACGCTCCGCGGCGTGCGGATGTGGGACTTCCTGGAGCGGCTGACGATCCTGACGCTGCCCCGGATCCGGGACTTCCGTGGCATCCCCAGCAAGTCGTTCGACGGCCGGGGCAACTACACCCTCGGGCTGCGCGAGCAGATCGCGTTCCCCGAGATCGATTACGACAAGGTTGACCGTCTCCGCGGGCTGGAGATCAGCATCGTGACGACGGCGAAGTCCGACGAGGAGTCGAAGCGTCTGCTCGAGCTCCTCGGCATGCCCTTCGCCTCGTAGGCGGGGAGGGGAGACCATGGCCAAGAAATCGCTCATCGCCAAGGCAAAGCTGACGCCGAAATTCGGTGTCCGCGGATACCACCGCTGCGTCGTCTGCGGCCGCCCGCGCGCATTCATGCGCCGGTTCAACCTCTGCCGCATCTGCTTCCGGGAGCGCGCCCTGCAGGGCGAGCTGCCGGGCGTCACCAAGTCGAGCTGGTAGGTCCAACGTGAACATCTCTGATCCGATCGCGGACATGCTGACCCGCGTCCGCAACGCCTCCCGAGCGCGCCACGTCGACGTGGTCGTGCCGGCTTCGCGCACCAAGCGCGAGATCGCCCGCATCCTCAAGGCCGAAGGCTTCATCGCCGACGTCGCCGAGGAGCAGGCCGGGCCCAGCAAGAACCTCAAGCTGACGCTGCGCTACGTCGACGGCAAGGTGCCCGTCGTGTCCGGGCTCAAGCGCGTCAGCAAGCCCGGCCTCCGGGTCTACGCCTCCAAGACGGACATCCCGCGAGTCCTCGGCGGCCTCGGCGTGGTCATCGTCAGCACGAGCCAGGGGATCATGACCGGCGCGCAGGCCCGCAAGGCCCAGCTCGGCGGCGAAGTCCTGGCCTACGTCTGGTAGGCGAAGATGTCTCGAATCGGACGCCTGCCCATCACCGTGCCATCCGGGGTCGATGTCGCCATCGACGGCCGGAACGTCACGGTCAAGGGCCCCAAGGGCAGCCTCTCCCGCGAGCTGCATCCCGAGATCGGGGTCGCCCGCGATGGCGACTCCATCGTCGTGACGCGGCCATCGGAGGCCAAGACCCACAAGCAGCTCCACGGGCTGACACGGACCCTCGTGAACAACATGGTCGTCGGGGTGACAGACGGCTACCGGAAGCCGCTCGAGATCACCGGCGTCGGGTATCGTGCAGCGCTCGTCGGGCGGAAGCTCCAGCTCAACCTGGGCTACAGCCACCCGATCGAGATCGACCCGCCCCAGGGGATCAGCTTCGAGGTCGAGAACCCCACGAAGCTCGCGGTGGTCGGCATCGACAAGGAGCTCGTCGGCGAGATCGCCGCACGAGTTCGTGCGACCCGCAAGCCCGAGCCGTACAAGGGCAAGGGCGTCCGCTACGCGGGCGAGCAGATCCGCCGCAAGGCCGGCAAGGCCGGCAAGATCGGCGGCAAGAAGTAGCCCGCCGGACGAGAGACCGAGGATCCATCGAATGACCGCAACCATCAGCCGCGGTGCGGCTCGCCAGAAGCGACACGCTCGCCTCCGCCTTCGCCTGGCGGGCGATGCAGCGCGCCCGCGGCTGGCCGTGTTCCGCAGCCTGAACCACATCTACGCCCAGGTCATCGACGACGCGTCCGGCCGGACGCTCGCCGCGGCCTCGTCGCTGGAGCCCGAGCTCCGGTCCGCGACCGGCAGCAAGTCGACCGAGGCGGCCGTCGTCGGTCGCCTCGTGGCCGAGCGGGCGAAGGCTGCCGGGGTCGGCCAGGTCGTCTTCGACCGCGCCGGGTTCCGGTACCACGGTCGCATCAAGTCCCTTGCGGACGCGGCTCGCGAAGCCGGCCTGGATTTCTGAGGAGCCTGACGTGCCACGCATCGACGCCAACAAGCTCACGCTCTAAGAGCGTGTCGTCCAGATCAACCGTGTCGCCAAGGTCGTCAAGGGCGGCCGGCGCTTCAGCTTCAGCGCGATGATCGTCGTCGGCGACGGCGCGGGTCACGTCGGCGTGGGCCTGGGCAAGGCCGGCGAGGTCCCCGAGGCGATCCGCAAGGGCGTCGAGGACGCCAAGAAGAACCTCATCAAGATCCCGATGGTCGGGACGACGATCCCGCACGAGGTCCGGATGGTCTTCTCGGCGAGCATCGTGCTCCTGAAGCCGGCCAGCCAGGGCACCGGCGTCATCGCCGGCGGCTCGGTTCGCGCGGTCGTCGAGGCCGCGGGCATCCGGGACATCCTGACCAAGGTCTACGGCTCCACCAACCCGGTCAACGTGACCCGAGCCACGCTCGAGGGCCTTCGGAGCCTCCGCTCCGCGGCCGACCTGAGTGCCCGGCGCGGGGTCCCGGTCCGGCTCTACATCCCAGGCCAGCCGGGCGCGGAGGCCTAGCCGATGGCCGAGACGATGCGCGTCACCCAGATCAAGAGCTCGATCAGCCACATCGCCCGCAACCGGGCGACGCTCAAGGCGCTCGGGCTGCACGGGATCGGGTCGTCGGTCGAGGTCGTCGCCAACGACGCGACCCGCGGCATGGTTCGCCAGGTCCGATTCCTCGTCTCCGTGGAGGAGACCGGCGCCGGTACCGCCAAGGGCGCGCCCGCCGAGCCGGCGGGGGAGGAGAAGTCGAAGTGAAGCTCCACGATCTCAAGCCCGCGCCCGGGTCGCGCAAGGCCAAGCGTCGCGTCGGACGCGGCATCGCCGCGGGCCAGGGCAAGACGGCCGGCCGCGGCACGAAGGGCCAGAAGGCTCGCGCCGGCGGCTCCATCCCCGCGTGGTTCGAGGGCGGCCAGACGCCGCTCCACCAGCGGATCCCGAAGCTCCGCGGCTTCAAGAACAAGTTCAAGATCCAGTACGAGGTCGTCAACCTCGGCGACATCGCACGACTCATCGAGCTCGGCGATCTCGAGGGCGGCGAGATGCCCGGCGCCAAGCCCGTGAAGGGCAAGGCCGCACCGATCACCGTCAACCAGGAGATCCTCCGGGCCGGGGGCCTCGTCCGCCGGCTCGACCGGCCGATGAAGGTCCTCGGGAACGGCGACCTCTCGACGGCCCTCTTCGTCGTCGCCGACGCGTTCTCTGCGAGCGCCCGGTCGAAGATCGAGGCGGCCGGCGGCACGGTCTCCGTGCTCGAGGTCCCGACGGAGAAGCGCGAGGCGATCGGCCTCGACGACGACCACCAGGACGACCACGGGGACGAAGCGGCTGCCATCGAGGAGCCCGTCGAGGCCGCCGCCGAGCCGGTCGCATCGGATGCGCCCGAGGACGAGGCCGCCGAGGAGACGGCTCCGGCCAAGCCGGCACGCACCTCCAAGCCCAAGGCCAAGGCCGGCAAGGCCGAGGCAGCAGGCGATGCAGACGCGAGCGCCGACGCTCCCGCCGACGCTCCCGCCGCCAAGGCATCCGCCGCCAAGGGGGCCGACAAGCCGGCCAAGGCGCGCGCGCCGCGCAAGCCGAAGGCCACCGAAGCCGACACGGACGCGTAGCGACCGTGTTCGAGTCGCTGCTCAACGCCTTCCGCGCGCCGGACATCCGCCGGCGGATCCTGTTCGTTCTCGGAATCCTCATCGTCTATCGGCTGCTGGCCCAGGTGCCGCTGCCGGGCATCGATCGCGACGCGCTCGCGGAGTTCTTCCGCAACAACGCCGCCTTCGGGATCCTGGACCTCTTCGCGGGCGGCGGCCTGTCGTCGCTCTCGATCGTCGGACTGGCGATGAACCCGTACATCAACGCCTCGATCATCATGCAGCTGATGACGGGCGTGATCCCGTCGCTCCAGGCGCTGAGCCGCGAAGGCGAGTTCGGCCGGCAGAAGCTCAACCAGTACACCCGCTACCTCACCGTCCCGATGGCCCTGCACCAGGCCTTCGGAATCCTGTCGGCCTTCGCGGCCCAGGACGTCATCCCCTCGGGCTTCGGCCTCGGCAACGCCCTCAGTTGGGTCCAGATGATCACGCTTGTCGCCGGTGCGACCGTGCTGATGTGGCTCGGCGAGCTCATCACCGAGAAGGGCATCGGCAACGGCATCAGCTTCATCATCTTCGCCGGCATCGTCAGCCAGGCGCCGGGTGGCCTCGTCCAGATGCTCCAGCAGCCATCGCCGCGCGACATCGTCCTCTTCGCGGTCCTCGCGATCGTGGCCGTCATGGTCATCATCTACATCCAGGAGGGCCAGCGCCGGATCCCGATCCAGTACGCCAGCCGCGTCCGGGGACGCCGCATGTACCAGGGCGGCCAGACGTTCCTGCCGCTGCGGGTCAACCTCGCCGGCGTCATCCCGATCATCTTCGCGATCAGCATCCTGTCGTTCCCGGGCCAGCTCGCGCTGTACTTCTCGGTGAGCGACGTCCAGATCGTGAAGGACATCGCCACCGGCATCGGCACGTTCCTGTCGCCGACCACGATCCAGTACTCGATCATCTACTTCCTGCTGACGGTCGGATTCACGTACTTCTACACGGCCTTCACGTTCAAACCCGACGAGACCGCGGAGCAGCTCCGGAAAAACGGCGGCTTCATACCGGGCATCAGACCCGGCCGGCCGACCCAGGAGTACCTAGGCCGCGTCGTCAGCCGCATCACGCTCGCCGGCTCGCTCTTCCTGGGCACCGTCGCGGTGGCGCCGGTACTCATGGGCGTGCTCGACCCGGCGCTCCAGGGCCTGGCGATCGGCGGCACCGGCCTCCTGATCGTGGTCTCCGTGGTCGTCGAGACCATGAAGCAGATCGAGGCGCAACTGATGATGCGCAACTACGAAGGCTTCATCCGCTGATGGCGCGCCCCGCCATGCGGGCCGCCGGTGCGTTCTCGGCTCCGCGCGTTCGCTCACGCACCTTCAAGTGCGCTCGCTCTCGTGCTCGCCTCGGCCTTCCGCCGGCCGCGCCTTGCGGGCCGCTTCGTAACGACTCATGACCGTCGCCATCCTTCTTGGCGCACCCGGTGCCGGCAAGGGCACGCAGGCGCCACTGCTTTCCGCCAGCCTGGGCGCGCCGGTCCTCGCGTCTGGCGACTTGCTGCGCTCCGAGGTCGCGGCCGGCAGCGAGATCGGGCGCGAGGTCGACGCGATCATGCGGTCTGGCGACCTCGTCTCCGACGACGTGATGGTCCGCCTGTTCCTGGCCCGGCTCGGGCGCGACGACGCCCAGTCCGGGGCGATCCTTGACGGCTTCCCGCGGACCCGTCCCCAGGCCGAGGCCCTCAATGCCGCCTTGGCCGCCTCCGGCCGCCACGTCGACAAGGCGCTCCTGATCGAAGTCCCAATCGAGGACCTCATCGGGCGCTTCGCGGGCCGGCGGATCTGCATGGCCGGGGGCCACGTCTACAACGACTGGTTCAAGCCGCCGAAGGTCTGGGGCGTCTGCGACGTCGATGGCTCGGAGCTCGTCCACCGGGCCGACGACGCCGAGGTCACCGTCCGCGCCCGGATGGAGCAGCAGCTCGGGCCTTTGCACGAGGTCGCCGACTACTACCGGGACCAGGGCATCCTCGTCGCCGTCAACGGCCTGCAGCCGATCGAGGACGTGGCCCAGAGCCTCCTCGAGGCCCTCGATTGGCACGCCGCCCCGGCCGGATGATCACCCGGAAGTCGCCGGCCGAGGTCGAGAAGATGCGGCGCTCGGGGCGGATCGTCGCCGAGGTCCTGGCGCTCATCGAGTCCGAGCTCGCCCCGGGCGTCTCGACCGGCCACCTGGACCGGCTGGCCGAGCGCCACATCCGGGCCGCCGGCGCGGTCCCGTCGTTCAAGGGCTACCTCGGGGCCGGGCGCTACGGCAAGGGTCCCAACGCGTTCCCGGCCAGCACCTGTATCTCGATCGACGACGAGGTCGTCCACGGCATCCCCGGCGAACGGAAGATCCGCGATGGCGCGGTGGTCTCCGTCGATGTCGGGGCCATCCTCGACGGCTGGCACGGCGACGGCGCCCGCACGTTCCTGGTCGGCGACGTGTCCGAGGAGGCGCGGGCCCTGGTCGACGCGACCCGGCTCGCGATCATGGCCGGGATCGGCGCGGCCCAGCCCGGCGGCCGGATCGAGGACATCTCGGCGGCGATCGAGGACATCGGGACCGCGAACGGCTACGGGATCGTCAAGCCGTTCGTGGGCCACGGGATCGGCACCAAGATGCACGAGGACCCCCAGGTCCCGAACTACCGCACGGGCCGCCGTGGCGACCAGCTCCAGCCCGGCATGTGCCTGGCGATCGAGCCGATGTTCACCCTGGGCAGCGGCGACGTCTACGTCGACGGCGACCGCTGGACCGTCCGCACCGCCGACGACGCCCTGGCCGCCCATTTCGAGCACACCATCGCCATCACCGAGAGTGGCCCCCAGATCCTGACCTCCATCCAATGAACATCGAAGCGCCGGCCCGTGGAGAGCGCCGGTACGGGGGAGTGGGGATGCAGGGTGGGGCCGTCGGGCACATATGCCGGCTGACGGTGGCGGAGGGGTTCGACCAGCCGACCGTTGGGAACGAAGTTCACATGGGGAGGTGGGGCGAAGCCCGCAGCCAACGTCAGCCGATGGTTTGCCACGACCACCCCATTTCTGCTACGCTGCGCGTTCGTGTGTCGGCCCCCTCGGGCCGGCATTCCGTGTGAGAAAGGGACCCAGCACCGCCCGTGGCAAAACGTGATGCGATCGAAGTGGAAGGCACGGTCATCGAGCCGCTGCCGAACACGATGTTCGCCGTCGAGCTGGAGAACGGGCATCGCGTGCTGGCGCATATCTCCGGGAAGCTTCGGATGAATTTCATCCGGATCCTGCCCGGCGACCGCGTTCGCGTGGAGCTTTCGCCCTACGACCTGACGCGCGGTCGGATCACGTACCGACTGAAGTGACCCGTCCCGCTGGGATGGTCGTGAAACCGACGAGGAACCGTTGAAAGTCAGAGCCTCAATCAAGGCCCGCTGCGACAACTGCAAGGTCATCCGCCGCCATGGGACGGTGATGGTCATCTGCACCAACCCCAAGCACAAGCAGCGACAGGGGTAGGAGAGCAATGGCACGAATCGCCGGCATCGACATCCCCCGCGAGAAGCGGGTCGAGGTCGCCCTGACCTACATCTATGGCATCGGGCTGCCCACGGCCACCAAGATCCTCATCCAGACGAACGTCAACGCTGACACCCGCGTCCGCGACCTCACCGAGGAGCAGGTCAACCGCCTCCGCGAGCTCATCGACAAGCGGTTCAAGGTCGAGGGCGACCTGCGCCGCGAGACCGCGTTGAACATCAAGCGTCTCCAGGAGATCGGCTCGTACCGGGGCCTCCGCCATCGGCGGAACCTGCCGGTTCGCGGCCAGCGAACCAAGACCAATGCGCGCCAGCGGCGCGGTCCGAAGCGCACGGTTGGCGCTCGGCGCAAGGCCACGAAGTAGGGCGGGGTACTGAAGCGACATGGCTGAACGAAAGAAAGCGGTCAAGCAGCGCCGCCGTGAGAAGAAGAACGTGCCGCAGGGCCATGCCCACGTGATGGCGTCGTTCAACAACACGATCATCACGATCACGGACCTCAACGGTGCGGTCGTGAGCTGGGGCTCCGCCGGCGTCGCCGGCTTCAAGGGCTCCCGCAAGAGCACCCCGTACGCCGCGGCCCTCTCGGCCGACGTCGCCGCCAAGAAGGCGATGGAGCACGGGATGCGCCAGGTCGAGGTCTTCGTCAAGGGTCCGGGCGCAGGACGCGAGCAGGCCATTCGCTCGCTCCAGTCCGCCGGGCTGGAGGTCAGCGCCATTACGGACGTCACTCCCATCCCGCACAACGGCTGCCGCCCGCCGAAGCGGCGCAGGGTCTGAGCGATGGCCCGATACACCGAGTCGGTCTGCCGGCTCTGCCGCCGCGAGGGTGCCAAGCTCTTCCTCAAGGGCACCCGCTGCTACACCAAGAAGTGCTCCTTCGAGCGGCGTCCGACGCCGCCGGGCCAGCACGGCGTCCGCCGCCGGAAGATGGGCGAGTACGGCATCCAGCTGCGAGAGAAGCAGAAGGTCCGCCGCGTCTACGGCGTCCTCGAGCGCCAGTTCCGCAACTACTACCGTGAGGCCGAGAGCCACACCGGCGTGACCGGCGAGGCCCTCCTGCAGCGGCTCGAGACCCGCCTCGACAACGTCGTGTTCCGGCTCGGCTTCGCGGCCTCGCGCCCGATGGCCCGCCAGCTCGTCAACCACGGCCACTTCACGGTCAACGGCACCCCGACGGACATCGCTTCGTACCCGGTCAAGCCCGGGGACCGGATCGAGGTCCGCGAGAGCCGCCGTGGCCGCGAGGCCTTCAAGGTCATCAAGGAGACCCTGCGTTCGCACCAGGCGCCCGATTGGCTGAGCCTGGACGCCGCGAAGCTCGCTGGGTCGCTCGTCAGCATCCCCCGTCGCGACCAGATGCCGCTCGATCTCTCCGAGCAGCTCGTGGTCGAGTACTACTCGAGGTAGCGCCACTCATGATCGAACTCGAGACCCCGCAGATCGAGCCCGTCGAAGAGGGCGGCGCCGGCACGTACGCCAAGTACGAGGTCGGACCCCTCCAGGCCGGCTATGGCGTGACCCTCGGCAACGCGCTCCGGCGCGTCCTGCTGTCCTCGCTGGAGGGCGCCGCGGTGACGTCCATCCAGATCCGGGACGTCTACCAGGAGTTCTCCACGATCCCCGGGGTCAAGGAGGACGTCACCCAGATCGTCCTGAACACCAAGAAGCTCCGCATGAAGAGCTTCGCCACGCACCCGGTCCAGCTCCGGCTCACCAAGAGCGGCGCCGGCCCGGTCCTCGCGGCGGATGTCATGGAGTCGGCAGACGTCGAGATCGTCAACCGCGACCTCGTCCTGATGACCCTCGACTCGGACGACGTGACGATCGACATGGACATGACGGTCGAGCGCGGCGTCGGCTACCTCGGCGTCGAGCGGACCGAGGCCCTGCCGATCGGCGTCATCGCGGTCGACGCGATCTTCACGCCGGTCCGGAAGGTCAACTACTGGGTCGAGGGCACCCGCGTCGGCCAGGTCACCAACTTCGACAAGCTGACGATCGAGATCGAGACCGACGGCACGATCGGGCCGGAGGAGGCGCTCAGCCGGGCTGCCTCGATCCTCATCGAGCAGTTCCGCCCGTTCGTCACGATCGGGCAGGCCCAGATGGCCGCCGACCGCGGCGTGCCGGGCATCCCGCAGCTCCCGCCGAACATGCTCGACATGCCGATCGAGGAGCTCGACCTCCCGATGCGGGCCTACAACTCGCTCAAGCGCAACAACATCGTCAAGGTCGGGCAGCTCCTGCAGCTAAAGGACGAGGACCTGCTGCGGATGCGCAACTTCGGCAAGAAGTCGCTCGACGAGATGAAGGAGCGCCTCCGGATGCGTGGCTTCATCCTCCCCGAGACCGAGCCGTCGGAGTTCGACGGCGAAGAGGGCGAGGACGACGAGACGTCGTTCGAGGACGAGGAAGCCTGAGACATGGCGCACCGAATCGATGGCCGGAAGCTCGGCCGGAAGATGGGCCCCCGCCTCGCGCTGTACAAGAACCTCACGGTCTCGGTGCTGCGCTATGAGCGCGTGAAGACCACCGAGGCGAAGGCCAAGGAGATCCAGGGCCGCGTCGAGAAGGCGATCACGCTGGCCAAGCGGGGTGATCTGTCGGCCCGCCGGGCCATCGTCTCGCAGTTTCCGAACGAGCCGCTGGTCATCACGAAGCTCTTCGACGAGATCGCGCCGAAGTACGCGGATCGCACGTCGGGCTACACCCGCATCGTCAAGCTCGGCCCACGAGCCGGCGACGCGGCAGAGATCGTCCAGATCGAATTGGTCTAGGAGCCCAACCGAACACCGTCGACCAGATGCCGTGGCAGGCGAAGGCGCGGCCGAGCACCTGAGCGAGCGCACCCCCAGGTGCGTGAGCGACGGAGCGGAGGACGCAACGCACGCATGACGCGGCAGGTGGGCGACTACAAGAAGGGATCCGAGAGGACCCTCGGGACTCGAACCGCCGTCCGGCGGTTCAGAGCCACCGTTGAATATGACGGCACGGAGTTCGCGGGCTTTCAGTCGCAACCGAAGGCCCGGACCGTTCAGGGAGAGCTCGAGGCCGCGCTGTCCCGCCTCTCAGGCGGGGTTCGACAGCCGGTCATGGGCGCCGGGCGGACCGACGCCGGGGTGCATGCCACGGGTCAGGTGATCGCGTTTACCTACCCCGGCAGCCTCTCGGTCGAGGCCCTCACCGAGGCGCTCAACGGGACGCTCCCGCCGGATGTCGCGATCCGCGACCTTCGACGGGCGCCCGCCGGGTTCAACCCCCGCTACGCCGCTCGCTACCGGGAGTATCGCTACTCCATCTGGAACGGGCACCGAAGCCCGCTCCGGGAGCGTACGGCGCTCTGGGTGCGCACGGAACTCGACATCGCCGCGATGGCGAGCGCCGCGACGGCCTTCGAGGGTCGCCACGACTTCTCGGCATTCGGCGGAGCCGACCCCCAGCCAGTCCGGACGATCCATCGGATCCGGGTCCGGCGACAGGGATCGACGGTCACGATCGACGTTCGAGCCGACGCCTTCCTGCGGGGCATGGTGCGACGGATCGCCGCGGCGCTGCTCGCGGTCGGGAGGGGAACGCTGGAGGTCTCGGCGGTGCCGGGGCTGCTGACCGCCGGGCAGCCGGCATTGGCAGGCGCGATGGCGCCGGCCAGGGGGCTCTGCCTCCGGCGCGTCGTCCTCGGACGGCGAGTCGACGACAGGGCGACAACGACGGAGACAGGACACGAGGACTGATGAACGACAAGACGTACACGGCGCGACAGGGTGACATCGAGCGAGAGTGGTTCGTCGTGGATGCGGCGGGCGTGACGCTCGGTCGCCTGGCCACGCGCGTCGCTCGCGTCCTCGAGGGCAAGCACAAGCCGACCTGGTCGCCGAACCTCGACGGCGGGGACCACGTCATCGTGCTGAACGCCAAGAAGATCTCCGTCAGCGCCGCCAAGCAGTCGACGAAGCTCTACCAGCGCCACAGCGGCCATCCCCAGGGCTTCAAGGAGGAGACCCTCGGAAAGCTCCTCGAGCGCCGGCCGGAAGAGGTCATTCGGCGCGCGATCAAGGGCATGCTGCCGCACACGCGACTCGGCGCGCAGCAGCTGCGGAAGCTCAAGATCTACGCTGGCTCCGACCATCCCCATCAGGCCCAGCGGCCTGAGCCGCTCGCCTGACGGAGGATCACGACATGGCTACTGCGCAGACCTACAACTCGGGCACCGGCCGCCGGAAGACGGCCGTGGCGCGCGTGCGGCTCCTTCCGGGTGAGGGCGAGATCGTCATCAATGGGCGCTCGCTCGTGGAGCACTTCGGGGCGGCCGTCGACGAGGCGGACGTCCGGATGCCGTTCCAGGTCACCAACACCCACGGTCGCTACAACGCGATGATCAAGGTCGAGGGCGGCGGGGTCACCGGCCAGGCCGGTGCGATCCGCCACGGAATCGCCCGCGCCCTGCTCGAGCTGGAGCCCGACCATCGCCTCGCGCTTCGACAGGCTGGACTCCTGACCCGCGACCCGCGGATGAAGGAGCGCAAGAAGTACGGCCTCAAGCGCGCGCGCAAGGCGCCGCAGTACACCAAGCGGTAAGTACCCCGTACCTCGGGGGATGACCCGCACCGCGGATGACGCGGTAGGCTCGGCCACGTGAGCGAGAGCCTCTTCGAGCAGTACAAGGCCGCGCTGCGGCGTGGGCACCTCGCCGCGCTCGCCGGCGAGCTCGACGACGCCCTGGCCGCCTACGACGAGGCCGCGCACCTGGTTCCGGAGCGGGCCCTCCCGCTCGCGAGCCGCGGGACCGTCCTCCATCGGCTCGATCGCTGGCCGGAGGCGGCCGAGGCCTTCGACCGGGCCCTCCAGCTCTCCGCCGACGACGAAGCCGCCCTGCGAGCCCGCGCCAGTGCCCGAGCGGAGCGGGGATTGCGCTCCGGGGCCGCCGCGGACTACGAACGGCTGGCGTTCGTTCTCGACGTGGCGGGGCGAGCGGCGCCTGCGGCCGACGCGGCCCGTCGCGCCGCGGACCTGGAACCTTCCGTTTCGCGCATGGCCCTCGCCGATCGGCTTGGCGCGACCGCGGTCCAGCTCGCCGACCTCGCGCCGCCGTCCGGCACCGCGGCCCAGGACGCCACGGTGGTGGACGATCCGTGGAGCGCGACGCTGGACCAACGCCGCCTCGAGGCCCTCGGTGGCGACGCGAGGTTCGAGGCGGGCGATGCCGGCCCCGACGCCAGGCCCGTCCCCGACGCGGCGGCCTATGACGCGCTCGATGCGCTCCGCGCCGGACTCGATGTTGGCGAGCCGGATTCGAACGGAGCCACGACCGAGGCGAGCGCGCCGGTGCCGGATGCCGCGTCGTCGCCGGCCGACGCGCCGGCAAGCGACGCGACCGACGGAGCCACGGATGGCTCGACGGACGGCACCTGGCCGGGCATCGACCTCCCATCGCCATCCCCACCGCCGATGGAGGGGCCGCCCCCCGATCCGGAGGACCTCGTCGCCGAGGCCGCCCTGGTCCTGGAGCGGGGCGAGGTCGATGCAGCGCGCGAGCTGCTCCTCACCGCCGCGCGGGTGCACCGCGATGCCGGCCGCATCGACGCGGCGCTGGAGATCGGCCTCAACCTCCTCTCGATCGCCCCTGGCGATCCTCGGGTCCACCTCGCGATCGCCAACCTCCAGCTGGACCGCGGCTGGACGGGCGTGGCCACCGAGAAGATCGAGCTCCTCGTTCGACTGACCTCGCTCACGGGCGACACCCAGGCCGAGGCGGACGTCCACGGGCTCGCCTCCGAGCGCCTGCGCGACGAGCCCGCGGCCTCGACGGCGGGCCGCTGAGGCGACTCGCGAGCCCGCCGGACCGGCCGTCCGAACAGGGTCGCGACGTATACTCCCACCGCGATGCCGCAGCTTCTGCAGTCGATCCTCGAGCAGGTTCGACTCAATTCTGTGGTCGACATCGCGATCGTTTCCGTCCTCATCTACTGGCTCTTCAGCCTGATCCGCGGCACCAGCGCGGTGCGGCTCGTGATCGGCGTGTCGGTGCTGTTCGCGGTCTACTTCGCGGCCCGGGTCCTGGGCCTCCGCCTGCTCACCCAGATCCTCGAGACGGGCGCCGTCGTGGGCCTCTTCGCGCTCGTCGTGATCTTCCAGCCGGAGCTGCGGCGGGTCCTCGATCGGATCGGCCGGGTCGGCTCGCTCGGCTGGCTCGTGTCCGCGGAGAGCCGTCAGGCCGAGCTCGTCGCGAGTGAGGTCGCGCGGGCGGCGAGTGTCCTCTCAGCCGAGGGGCACGGCGCGCTGATGGTGATCGAGCGTGAGACCGGGCTGGAGCAGGTCGCGGAGACCGGCGTGATGATCCACGGCGACCTCTCGGCCGACCTGCTGCGCACGATCTTCTCCCCACGATCGCCGCTCCACGACGGCGCGGTCGTCATCCGGGGCAGCCGGATCCTCGCCGCCGGCACCGTGCTGCCGCTCGGCGAGACCACGATGCAATCGGAGCGGTTCGGGACCCGTCACCGGGCTGCCCTCGGGACGACCGAGCAGACGGATGCGATCGTGGTGGTTGTCTCCGAGGAGAACGGCCAGGTGAGCCTCGTCGAGCGGGCCCGCATCCGACGCAACCTGAACGAGGCCCAGCTCGCCCGGGCCCTTCGCACCGCGCTGGAACCCCCGGCCGATCGCACCCGGCTCCGACTCCCGGCCGCGTCTGGCGGCGGCGCGGCCCGTTTCGCGGAGCTCCGGCAGGCCGTTCGTCGCGATCGCGGGCTGCCGTCGGAGCCGCTCCCGCCCGATGAGCCCATGGCGACCGCCGAGGAGTCGCTCGATGACGGCGTCCCCGGCGAGCCGGCCGACGACCCGAAGGTGATCGCGGACACGCCCGCTGCCGGCCTCCGAGCCGAAGAGCGAGAGCCGGCCGGGACCCGCGGGCGGGCGGGGTAGCGCCGGCCGTGCCCCGCGTCCTCGGCTTCATCGTCCACAACTGGCCGCTGAAGCTCGCCGCGATCGCGATGGCCACGCTTCTCTACGGCGGCCTGGTGCTGTCCCGGACGACGCAGGACTTCACCACCCCGATCCCGATCCAGGTTCGCAACGCGGCGTCGGATGTCGTCGTCCTGTCGGAGCTCGGCGCGACGACGCGCATCCGGTATGTCGCCCCGCCAGACCTCAACATCCGCGTCGACGCGACGACGTTCAGGGCGTCGGTCGACCTCAGCGGCGTGGAACCAACCGGTTCTCCGCGACTGGTCCGGGTCCGCGTCGAGTCGATCGACCCGCGGATCCAGGTCCTCGATGTCGAACCTCTGAACATCCCGATCACGATCGATACCGTCGGGAGCAAACAGGTCCCGATCGTCGCGGAGCTGCTGCCCCTGCCATCCGGCCTGGATGCCGGCGATCCGATCGCCGAGCAGACCACGGCGACCGTCATCGGGCCGCAGTCGATCGTGAACACGATCACCGAGGTCAAGGCCCAGGTGGCCGTCGACGCCTCGGGCATCGACGTCAACCAGCTCGTGACGCTCGTCCCGATCGACGACAAGGGCCAGGTGCTCGGCCCGTCCGCCCGCGTGGAGATCGACCCGCCGCAGGTTCGCGTCGGCGTCGCGGTCTTCACCGATCGGCGGTCCAAGACGATCCCCGTCAGCCCGACCGTCAACGGCACCCCCGCGGCGGGCTTCGAAATCGAATCGGTCGAGGTCAATCCGACCGTCATCTCGGTGGAGGGCGACGCCAACGACCTCTCCGGCCTGGACCACGCGGACACGGCGCCGGTCTCCGTTGCCGGCGCGTCGTCGGAGTTCGTCCAGACCGTCGGCCTGGCCCTGCCGGAGGGTGTCGCAGCGCTCGGCAGCGGCTCGGTCCAGGTCACGGTCCACCTGCGCGCCATCACGGCAACCCGAACGTTCGAGGCCGGGCTGGTGCTCGTGGGCGCGCTCCCCGACCGCTCGTATCGGCTGTCGACCGATCGTGTCCTCGTGACGATCGGCGGGTCGCTGGCCGACCTTGATCGGCTGTCCGGGACGAACCTCGCCCTGACGGTCGACGTCACCGGGCTGGATGATGGAACGCACACCGCGGCGGTCTCTGCGAACCTCCAGACTGGCCTGACGCTCGTCGGCGCCACCCCCAACCCGATCGAGGTCACCGTCACGTCGCCGCCACCCGCGGCGTCACCCAGTCCCGGACCGTCGCCCGCAACCTGACGGCGGGCCGGGACCACCACACGAGGAGCCAGACCAGCCTTGCCACGCCTGTTCGGCACCGACGGCATCCGAGGGGTCGCCAACGTCGACCTCAAGCCGACGACCGCCTTCGCCCTGGGTCGCGCCACCGCCCAGCGCCTCGTGGGGCCTGGCGGCGCGATCGTCGTCGGCCAGGACACGCGCCGCTCCGGCGACATGTTCGTCGCCGCGATCGCCGCGGGTGCGACCAGCCTCGGCGTGGACGTCCACATCGTCGGTGTCGTGCCGACACCCGCGCTCGCCTACCTCGCTGCGGAGGGCGACGTGGCCGCCGGGATCATGGTCTCCGCCTCGCACAACCCGGCCGAGGACAACGGCCTCAAGGTCCTCGACGGCGACGGCCTCAAGCTCGACGATACGGTCGAGGACGAGCTCGAGCAGCTGATCTGGCGGACCGACGAGCTCGCGGGGGTGGCGCCGGAGCGCCTCGGCGTCGTCATCGATGCTCGCGACCGGCTGGAGCGGTACGTCGCCCATCGCGAAGGCCTGGCCCGCCCCATCGACGCGGCCGCCCTGCACATCGTCGTGGACTGCGCGAATGGCTCCGCCTGCGCGGTGGCGGGCCGGATCCTCCGCGCCACCGGCGCGCGGGTCGAGGTCATCCACGACACGCCGGATGGTCTGAACATCAACCTCGACGCCGGCGCCACGTCGCCAGGGTCGCTCGCGGCGCGCGTGGTCGCCGCCGGAGCGGACCTCGGGTTCGCGCTCGATGGCGATGCCGACCGCCTCGTGGCGGTCGACGCCACCGGCCAGGTGGTGGACGGGGACCGGGTGCTCGGGGTGCTGGCCCTGGAGCGGCTCGGGAGACCCGGGGCGAATGCGGCGGATCCTGCAGTCGGGACCCTGGTCGTGTCGGTCCTCTCGAACGGCGGGCTCCAGCAGGCCGTCGAGGACGCCGGCGGGAGCGTCGTCCGGACGCCCGTCGGCGACAAGTACATCCTCGAGGGCATGCAGGTCTCCGGAGCCGGGCTCGGGGGCGAGAAGAGCGGCCACGTGATCGTGCGGGAGCACACGACCTCCGGCGATGGGCTGGTCACGGCGCTCGAGGTCCTCCGGGTCGTCACCACCGGCGGGAAGACCCTTGCGGAGCTCGCCGAGCAGATCCCGCTCCTGCCCCAGGAGCAGCGCGCCGTCCGCGTTCGCCACAAGGAGCAGTGGGAAGGCGACCCGGTCCTGCGGCGTGCGATTTCCGATGCCGAGGCCCGCCTCGGGAGCGGCGGTCGGGTGCTGGTGCGGCCGTCTGGGACCGAGCCGTCGCTGCGGGTGATGATCGAAGGCGACGACGCCGACCTCGTCCGGGAGCTCGCGGACGGTCTGTCGGCCCTCGCGGAACAGCGCTTACACTGAATCCTCGGGCGAATGGCTAGCAGGAGCGTCGCCTTCGCCCTCGGAGGGCTCCTGCGCGAGCCGCTGCGGGAGCATCTCACCTGATGTGTGGAATTGTCGGCTACACCGGATCGCGTGATGCCGGCCCCATCCTCATGGAGGGGTTACGGCGCCTCGAATATCGCGGCTACGACTCGGCGGGCATCGCCCTCGTGGACGAACGCGGCGACCTGTTCGTCGAGAAGCGCGCCGGCAAGCTGAGCAACCTCGCGACGGCCATCGCCGAGCGAACCCCCCACGCCGCGGTCGGGCTCGCGCACACCCGCTGGGCCACCCACGGCCGTCCGAGCGACGTCAACGCCCATCCCCAGGTCGACTGCAGCGGCCGGATCACCGTGATCCACAACGGGATCATCGAGAACTTCCAGGAACTGCGGGACGGGCTCCAGGCCCGCGGCCACACCCTCGTCTCCGAGACCGACACCGAGGCGATCGCCCACCTCATCGAGGAGGCCTACGACGGCGACATCGCCGATGCCGCGCGGGCGGCGTTGCGCCAGCTGCGTGGGGCCTACGCCCTCGCGATCATGCATCGCGACGAGAACGATCGGCTCGTGGGCGCCCGCAAGGACGTGCCACTGGTCGTCGGGCTCGGGGAGGGCGAGTCGTTCCTCGCCTCCGACGTCGCAGCGATCCTCGCCCATACCCGCCGGGTCATCTTCCTCGAGGAGGGCGACGTCGCGGACCTCCGTCCGGGTGGCGTCGTGATCACGGACGTGGAGGGTCGTCCGGTCGAGCGCATCCCCGAGACGATCGAGTGGGCGGTCGAGGCCGCCGAGAAGGGCGGTTACGACACCTTCATGCTCAAGGAGATCCACGAGCAGCCCGAGGCGCTGCGGCAATCCCTGACGGGCCGCCTCCTGCGCGCCGGCCGGATCCAGGTCCCCGAGCTCGAGCCGGTCATCGGGGCCGTCCAGACGGCCACGCGGGTGGAGCTCGTGGCCTGCGGGACGGCCTCGTATGCGGCGATGATCGGCGCCGCCGCGATCCAGCAGTTCACGAACCTTTCGGCTCGCGTGACGGTCGGCTCCGAGTTCCGCTACGAGCCACCGCCGCTCGACGAGCACACCCTCGTGATCGCGGTGACGCAGTCCGGCGAGACCGCCGACACGATCGCCCCGACGCGGCTCGCGCGGGAGCGGGGCTGCCCGATCATCGCGGTGACCAACACCCTCGGATCGGCGATCACGCGCGAGGCCGACGCCGTCCTGTTCCTGCAGGCCGGCCCCGAGATGGCCGTCGCGGCGAGCAAGACGTTCGTGACGCAAGTGACGACGCTCGTGGTCCTGGCGGCGGGGATTGCCAAGCTCCGCGGATCCCTGACCGACGAGGCCGAGGCGGCGCTCGTCGAGGGGCTGCGGGGGCTGCCGGCGGGTGCAGCGCGGGCCATCGAGATGAACGAGCCGCAGGCAGCGGAGCTCGCGCGGCGCTACGTCAACTCCAAGGGCTTCATGTACGTCGGTCGCGGCTCCACCTACCCGGCGGCGCTCGAGGGTGCGCTCAAGCTCAAGGAGATCAGCTACGTCCACGCCGAGGGCTATCCCGCCGGGGAGCTCAAGCACGGACCGATCTCCCTCCTCGATGCCGAGTACCCGCTCGTCGCGGTCGCGACACGCTCCTCCACGTACGACAAGCTGATCAGCAACGTCATGGAGGGCCTCGCGCGCGACGCGAAGGTCATCGCGATTGCCACCGAGGGGGACACCGGGATCTCGAGGATCGCGAACGACGTCTCGCTGGTGCCGGACACCCACGAGCTCCTGAGCCCGGTCCTCTCGATCATCCCGCTCCAGCTGTTCGCGTACCACATGGCGCTGGCGCGCGGCACGGACGTCGACCAGCCGCGAAACCTCGCGAAGTCCGTCACGGTCGAGTAGCGTTCTCGCCGAATGGACGATTCGGCGGCCACCACGAACCTCTCGGCGCTGTCGCCGCCACCCGGCACCAGCGAGCTGGGCATCGACATCATCAAGGTCGGCCGGATCCGCAACACCCTCAAGAGGTTCGGCCGGCGGTTCGCGCGCCGCGTCCTGACGGAGGCGGAGGATCGCTACGTCCGTGACCGGCCGGAGACGTTCGCGGGCAGGTGGGCCGCCAAGGAGGCGGTGAGCAAGGTCCTCGGCCTGGGCGTCCGCGGGATCGGCTGGACGGAGATCGAGATCGAGCGGCTGCCCACGGGCCAGCCAAACGTCCGGCTGCATCGTCGAGCCGCCGCCCGCGCGGAGCAGCTCGGCATGGGCCGGATCGCCGTGTCGATCAGCCACGAGGCCGAGTACGCCGTCGCGATCGCGTTCGGCGTTCGCACGGCCGGGGGGCGGTTCGTCTTCCCGCCGGGGGTCGAGGAGCGGCTCGACGAGCGTGAGCGCCAGATCCTCGCCCGCATGGAGCGGCTCCGTGGACTGCACGAGGGCACGGCTGCCGCGCCGGCCGGCGTCGCAGCGGCGGATCCGAAGCACGCCACCGAGGCCGAGCCGGAGCCGGCCGATGCCTGAGCGGCGCCCACTGGGTTTCACGCCACACGATGACGCGGCCACGCCCGCGGACGGGTCGCCGGTGGACACCGCGCCGGCGCCGATGGACGACGCGGCGGCCGCGGCGCTGCTGCCGGAGCGGCCCGCGCGCGGCCACAAGGGCACGTTCGGGAAGGTCCTCGCGATCGCCGGGTCCCTCGACTACGCCGGCGCGGCCCTGCTCGTCTGTCGGGCGGCCGGGCGGACCGGCGCCGGCCTCGTGACCCTCGCGATCCCCGAATCGCTGCAGCCGCTGTTCGCCGCGAAGGTCATCGAGGCGACGACGATGGCACTGCGAGAGGATGACGTCGAGGAGGTTGATCCCGAGGCCTCGATCGCCCGGATCCTCGACCACGAGACCGACGCGATCGTGGTCGGGCCCGGCCTCCGTCCCGGCCTCGCGACGACGGAGCTGGTCCGGTTGCTCCTGGCGGCGCCGGAGCACGACGCCGAGCCGGCGCCGCTGGTCCTGGACGCCGAGGCGCTGCGGGCAATGGCCACGCTGGGCGAGTGGTGGAGCGGCTCGGTCCGACCCTGCGTGCTGACACCACACGTCGGCGAGTTCGAGCGGCTGCGGGCCGGCGCCGGGATCGAGGAGGCCGCCGACGGCGACCTCGACGAGGACGAGGCTCGCCGCGCCGCCGCGAAGGCCGCCGCAGAGGCCTGGGGCCAGGTGGTGGTCCTCAAGGGCGCGAGGACGGTGATTGCTGAGCCAGATGGCACGATCACCGTCGCACCGTTCGAGAATCCGGCCCTTGCCACCGGCGGAACTGGCGACGTCCTGGCTGGGATCATCGGCGCCCTGCTGGCGCAGGGGTTGCAGCCCGGACCCGCAGCGCGACTCGGGGTCTACCTGCATGGCGCCGCGGGCGAGTCCATCCGCGACCGCTTCGGCGACGCCGGGCTGCTGGCATCCGACCTTCCGGACGTGGTGCCGACGATCCGCAAGCGCCTGGCCGGCCTGGCCGAGCGGAGCAGGCCCGGCAAGCGCCTCGGCTTCACGGTCCGCGACGGCGAGGGAGTGACGGCCTGACCGGCCCCGCCGCCCCGCGATCCATCGAGGAGCGCCTGTCCGCGGCGGGCCTGCCGCCGCTCCCGCGAACCGCCTGGGCCGAGATCGATCTCGAAGCGCTCCGGGACAACCTGGCGACCCTGCGCTCGATCGCGGGTGCCGGCGTGCCGGTCCATCCGGTCGTCAAGGCGGATGCCTACGGCCACGGGATGCTGCCAGTTGCCCGGGCGTTGGCTGAGGCCGGCGCCGACGGCTTCTGCGTGGCCACCTTCGACGAGGCGGTCGAGCTGCGATCGGCGGGGATCGAGGCGCCCATCCTCGTGCTGTATCCGATCCCGCCGGCCCTCGCCGCCGAGGCCCGTCGGGCACGGATCGCGATCACGGCCGGCAGCGACGAGGTGCTCGACGCGATCCTGGCTGCGGCCGGCTTGGCGCCCGACGCCGCGCCGCTGGAGCTGCAACTCGAGGTCGAGACCGGCCTGGGTCGGGGCGGGTTCGGCGCCGACGAGGTCGTCCCGGCAGCCAGGCTGATCGAGAGCTCGCCCGCCACCCGCCTCGCGGGGCTGTGGACCCACCTCCAAGCCTCAGAGGATGCGCCGCGAACGGCTGCCCAGATCGCGCGATACGAGGCGGCCGCCACGGCGCTGGAGCGGTCCGGCATCCGCCTGCCGCCGCGGCACGTCGCGGCCAGCGGGGGCCTGCTCGTCGACGGCGTGGCATCGCTCGATGCGGTCCGTCCCGGCCTCGCAACGTACGGCATCGCGCCGGACGAGCTGGGGCTCGAAACCGGCGCGGTCGTTCTGCGGCCGGCCCTGTCGCTGCACGCCCGCCCAGTCCGCGTCGCCGACCTGCCGGCGGGATGGGGGATCAGCTACGGCCCGACCTTCACCACCGCGCGCCCGAGCCGGATCGCGACGCTGCCACTCGGCTACGGCGACGGCTGGCCGCGATCCCTCTCGAATCGCGCCGAAGCGCTGGTCCGTGGCCGCCGGGTTCCGCTGGTCGGCAACGTCGCGATGGATGGCATGATGGCCGACGTCACGGACGTGCCCGGGCCGCCCGTCAACGCGGGCGACGAGTTCGTACTGATCGGCGCCCAGGGCGGCGACGAAATCACGGCCCCGGACATCGCGGCGGCCCGCGCAACGAACTCTTGGGAGGTCCTGACGGGCCTCTCTGCACGCCTGCCCCGGGTGTACCATGCGGCCTCCGTTCCCCGGGAGCTGCGGACCCTCGCCGGACATTCTGCGGACGCCAGGAGGCCGATTCGACCGTGAGCGAGCCGAGCCACAGCGAGCACGACGGTCTCGGCGAGGAGCAGCGCGACGAGCTGGTCGAGGAGGTCGCGCGCGAGATCCAGCTGCGCGGTCTCACGGCCCCGGCCGTGCACTTCCTGCAGGCCTCGCGGCCGTACCGCCCGCTCGGCTCGAACGCGATGCTGTTCTTCGATCCCGTCCTGCACGGGCTGTTCGGTGGGGAGCTGGAGAGCGCCTCCGCGATCCTCGCCGACGAGGACGGGATCGAGCAGCTGATCGAGCGCCTCGAGGACCTCTCGGAAGAGACCGGCTGGGACGCGTAACCGTCGAGGCCCCCGCGCCCGATCGGGGCGCCGACACGCTCGAAGCAATAGCATGACCCGGTGACAAGCGTTCCACGGGCGCTGCTCGCGATCGATGCGGGCGCCGCCACCACCTCGGTCGCCCTGCTCGGGCGACCGGCCTCCAGGTGGCGCCTCCTCGGATCCATGGCCGCCCCGGCGGGGACGCCTTCGGCATCGCTCGCCGCCGTCCTGGCCGGGCGCCTGATCGCCGCCGACCCCGACCTCGCCCGGGACCTCGACGTGGCCGTCGAGAGCGTCGCCGACCTGCCCCGGCTCGAGGTCGGCGGCGAGCCGCCGCCCACCCTGGCCGTGCTCGGGGCGTCGCGTCGAGCCGTCGGACTCCTGGAGGCCGTGGCTGCCCGCACCCCGTGGCGCGTTCGGGCCGCGTCGCCCGAGAGCCACGACCCCCGCGAGATGACCGAGCTCGCGCTCCGGCCCGAGGTGAAGGCGGTCCTCGTTGGCGCCGGTGATCCGCCGGGCCCCGACGAGCGCGGCTGGCTCGACGACCTGGCCGGCCTCGTCGGCGCCGTCTCCCGCCGCCGGCCAGAGCTGCGCGTCGTCCTTGCCGGCCCGATCGGGTCGCGGAATGCCTGGGCCGAGGGTGCGGGGCGGCCCCTCGACGGGACACAGGACCGGGTCGTGGAGGGGCCGCCGCTCGGCGTCCGCAGCGGCCCGGACGAGCCCCTGCGCGAGCTCCTGGAGGCCTTCCTGCCCAGCAGCGGCGGCGCCCGCCAGACGGCCGTCCGGGCCCTGCTCTCGCTCGCCGACGCCCTCGACCGTCGCCTGGAGCTGCTCGACATCGGGCTCGACGGCGGCCTCCGCGCGATGGCCACGCCCGGGATCGCCGACCAGGGGCCGGCGGCCGTCGCGGTGCGGACGGCGAGCGCGGCCCTGGTGCCGCTGGAGATCGACGACGCGGCCGTGGACGCGGTCCTCGCCTGGACGACCGGCAGCCTCGACCGCCATCGCATGGGCGACCGGCTGCAGGACCTTCGCGCCCAGCCCTGGGCCGACGCGTCGGGGGAGGGCGCGCGACTCAGGCTCGCGGCCGCCCGCGCCGCCTTGACCCGGCTCGCGGCTCGTAGCCAGGACATCGGACTCATGGCCAGCCCGGACGTCACGATCATCTCGGGTGGGGCCTTCGCCGTCGCGCCGCCGCGGGCCGTCGCGCTGGCCGTGGCCGACACGATCCGGAGACCCGGCGCGACCCAGCTCGCGATCGACCACGCCCGCCTCCTCGGGCCGATCGGGACGATCGACGACCCGGACGAGCGGCGGGCCCTCCTCGCCGACCTGGCCGACGACCTGCTCGCGCCGATCGGCAGCCTCCTGGTCGTCGGAAGCGTTCCGGGTGGCCGCCGGACTGCCGCGCGGGCCGGCCGTCTCACGCTCGATGGCGATCTTCATGGTCGCCAGGACCTCGCCGCGGGTGAGGTCACGTTCGTGGACCTCGCGCCGGGCGACCAGGCCCTCGCGACCCTCGAGTTCCGCGATGCCGTTCGCGTTGGGCACCGGGCCCGTCGGGTTGCGGTGCCGGTCTCCGGCGGCGTCGCCGGTCTGGCGGTGGACCTGCGCGACGTGCCGCTCCGGCTCCCCGAGCGCCGTGACCGCCGGCGCGCCGCGCTTGCCGCGTGGGGCGAGCTCGCATGGCCGGGGGACGAGCGATGACGTTCGAAGACGGTGCTGCCACCGCGACCGCCACCGCCGATCTCGCCGGCCTCGATCTCGTCGCGCGGCGCTCGCTCGTCGTGTCGCCGCTCGACGCGTTGTTCCGGCTCCACCCGGGTGATCGACCACTCGTGAAGGCCGGCGAGGCGGTGGGCCGAGGCCAGCCGATCCTCGAGCACCATCGCGACCCCCGCACGATCGTGGTCGCCGGGGTCCTCGGCGAGGACGGCACCGCGGTGCCCGGCGATCGCTGGACCGGGACGCCCGGGCACGAGGTCCGCGAGGGCGAGGTCCAGCCGGGTGGCGAGCTGCTGTTCCGCAGCGGCAACCGCTGGCGGATCGCGGGCGGCGACCGGCCGGACACGCTGGAGGCGCCGTTCGGGGGCGTCGTGCACGAGGTTCAGCCTGGCACCGGCGTCACGATCCGCTCACTCTCGAGCGCAATTCTCGGACGATCCGTGCTCGCCGGTCCGTCCTGGGGTCGCCTCCACGTCGCGACGGGCCCGGATGAGGAGCTTCGTGCACAGAACGTCGACGTCGGCGCGGCCGGGTCGATCATCGTGGCCGGGGCGCGGATGGACGCCGAGGCGCTGACGCGAGCGCGCGCCGTCGGGATCCGCGGGGTCATCGTCTCCGCGCTCGGGATCAAGGAGCAGCGCGACTTCCTCGCCTCGGAGCGACGCGGCCGGGCCGGGGTCCACGGCCTGCCATCGTTCGGGATCCTCGTCCTCGACGGCGCCGCGCGCCGCCCGATCGCCTCGCCGGTGATGGCCCTGTTCGAGGCCGCGGAGGGCAGCATGGTCGCGATCGTCGGCGATCCGCCGGCACTGGTCATCGACGACGCGACCGTGTCACTGCCCGCCCCCGCCCGGGACCTCGTCCGCGTCCGATGCGGACCGCTCGCCGGCGCCGAGGGCAGGTGGGCCGGACTCGCCGGTCCGCGCCGCTTCCCGGCCGGGGTCACGCTGGAGGCGGCCTTCGTCCGCTTCGGCGGCCGCCCGCCGGTCGCGATCCCGATCGGCGACCTCGAGCGCTTTGCCTGACCGCGTGGCAACCGTTCCCGAGAGGAGCCTGGAGCTGGACAGCCGGAGCCCCGAATCGACTCGCCGGCTGGCTGCCGGCCTCGCGCTCGCGGCCCGGCCCGGCGATGTGCTGTGCCTGTGGGGCGACCTCGGCGCAGGCAAGACGGTCTTCGCCAAGGGCTTCGGCAAGGGCCTCGGGATCGACGACACGATCAGCTCGCCGACCTTCGTCCTGATGGGCGAGTACGCCGGCCGGCTGCCGCTGTTCCACATCGACCTCTACCGGCTCGCGTCGGCCGAGGAGGCGCTCGACGGCGGGCTGCTCGACGATCGACAGGCGACGGGTGTCGTGCTCATCGAGTGGCCCGACCGGCTCGGCCCGGCGCTGCCGCCGTCACGGCTCGACGTCCGCATCGACGGGACGGACGGCCCGCGGCGGATCGAGCTGAGCGCGATCGGCACGGGCTACGAGCGCTACCTCGAGGCGGCGGCCGGCTCATGACCGAATCGCGCCCCTGGCTGCTCGCCATCGATACGGCGACGGCCACGATCGTGGTCGCCGCGGGCTCGTCCGACGGCGAGCTCCTCGCCGAAGAGGCATTCGAGGGCCGCTACCGCCACTCGCAGGAGCTGCTCCCGGCGATCGTCCGCCTGACGGACCGTGCCGGGCTCCACCTGGCCGACCTCCAGGGCATCGTGGCAGGCACCGGGCCGGGGGCGTTCACCGGCCTGCGCGTCGGGCTCGCCACCGCCAAGACCCTCGCCCATGAGCTGGACCGTTCGATCGTGGGCATCTCGTCCGCGGAGGCCCTGCTGGCCGCAGTCGAGGGCGCGGATGCACTCTGGATGCCGTCCGGGGCGCGCGATCGGGTCGTCGTGACGCCAGGCGCGGAACCCCGGATCGTTCGGGGTGCCACGGAAGGCACGGACGCGAATGCCGCCAATGCCGCCGCCAACCCGGAGGCCGAAGGTGCCAACGCCGAGGGCAACGGCGCCGACGCGGGGCCCAGTGGCGCCCGATCCATCGCCGTGGACCTCGAGGGCCGCGCGCCCGAACCGGCGCTCGAGCGGGGGCGTCAGGCCATCGCCGGGCTCGGTGCGTCGCTGCTGCGGCTCGGCGCCGCGCGCCTGTCGAAGGGCGAGTCGGACGATCCGGAGCGGCTGGTGCCCGCCTACGCCAGCCCGCCCCGGGGGATGCCGCTCGGCGGTCCCGACGGGCCCGAGACAAAGCCCGATGGAGGTGTCGCGTGGTCGCGCGACCCCCGGTAGCCGTCCGCATCGAGCCGATGACGCTCGAGGATCTCCCGGCCGTGCACGCGATCGAGCGGGCGAGCTTTGCCGTGCCCTGGCCGGACGACGCCTACCGCAACGAGATCCGGACGAACCGCCTCGCGAGCTACGTGGTGGCGCGCCTGGACGAGGACGTCGTCGGGTTCGCGGGCCTCTGGGTGATGGTCGATGAGGCCCACGTGACGACGTTCGCCGTGGACCCGCGATGGCGCCGCCGCGGGGTGGGGGAGCGGCTGCTCCTGGCGCTGCTGGACCTGGCGGTGACGCGCCAGGCGCGGGAGGCGACGCTGGAGGTCCGCCTCTCGAACCTGCCCGCCCGGAAGCTCTACGAGAAGCACGGCTTTCGGCCCGTCGGGATCCGGCCGCGCTACTACTCCGACAACGGCGAGGATGCGCTGATCATGACCACGGAAGCGCTCGCGTCGCCCCGGATGCGCGAGCGGATGGAGCGGCTCCGTGGCGACCTCGACGAGCGTCCCGTGGATGCGGACCGGCCAACCGACCCCTCCGCAGACGGCGACTACCGCGGATGAGCGGCCCGCTCGTCCTCGCCATCGAGTCGTCGTGCGACGAGACTGGGGTCGCCCTGGTCGAGGGCGGCAGCCGGATCCACGCGAACGTCGTGGCGAGCCAGGTCGCGCTCCACGCACCGGCCGGCGGGATCGTGCCGGAGGTCGCGGCCCGGGCCCACCTGCGCTGGATCCTGCCGGTGCTCGACGAGGCGTGGGCCAACGCCGGCGTCACCTGGGACGACGTCGGCGCCGTGGCCGTCACCCGCGGCCCGGGCCTCGCCGGCTCGCTGCTCGTGGGGATCAACGTCGCCAAGACGCTGGCCTGGGTCCACGACAAACCGTTCGTGGGCGTGAACCACCTCGAGGGCCACGTGTATGCCGCCTGGCTGCAGGATCCGGGCCAGGAGGAGCGTGAGGCTCCGGTCTTCCCGCTCGTCGCGATGGTCGTCAGCGGCGGCCACACCTTCCTCGTGGAGATGACCGACCACCTGACGTACCGGCTGCTCGGCCAGACGGTCGACGACGCCGCGGGCGAGGCGTTCGACAAGGTCGGGCGCCTGCTGGACCTGCCGTACCCGGGCGGCCCGGCGATCCAGAAGGCCGCCGAAGGCGCGACGCGCCACGATGCCCGCTTCCCGCGGGCCTGGCTCGGCGAGACGTTCGACTTCTCGTTCTCTGGCCTCAAGACGGCGGCGCGCCGGACGGTCGATGCGGCCCGGGCCGACGCGGGCCTCCGCGAGCCCGAGGAGCCGCTCCCGCACGTGGTCACGGCGGAGCTGGCGTGGGGCTTCCAGGAGGCGGTCGTCGACGTGCTCGTCTCGAAGACGGTCCGGGCCGCGCGGACGGTCGCCGCGCGCTCCATCGTCCTGGGTGGTGGGGTCGCGGCGAACTCGGTGTTGCGCGCGCGGCTGGCCGCCGAGGCCGAGGCACTGGGCATCCCCTTGATCGTTCCGCGGCCGGGCCTCTGCACGGACAACGGCGCAATGATCGGGGCGGCGGGCGCGCGGCGATTTCTCGCCGGCGAACGATCCGGCCTCGACCTCGAGGCGACGCCGTCCCTGCCGCTCGCACGCTGACGGGCTCGCTGAGCGTGAACCAACCTTCCCGCGCGCCGCGACTCGACGCCCTGGAGGTCAGGCGGACGCTGAAGCGCGAGGGGCTGCGCGCCAGCCACGGTCGGTCGCAGAACTTCCTGGCCGACCCGGACGTGCTCCAGTCGATCCTCGATCTCGCGGAGGCCGGTCCAGGGACGCGGGTCCTCGAGATCGGGCCGGGGCTGGGCATCCTCACCGGCGGGCTGCTCGAAGGGGGTGCGGACGTCACGGCGGTCGAGCTCGACGCGGGGCTCGCCGCGTACCTGCGGAACCGCTTCCCGGAGGACCTCGAGGCCGGCCGGCTGACCCTCATCGAGGGAGACGCGCTGGACCAGCCGCTGCTCGACCTGGTGCCGTCGCCGTACCGGGTCGTCGCGAACCTGCCGTACCACATCACCAGCCCGACGCTGCACCGGCTGCTCGCGCGGCCGCCGTCCGCCGAGCGCCTGGTGCTGATGCTCCAGGCGGAGGTCGCTGACCGGATCGCGGCGGCGCCGGGACGGATGAGCTATCTCTCCGTCTTCGTGCAGTACCACGCCGAGGTCGAGGTCGCGCTGCGGGTCCCGCCGGAGGCCTTCGAGCCTGCGCCGAAGGTTTCGTCGGCGGTGGCGGTCCTCACGCCGCGGCCCGCACGGGCGCTGACGCCGGAGCAGGAGCCGGCCCTGTGGGGGCTCGTCCAGTCCGGCTTCCGCGAGCGCCGCAAGATGCTCCGGAACGTGCTCGCGCGCCAGCTCCATACGGGCGAGGACGGTGCAACGGGGCCGTGGGTCGGCCAGGCCACGGTCGATGCCGCGCTCGCCGCCGTCGGCATCGCCGGCGACCGGCGACCGCAGACCCTCTCCATGGAGGACTGGCTGGCCCTCTTCCACGCCCTGGGCCGAGGGCAGGCGGCATGAGCGATCGCGAGCGCACGCCCGTCGTTCGGTTGGCCCCGGCAAAGCTGAACCTGACGCTCGCCGTGCTCGGGATCCGGTCCGACGGGTTCCACGCGCTGCACTCGGTGATGGTTCCGCTCGGCCTTGCCGATCGCCTCAGCCTCGCCCGCGCCGGGGGCCCCGAGGACAGCCTTCACGTCGCCGGCCCCGACGGGCGGGCCGACGATGCGGCCGCGTTCGGCTCGGTCCTGCGGGGCATCGCGGAGGCGCGTCGCGCCGTGGGCCGTGGGGCGGAGACGTTCCCCCTCGCCGTGCGACTGGAGAAGCGGATCCCGATCACCGCGGGCCTCGCCGGCGGGAGCAGCGACGCGGCGGCCGCGATCGACGGCGCCTTCGAGGCGTGGGGCGCCGAGGCCTCGCCCGACGACCGGCGGCAGGCCGCCACCGCCGCCGGCTCCGACGTGCCGTTCTTCCTCGCCGGCGGCCCGGCGCTTGTCGAAGGCCGGGGCGAGCGCGTGACGGCGCTCAACTCGCTCGTCGGCACGCCGCCGGGCGTGCTCCTCGTGACCCCGGCGGCCCCGATCTCCACCCAGCAGGCCTTTGCCGCGTTCGATGCCAACCCAGCCGCCGCTCCGTGGAACAGCAGCTCCACCCGACTGAGCTCGGAGCACCTCGCCGCCGAGCTCGGGCCGGGCCACCAACCGATGAAGAGCGCCGACCTCGTCCTTCGCGCCGGCGTCCTGGCCGTGGCCAACGACCTTGCCAATGCCGCGGACGTCGTCCTGCCCGGCCTTCGCCCGCTGCGCCGGGCGCTGACGCGGCTCCTCGGCGTCCCGATCGGCCTGTCCGGGTCCGGCCCGACCCTGTGGGCGCTCTATCCTGCCCTCGCGGGCGCCGAGGAGGCTGCCGCACACGTTCGCGAGGAGGCCCGGCTGGGCCTGCTCGACAGCCCTGGCGAGGGACCGCCGTTCGTCACTGCGACCACCATCACCGGCGCCACTATCAATCCGACCCCTACCGCCGCCAACCAGGAGAGGGAGCCATGACCCGTCGAGCCGTCAGCACCAGCGGCGCACCGGCCGCGGCCGGGCCATACAGCCAGGCGATCGCGACGGATGACCTCGTGTTCTGCGCCGGCCAGGTCGGGCTCGATCCCGCTACGGGCGAGATGGTCAGCGGCGGCGTCGAAGCGGAGACCGAGCGGGTCCTGAAGAACCTCGAGGCGGTCCTCGACGCGGCGGGTTGCTCGTTCGCCGACGTCGTCAAGACGACCTGCTTCCTCGCCGACATCGCCGATTTCAACAGGTTCAACACGATCTACGCGAGGTTCTTCCCCGATCCGCCACCGGCCCGCTCGACGTTCCAGGTGGCGGCCCTGCCGAAGGGCGCCCTCGTCGAGATCGAGGCCGTCGCCGTCCGGGATCGGGCCTGAGGGCGCGCCCGAATCGTTTGACGCCCTCGCCGCCCCCCACGAGAATGCCGCAGTGACCTCACGTACCGAGCCGTCCGGAAGGACGGCGGCGGTCGTCCTCGCCGCGGGCCTCGGCACGCGCATGCGCTCGCGGACGCCCAAGATCCTCCACCCGCTCTGCGGCCGGCCGATGCTGGCGTACGTCCTGGATGCCTGGGACGAAGCGCTCGGCAGCCTCGACGGCACGGGGGCGAGGCTCGCCGCTCCCGTCGTCGTGTACTCACCCGCGACGGAGGCCATTCGCGAGGTCGTGGGCGACCGCGGCCGCCTCGCGCTCCAGGACGTGCCTCGCGGAACCGGCGATGCCGTCCGCGCCGCCCTCGCGGAGCTCCCGCCGGAGGTCGACGAGATCCTCGTCCTCTCCGGCGACGTGCCGCTCGTGATCGGCGAGCAGCTCGTGGCCGTCGTCGAGCAGCGCCGCCTCGACGACGCGGCCATCGCGCTCGCCTCGGTCTACGCCGCCGAACCCGCCGAGCTGGGCCGGGTAGTCCGGAGCGAGTTCGGCAGCGTGGAGCGAATCGTGGAGGCCCGCGACGCCTCGCCCGAGGAGCTCGAGACGAACGAGATCAACGCCGGCCTCTACGCCTTCGACGCGGCCTGGCTGCGGCGCCGGATCGACGCCCTCAGCCCGTCGAAGTCGAACGGGGAGCTGTACCTCACCGATCTCGTGCAGCTCGCGCGGGAGGACGGCCGGATCGTGAGCGCGGTCGGGTTCGAGGACGACGGCACGCTCGACGGCATCAACGACCGCAACCAGCTCGCCCAGGCCGAGTGGGCCCTGCGCGTGCGGATCAACGAGGCGCACATGCGCCAGGGCGTCACCATGCGCGACCCGTCCACGGTCTACATCGACTGGGAGGTCGAGCTCGAGCAGGACGTCGTGCTCGAGCCGAACGTCCACCTGCGCGGGGCCACCCGCATCGGTGGCGGCTCCACGATCGGCCCGAACGCGGTGATCGAGGCCTCGACCATCGGCGCGGACTGTCGCATCCGGGTCAGCATCGTCGAGGGATCGACGGTCGAGGACGGGGTCACGATTGGTCCCTACAGCCACCTCCGGCCGGGCAGCCACGTCGGCGCGGGCTCGGAGATCGGGAACTTCGCCGAGATCAAGAAGTCGCGCCTCGGGAAGCGCGTCAAGCAGCACCACATGAGCTACCTCGGCGACGCTGACCTCGGTGACGGCACGAACGTCGGCGCGGGGACGATCACGGCCAACTGGGACGGCACGGTCAAGAACCGCACCACGATCGGCAAGAACGCGTTCCTCGGCGTGGACACGATGCTCGTCGCCCCGGTCGAGGTCGGGGAGGGTGCCCGGACCGGCGCCGGCGCCGTGGTCACGAAGAACGTCCCACCGGGCAAGCTCGCGGTTGGGGTGCCGGCACGGATCCGCGAGCCGCGCCAGAAGCCGCCCGCCTCCGACGGCGACGGGTCCGCCTGATGGGCTTCCCGATCTGGGAGATCCTGTTCCTGGTCTTCCTGACGCTCCTGGAGGCATTCTTCGTCGCCGCGGAGATCGCTCTCGTGTCCGTTCGTCGGAGCCGCATCGACCAGCTGGTCGAGGAGGGCAGCGCCAACGCGCGCCGCGTCCGTCGCCTCCTCGACGACCCCGGTCGGTTCCTCGCCGTGGCCCAGCTCGGACTGACGTTCATCGGCTTCTTCGCCTCCGCCTTCGCAGCCGTAAGCCTGGTCGGCGGCCTCCAGAATCTCCTCGTCGGATTCGGCGTGTCTCCCGAGACGGCGTCGAGCGTCGCCCTGGTCGTCGTGACGATCCTGCTGGCGCTCTTCACGATCGTCTTCGCGGAGCTCATCCCCAAGTCGATCGCGCTCGGCAGCCCGGAGCGCTGGGCGCTGGTCCTCTCCCGTCCGATCGAGCTGCTGGCCCGCCTCCTCGGACCGATCGTCACCGTCCTGAACGGGATCACCCGGTGGGTCGCGCGCTCGATCGGTGTCGACATGAATGCCGAAGCCGCGATCAGCGCCGACGAGCTCCGGCTCATCGTCGAGCGCGGCGGCGAGCAGGGCATCCTGGAGGCCGAGGAAGAGCAGATGATCAACGCGGTGATCGAGCTCGGCGACCGGCGGGTCCACGAGGTGATGATCCCGCGCGTCGCGATGGCCGCCCTGCCGGACGACGGGACGCTCGAGGAGGCGATTGACCTGGTCGTGGAGGTCGGGCACTCCCGGATTCCCGTCTACCACGAGTCGATCGACGAGATCGTGGGGATCCTCTACGCCAAGGACCTGCTGCCGTACCTCAAGCCCGACGCCGGCCCGCGCCAGCCGCTCCGGAAGCTCCTGCGGTCGCCGGTGCTGGTCCCCGAGTCCATGACGGTGGACGACCTGCTCCACGAATTCCAGCGCCGGAAGGTCCACATCGCGATCGTGCTCGACGAGTACGGCGGCACGGCCGGCCTGGTCACCATCGAGGACCTGCTCGAGGAGATCGTGGGCGAGATCCAGGACGAGTACGACGTCGAGGAGCCGATGGTCGAGCGCCTCTCCGACCACGAGGCCCGGATCGACGGCCGGGCTGACGTCGACGAGCTGCTCGAGCTGTTCGACCTCGACCTCAAGCTCGAGGACGCCGAGGAGTACGACACCGTCGGTGGCCTCATGTACCACCGCATCGGTGGGGTGCCGTCACCGGGCGACACGGTCGAGGTGGACGGGCTCCGCCTCCAGGTCGAGACGACCGATGGTCGCCGGGTGGGCAAGGTCCTGGTCACGCGGCGGATCGACAGGGGCGGGCGCGACGATGACGACGGCCAGTCCGCCGACACCTCCGAGCGCGGCGATCGCGCGAGCCGTAGCGCCAAGGCCAAGGCCGCCGGGAGCCGCGCCAAGCGCTGAACTTGGAGGAGTGCCGGGCACCCGCTCCCGTCCGGACCGCGCAGGTGCCAAGGTGACGGATTCCGGCGGGAGCAGCCATAGGCGCGAATCGCGCCCGCGAACATCGCCGGAGGCGTCGCCGGAATGGCAATTGGCGCCCTGAGACGGCTTCCCCGTACGTGGAATTGGCCCGCACGGGCAGCGCCACACCGCCGAAGGCTGCTCAGGCTGGAAGGTGGCGGAGAAGGCTCCGAGAGAGGAGTGCCGCGACGCGGCAGCGCACTAGGCGCTGATGACGGAGCGGATGATCTCCTCGAGGCGCTCGCGCGGTTCGCGCTGGATCGTGCCAGCCGCGTCGAGGGATGCCAGGGCGCGGTCGCGGTGCAGGCGGGCCTGGTCGCGGGTGTACTTGCGGGCTCCGGCCCGCTCCAGGATCGCGGTGATCTCCGCGACGTGCTCGCGGGCGAGGGTGCCGTTCGAGTAGAGCTCGATGAGCCGGGTCCGGTCGGCCGCCGCGGCGTGCTCGTACGCATAGATCACGGGGAGCGTCTTCTTCTTGCGGGGCACGTCGGTCGGCTCCTTGCCGGTCGAGCGCTCCGGCCCCCAGATGCCGAGCAGGTCGTCGTTGAGCTGGAACGCGATGCCGAGGTCCCAGCCGAAGGCGCGGTATTGCCCGATGACGCCCTCGTCCTCGGTCGCGAGGATTGCCCCGGCCTCGATCGAGGCGGAGATCAGGGCCGCGGTCTTGCGCCCGATCATGTCGAAGTAGAGGTCGACCGAGAGGTCGTCGTGGTCGGCCATCCAGATGTCCAGGTACTGGCCTTCGCACAGGGCCACGCAGGTCTGGTCGTACAGGCGCATGAGCCGCAGGACGGTCCGGTCCGGGAAGCCGAGATCGGTCAGGCGATGGAGCGCG
>JBKKDM010000229.1:0-3852 GCA_046707905.1 Candidatus Limnocylindrales bacterium
CGAAGTGCGCCTCGCGCCACGCCCCCCGGGCGCCCTCGCCCTGCTCGACGATCACGCCGAGGAAGAGCGTGTAGGTCAGCGCCTCGCGGTGCTGGAGGACCATCGTCGGGGCCCCCGCGGCCGTGCCGCCGCGCGCGGACAGGAGCTGCATCAGCCGGCCACCGGCCGGCGCGACCGCGCTCATCGCTCAGCCCTGGGTGGGCTCCATCGGCGTCATGAGCTGGAAGTAGTTGCCGTCGGGATCCTCGAACGTGGCGATCCACGAGTTGGGGTAGCCATCGAAGCTGTACGGCTCGGCGATGACCGTCGCGCCGGCCGCCTTGAATCGCTCGGCCTCGCCCTTGACGTCGGTCGTCTCGATGTTCCAGATCAGGCGGCCCGGCATCGTGTTGCGGCCCTTGACCTCGCTGTGCGGACCGACCGAGACCGCGCCGGAGCCGACGACCCAGGTCGAATACGACTCATCGTGGAAGGTGGGCTCGCCGAGGAGCTTCGCGTAGAACGCCGCGAGCTCGTCGGGATTCTCGGATCCGATCAGGATGCTGTTGAAGTTCACCTCGACCTCCTTCGGGCGACGAATCATCCTCCAGTTCGCCCATTTCGGTACCCGCGGCGGCTCAGCCCTCCTGCATCCTCAGCAGACCGAAGGTCGCGCCCTGCGGATCGGTGATCAGGGAGAATCGGCCGCCCGGGAATTCCTGCGGCTCCATCACCTGATTCGCCCCAAGGCCCATGGCCTTGTTGAAGGTCGCGTCCACGTCGCTGACGCCGAAGTACACGACCCAGGCGTTCACGACGGAGTTCGGGGCGTCCGGCGGCACGTCGACCGCGCCGGCGACGCTCTCGCTGTCCACCTGGAACTCGTTGTAGTCCGTGCCATCGCCCATCGGTGAGCGACGCGTCGTCCAGCCGAAGACCTGCTCGTAGAACTCGATGGCCTTTTCGATGCCGCGGGCGTTGATCTCGGCCCACGCGAACGTGTTGCCGCCGTCCGCCTGGAATCCGGTCATCCCGGCCGGCTGCCAGGCCGAGATGTAGGCGCCGGTGGGATCCTGGAAGACGGCCATCCGGCCCTGGCCCGGGATGTCGAGCGCCGACAGCGCGACGGTGCCGCCGGCGGCCTCGACGGCGGCTGCGGTCGCCTCGACCTCGTCGGTGTGGATGTAGAGGTTCCAGTGCGTCGGCTGTGCCGGGTCCTGGCTCGGCGTGATCCCGGCGGCATCCCGGCCGTCGATCGTGGCGCGACCGTAGCCGCCGTACTGCGGGTCCGGGCTCACCTCGATCTGCCAGCCGAAGAGCTTCGCGTAGAACTCCTGTGAGCCCGCGGCGTCGGTGCTCGAGAGGTCGATCCAGATTGGGCGATGGGCCGTCTTCGTGGCGGATTCGGTCATGGCGCTCTCCTCCGAGGTCGGGGCTTTGGGAGGTCGTCATTGTCCCTCGGGCGATCGGATCGGTCTTGCGGTGCGTCGGACGCCGGAGCGGAGCATCGCGCCCGTAGAGTGGCGGCGTGCTCATCGTCGTTCCGCCATCGGAGACCAAGGCTGAGTCGCCTGAATCGGGCCCACCGGTCGATCTCGATGCGCTGGCGTTCCCCGAGCTGACGGCGGCTCGCCGGGTGGTTGCCGGGGCGCTCATCGCGACGAGCGAGGGGGCCGACGCCTTCGAGCGGCTGCGGGTGCAGCCGACCATGATCCACGACGTCGCGATGAACACCCACCTCTTCGAGCTGCCGGCACGCCCGGTCCACCAGGTCTACACGGGGCCGCTGCACGAGGGGCTCGACATCGCGGGGCTGTCCGCCGAGGCCGGCGCGCGCGCCCATCGGGAGGTCGTCTTCACGTCGGCGCTGTGGGGTGCCCTCCGGCCAGGCAACGGGATCCCGCGCTACCGCCTGATCCTGCATGCCTCCCTCGTCGGTCTCGGCCGCCTCGATCACGCCTGGCGGGCGCTGCTGCCCGGCGTGCTGGCTGAAGCTGCCGGTTCGGACGGGCTCGTCATCGACCTTCGGTCGCGGATCTACCAGGCGATGGGCATGGCCGCGGGCGTCGCCCACCGAACCGTCACGCTCCGGGTCGATCAGGGGCCTGCCGGCCACCGAATTGGCGACGTCATCGCCAAGCGCGTGCGTGGCGAGGCGGCACACCTGCTGCTCGAGTCGGGCGCGGATCCCGCCGTCCCGGACGACCTCGCCGACGTCCTCGCCGATCGGTGGCCCGTGCGACTGCACGCACCTGACAGACGAGACGCCCCCTGGTCGATGACGCTGTCCGTAACCCCATGACATCGACGACCAACGCAGCCGCTTCCAACCCGTTGACCGCCCTCGGCCAGAGCTGGGCGGTGCGCCTGACGACCTACCGGCGCATTGGCACGCCCGTCTCGACGCCGGTGAACGTGGCCGTCGACGGCGATCGCGTGTACTTCCGGACCTACGAGCAGGCGGGCAAGTTCAAGCGGTTGCGGAACAACCCCAACGTTGATGTCGCGCCGAGCACGTGGCGCGGGCAGGCGACAGGACCGTCGGTGCCGGCCCGGGTTCGGCGCTTGATCGGCGCCGAGGACGCGCGGGCCGGGCAGCTCATCGACCACAAGCACAGCATCTTCCAGGGCTTCCTCGTCCGGACGGCGCACCGCCTTCGTCGCTACACCACTTGCCACTTCGAGCTGCTGCCGCGGGACCCGTCCGAGGCCTGAGCGCTCCAGGCACCTGGGCGCTACCGTGCCCGTGGTGCTGCCGATCGTCCGACCCAGGGCCCTCCGACCCGGCGACCTCGTCGCCATCGCGGCCCTGTCGAGCGGGCTCGAGGCCGAAACGCTCGGGAGCTTCCGGCACGGTGTCGCGGAGCTCGAGGCGCTGGGACTTCGCGTCCGCCCGGGGTCGCTCGTCGACGTCGAGAAGTCGTGGTGGTGGGCAGCCGCCAGGCCCGCCGAGGTCGCCGGCGAGCTCAACGACCTGTTCCGGGACCCGGACGTCAGCGCGATCTGGGCGCTGACCGGCGGCAGGTTCACGCTGAGCTACCTCGACGCCCTCGACTACGACCTCATTGCCGCCCACCCCAAGCTCCTGATCGGCATGAGCGACATCACCGCCACGCTCCTCGCCATCCACTCCATGACCGGCCTCGTCACCATCCACGGCGAGAACTTCCTCGAGGGGGTGGGGGACTGGCAGGCGATGGCCGAGCCGGACCGCGCGAGGCAGATCGACAGCTACCGGAGGGTGCTGATGTCCGCCGAGCCCGCGGGCCGCCTGCCCGCATTCAGGCCGTGGGAGACCTGGCGGCCAGGGCGCGCCGAGGGACGGCTGCTCGGCGGCCTGCTCCATCGATTCATCCGGATCCAGGCGACGCCCTGGGCGCTGGCACCGGAGCGGTTCGACGGCGCCATCCTGTTCCTGGAGGACCTCAACACCCAGACGATCAACGTCTGGAACGACCTCCAGGTCCTCCGCCATGGCGGTGTCTTCGATCGAATCGCGGGTGTGCTGATCGGCCCCACCGAGACGATCCAGACCGCGCCGTACGCCCCGCAGAGCCTGCGCGAGGTCGTAGTCGACGTCATGGGCGATCGCGACATCCCGGTCATGGGCAACGTCGACTTCGGCCACGCCGGTCCGAACCTGCCACTCCCGCTCGGAATCAGAGTGGCGATGGACGCCGACGCCCTGACCCTCGAGCTCCTCGAGGGCGCGGTCAGCCAGGCGTGAGCCCGACCAAGGCCGAGCTCGAGGCGGCGGACGGCGTCGAGCTGCCGGACCTGGTGCGGCCCGGCCTCCGGCTGCTGCTCGTTGGAATCAATCCTGGCCGGCACTCGGGCGCGAGCGGCTACCACTTCGGCAACCCGCGGAACCAC
>JBKKDM010000230.1:0-5895 GCA_046707905.1 Candidatus Limnocylindrales bacterium
CGTCGTCCGTGATCGTGACCTTGTGGTGCTGCTCGTAGCGCTCGCGGATCCCCATGAGGATCTCGATGGTCTGCTCGAGCGTCGGCTCCTCGACCATCACCGGCTGGAACCGGCGCTCGAGGGCCGCATCGCGCTCGATGTACTTGCGGTATTCGTCGAGCGTCGTGGCGCCGATGCACTGGAGCTCGCCGCGCGACAGCGGCGGCTTGAGGATGTTCGCGGCGTCGATCGCACCTTCCGCGGCCCCGGCCCCGACGAGCGTGTGGAGCTCGTCGATGAACAAGACGGCGTCGTTGGTGTTCCGGAGCTCCTCGATGATCTTCTTGAGGCGCTCCTCGAACTCGCCGCGGTACTTGGTGCCGGCCACGAGCGACCCGATGTCGAGGGTCAGGACTCGCTTGTTCAGCAGGATGTCCGGGACGTCGCCGGCGACGATCCGGTGGGCCAGGCCCTCGGCGATGGCGGTCTTGCCGACGCCGGGCTCGCCGATGAGGGCCGGGTTGTTCTTGGTCTTCCGGCCGAGGATCTGGATGACCCGCTCGATCTCCTTCTCGCGTCCGATGACCGGGTCGAGCTTGCCCGCACGCGCGGCCTCGGTGAGGTTGATCCCCAGGGCGTCGACGGTCGGGGTCTTGGAGCTGCGCTTCGTCTCCTGCGCCGGACCGACGGACGAGCTCTGCGAAAGGACCCGGATGACCTCGTGGCGAACCTTGTCCAGGTTGACGCCTAGGGACTCGAGGACGCCGGCGGCGATGCCCTCGCCCTCGCGGACCAGGCCCAGGAGCAGGTGCTCCGTGCCAATGTAGTTGTGGCCGAGGCGGCGGGCCTCGTCGATGGCGAGCTCGATGACGCGCTTGGCGCGTGGCGTGAGCCCGACCTCGCCGACGACCGGTCGGTCGCCGCGCCCGATGATGAACTCGACGGCGGTTCGCACCTTGGCGAGCTCGACGTTCATGTTCTCGAGAACCCGGGCGGCGACGCCCTCACCCTCCCGCACCAGCCCGAGGAGCAGATGCTCCGTGCCGATGTAGTTGTGGTTGAAGCGCTGCGCCTCGTCCTGCGCGAGCGTCAGGACTTTGCGTGCCCGGTCAGTGAACTTGTCGAATCGCTCCATTGTTCGAACGCCCGTTCCCCTGGTGCGCCCTCTTGAGGCGCTGAATCGATCCTAGCATGCGGTCATTTCGTCAAGACCACCTGTGCGACCGGTGTGCTGACGAGTGCGCGCCGTGAGCGCGCGCGGATCACAACCCACCTGACGATGGGCCGGTGTGAATGGTTTCTCCTATGGCCCGTTGGTACGACGCGCGCAAGCGTCTGGGCCAGGACTACGCCTTGGTGTCGTCCTCGGCTGGGGCCTCTACGTCGGCGGCGGGCTCCGCGGTGGCCGCTGCCTCGTCGGCCTCGGCGCTGGCCTCCGCGGCGGGCACCTCGGGGGCAGGCTCGTCGGACGCGGGCTCGTCGGACGCGGGCTCGTCCGGGGCGGGTGCTTCCTCCGCGACAGGCTCGGCAACCGCCTCGGGGGCGGTCACGGCCTCGGTCGCGGCCTCCACGGCCGTCTCGGGCTCCGGCTCGGGCTCGGCGACCTCGGCCGCTGGCGCCTCGACCTCCGCCTCGGGTGCCTCGACCTCTGCCGGAGGCGCCGTATCGGCCTCCGCGGCGGGCGTCGCCTCGGCAGCGGGCGTCGCCTCGGCAGCGGGTCCGTCGATTTCGGTCTCGGCAGCGGGAGCGTCCGCGACCTCCGTCTCAGCGACCAATCCCTCGGCTCCATCGGTTTCCAACGGGCTGCCGTCCTCGGCCTCGGCCCGGGCAAGCTGCTCGCGCACGCCCGCGAAAGCCGCGGCGAGCGTCGTGTCGATGCCGCCTTCGGGCTCCTGTACGGCGTCGGACGCCGTGTAGCTCCGCGTGCGCTCGCGATCGCCGCCGCGCGGGCGACGCTCGCCGCGCTCGGGACGCTCGCCACGCTCCGCGCGCTCGGCGCGCTCGCGCATCGCCGGGATAGGAGCCGTGCCGGTCAGCGCCGCATCGGTCGCCGGCCGCACCTGGCCCTCCTCGGCCTGCTTCAGGCTCAGCCCAAGGCGATGGCGCTCGGAGTCGAGGCTGATGATCCGGAGCTTCAGCGCCTGGCCCTCGTGGACCACGTCACCCGGGTGGGCGACGCGCTGGTTGGACAGCTCGCTGATGTGGATCAGGCCCTCGAGCCCGTCGCGGACACGCACGAAGGCGCCGAAGTTCACGAGCTTGGTGACCGTGCCGTCGATGATGTCCCCGACGTTGAAGTCGGCGACCGTCGAGTGCCACGGATCCGGCTGGAGCCGGCGGATCGACAGGGAGATCCGGCCGCGCTCGTGGTTGATGTCGATGACCTCGGCCTCGACCTCCTCACCGACGCGGTAGCCGCCCTCGGGGTTGTTGACCTTGTTCCACGAGAGCTCGCTCTTGTGAACCAGCCCGTCGATGCCGCCAAGGTCGACGAAGACGCCGAACGGTGCGATCGAGCGGACGTTGCCGGTGACCTTCTGGCCGACCTGAAGGCTGCTGAAGAGCTCGTCGCGCTTCTCGCGCCGCTCCTCGTACAGGGCCACCTTCTCGGACAGGATCAGGCGGTTGGCCTTGCGGTTGACTTCGAGGATCTTGAGCCGCAGCTTCCGGCCAACGAATGGCTGGAGCTTCTCGGCGATCTCCTGGGCGGCGTCGCGCGGCTGGTCGTTCTGGGGCCGGCGCGGGAAGTCGACGATCTGGCTGATCGGCACGAAGCCGCGGATGCCGCAGTCGACGATGAGGCCGCCCTTGTTGTGGTCGATGACCGGCGCCTCGATGATGACGCCGGCCTCGAACTGCTCCTGCATCGAGCGCCACTTGCGCTCCAGGCCGGCGCGGCGCAGCGAGAGGACCACGTGGCCCTCCGGCGACTCCGGCTGGAGGACGTACACGAGGACGGTGTCGCCGATGGCCAGGGCCGGCTGCGACTCGGCATTGCGACCGAACAGCTCGCGGTTGCTGACGACGCCCTCGCTCTTGGCACCGATGTCGACGAGGATCTCGTCCTTGTCGATTCGGACGACCGAACCCTCGACGACGTCGCCGTGCTTGAAGCTCTTGATGTCGGCGTCCTGCTCCGCGAGCAGCTCCTCCATCGTCGTCGGCTCGGGGCCGGTGGGGACGACGGGTGCGGGCGCCGGTGCTGGTGCTTCGGCCTCGACCGCTTCCGGGGCCTCGGCCTCATCGGCTGACGCCGCTGGCGTGGCAGCTTCGTCTGTCGGCAAATCAGCCGAATCAGCGCCGGCTGCGGGCGAATCGGCCGCGGCTGCCGGCGCGTCGGCCTCGGGATCAGCCGCTGCCGCTTCGGGGCCGGAAGGTGCGGCTTCGGCGGCGGGGGCAGACGCCACGGTGACGGCGGGCTCGTCGGCGGCGGCGTCGGCAGTCGCAACGGCCGCGTCGGCCTCGGCCTCGGCTTCGGCTGCGGGCGCCGCCGCGTCGGTGCTGGAGGCGGCGACCTCGGGCTCTGCCTCGGCGACGGCCGCCGGGGTGGCGGTCTCGGGGGCGAGCGCCTCGGCGGGCTCGTCGGCGGTCATCTCTGCGGTGTCGGTCGCCTCGGCCTCGACATCGAGGTTCGGGCTCTCGGCGGGCTCGTCGGCGACGGCGATCGCCCCGACGGTCTGTTCGGCTGCCGGTGCCTCGGCGTTCGCCTCGGTCGGCTGCTCGTTCCCGCCCTGCTGCTCTTCGGTCAATTCGGTCTCCTGTACAAACGAGCTCCCTCGGAATCGAAACGGCCCGAGCAGTCGGCTCAGGCCATCGGGTCTGCGATCAAGTGGTCCGTAGGATTGGTAGGCCCGCGGTCCGCTCCTTCGAGCTCGAATGGGATGAGCGAGGCTGTTCTGCTGTTCCGCCCCGAAGGGCCCGCGGAGTCTAGCACGCACCTGAGCACGTCTACAATCGCCGCCCGTGCCCGAGCTACCCGATCTGGCGGTCGTCACCGACGCCCTCCACGCCGCCCTAGCGGGCCGCTCCATCGAACGTGCGGAGTCCCCCGCCCCGCTCGCGGTTCGGGGCACGCCCGCGGAGCTCCAGGCCCTGGTCGGACAGCGACTCTCGAGGGTTCGGCGGCGGGGCAAGTTCGTCGTCTTCGAGCTCGATCGCGACCGGATCGCCATCAACGCGATGCTCACCGGCCGGCTCCAGCTCGCAATGCCGGAGGACAAGCGACCCCCAAGCACGGCGGTGGTTCTGGCATTCGGCTCGCGCGCGCGAGGGCCGAAGGACGCAGCAGCGTGGACGTCCCGCGCGGCCTGGCTGCCGCCCAACATCGGCCCGGCCGAGGTCCGCTACCGCGATCCGAGCCAGATGGGCAAGGTCTACGTGCTCCCGCACGGCGTTTCGCGCCCGGTCGTCGGGTTCGAGGACGCCGAGCAAGGCCCGGACGCCGACGACCCGGCGCTGTCGCTCGAGGTCTGGCGCGAACGTATCCGAAGGCACCCGGGCGAGCTGAAGTCGCTGCTTCGAAACCAGGCCTTCATCGCGGGCATCGGAAATGCCTACAGCGACGAGATCCTCCACGCGGCGAAGCTGAGCCCGTTTCGGCGACGATCGTCGCTCGCCCCGGAAGAGGTCGACGCGCTCCACGCGGCGACACGGTCAATCCTGGCGAACGCGATCGGGGTCCTCGTGGAGCGTGTCCCGCCGACGTTCGAGAAGCAGATTCGAGACTTCCTCGCCGTCCACCTGCGCGGCGGCGAGGCCTGCCCACGCTGCGGGACGCGCCTGAGCGAGGTCAGCTCGAGGAGCGAGGCGACGACCTGGTGCCGGGGCTGCCAGGCATGACCTCTGCTGGCGGGCGGTCGCGCGGCGGCGCGCGGCGAAAATCTCGCGGGGCGGTGACCCAGTCTCGCCTACGGAATGCGCAGGAGCTGCCCGACGGTGAGCGAGTTCGCGTTGCCGAGGTTGTTGAGGTTCACGATCGCCGAGACAGTGACGCCGAACCGGCCCGCGATGGCGCTCAGGGTGTCGCCGGCCTTCACGCGGTAGGTCCGAGCGGTCGTCGAGGGCTTCGGCGTGGCGGGCGCCGTCGTGGGCTTGCGGGTCGGCGGCGGCCCGGTCTCAGCCGGCCCCGTCTCCTCCGGCGCGGCCGTGGCCGGCGGGCGGGCTGTGGCCGTGAGCGTCGCGGCGGATGTTGGAGCCGGGCGCCCTGGGCTCGCGGTGGCCACGGGCGACGTCGGGACGCCGGCGCGGAATCCGGAGAGCGCGAGGACGAACAGGGTCGTCACCAGGATCACCGCGGGGATCGCGGGCCATCGGCGCCGGTCAAGCAGCGCGGCGAGCAGGCGGGCGCGGATGCCCCCGGGATCCTCGATCACGCTCGTCGTCCGCGCCAGGCCCCAGCGGGTCGCTCGTCGGACCGGGGCCGCGCCGAGCCGCTCGGTGCGGGCGGTGAGGGATGCGAGGTAGGTGGCACACCCGGTGTGCGTCGGCGTCAGACACAGCCGCGCCTGCTTCTCGGGCGAGAGTGGGGCCGGCGGAGTGAAGGCCGCGCACCGATGATCGCGCGACGGCGCAGCAAGCCGCCAGCCCCCCGCCTCGGCCACGAGGAACGGGCAGCCGCGGGGATTGGCGTGGTCGGAGTCGGCGCCGCCACCGGAGGCCGGTAGCACGTCCGCGCGGCCCGTTTCCAGGGACATCGCCGACAGGCCCGCGCCGCCGGCGGGGCGCTGGCTGTCCGCGGGGGCCGTGGTCATCCCGGAGAGCATAGCCAATGGCCTCGGCCCCGAAATTCTCCGGAAAGCACAAGATCCTGGCGACGACCTATTTTCCCGAAAGGCTGCCCTCTCAGTATCTTCGGCGCTGGAGAGCTTGACTTCCGTGTTCGGGATGGGAACGGGTATGGCCTCTCCGCTAGCGTCA
>JBKKDM010000231.1:0-3868 GCA_046707905.1 Candidatus Limnocylindrales bacterium
TCACCAATCCGGCGAAGGTGACTAGCGATGCAGCACCTCCGGGCCCTTCGGCGTCCCGCAGCACCTTGCGCAGGTAGCCGCCGAAGAAGACGAACAGGCCAGCCGCAAGCGTCTGCAGCGCAGCGCCAAGTCTCACCGAGTCATCATTGTCGGTGTAGAAGCTGACGATCTCCTGAACCGGCTTGTCAATGTCGGGCGGCTCGCCGCCGACTGCAAACGAGGCGATTGCCACCGCAACTGCAAGTACCCCGATGAGGGGGAACCACCAGAACCTGTCGTTGCTCATGCGTGCTGGCTTCCTTTCGATCGTTGCGCCCAAGGGGGCGTGGCGCCAGTACAGCAACTCCTCCCGCAGGCGGTCGGCCGCCCTGCGGACCGGCAAGGCGGCTCGAGGTGTTGAGCCTGAGACTGTTTGCCTCATTGACGGCGGGGTAGTTGCAGTCCAAGCAACCGAAGGAGGAGTCATGTCTGACGATCGAATTGACGAGGCAAAAGGACGCATCAAGGAGGCTGTTGCAGACCTCACCGACGACCCCGCTCTGAAACGCGAGGGCAAGGTTGATCGTGCCGGGGCGAGCGTGAAGGAGAAGGTCCGCCACGCCGCCGATAAGGCTCGCGACACCATTGACGATGCGGCCGACAAGGTCAAGGACAAGGTCAATCCCAACGACGATCGCGACGAGCGGCCCAGCGAGCGCCCGTAGGCCCAGAGAGCGCCATTAGGCGCTTATGAAAGGATGCCGGCATGAGCCGCTACGAGGTGCTGGTGTTCCTCCATATCGCCGCCGTAGTCATCTGGCTGGGAGCGGGATTCCTGCTGGCCGTGCTGATTCATGCGGCCGCCAGTGACCGCCAGAAGGAGCTCGGCTACCACCAGGAGATGGGCTGGCTCTCAACCCGTTTCTTCATCCCAGTCTCGTTGTCGGTGGTCATTCTCGGCATCCTCTTGGTGCTGGACGGGCCGTACGATTTCGACGAGCTCTGGATCAACATCGGGCTGGTCGGCTACCTGGCGTCGTTCCTCATGGGGATCCTCTTCTTCAAGCCTGAAGGGGAGCGGATCGGCGCCCTTGTGGCAGAGCAGGGTCCGAACGCCCCCGAACTCGACCGCCGGCTCAAGCGGATCGCGATGGTCGAGCGGGTGCAGCTGACGATTCTCTTCCTGGTGGTCGCCGACATGACGTTCAGGCCGACCTCGGACGACACCGGGATGCTGATCGGGGGCGCAGCGATCCTCGCTGCTGCGATTGCGCTCGCGGCAGCGGGTCTACGGCGAGCTCCCGCCGCCGCGTAAACGCGTTCGAGCAAGGAGGTTGTGCATGGCCGAGAGCAGGGCAACGACTATTTGGGAAGGCGATCTGACGAGTGGCCGTGGCACGACCACCGCGGCCAGCGGGGCGATACCCGAGGTCGAGGTCACATGGCAGGCGCGAACCGAACGCACCGAAGGAACGACCAGTCCGGAGGAGCTACTGGCCGCCGCCCACGCCTCGTGCTACTGCATGGCGTTCTCGAAGGGCCTCGCCGACGCAGGCAACGCACCCGAGCGGCTCGAGGTCACGGCGACGGTGACGTTCGTTGCCGGCGAGGGAGTCAAGTCGTCAGAGCTCGTGGTGAAGGGCAAGGTGCCCGGCATCGACCAGGCCGCGTTCGAGGAGGCTGCCCAGGCGGCTGGAAAGGGTTGCCCGATCTCTGGCGCATTGAAGGGGAACGTGGAGATCAGCGTCGACGCGACGCTCGAGAGTTAGCTCGCCGTAGCGGCCCTGCCCAATAGCGGGCCGGCGCTGCGTGGGCGCATCGGCACCTCGGTGCCCGCCCTTGAGGCGTAACGTCGCTATAAACGAAGCATGAGTGGCAATCGCGCCGAGGTCGTGTTCGGCGTCAGACTCGCCAGGCTCCTCGGCGCCTACGTGATCGGCTCCCTCGTGGTGCTGATCTTCAGCTTTGTGAACTTCTTTGTGTTCACGCGGCTGCTGGGCAAGGGGGAGTTCGGCACCCTTTCACTGCTGGTCTTCTGGGCGGGCCTTCTGACGCTGCTCTTCAACCTCGGCTCGATGCAGGGGACCCTGCGAAGCGTCTTTGGCTCCACCGGTGATGAGGACGTCGAGGACGACGACGAGGACATCGACCCGGAGACCGTCAAGCAGTCGATGGGCAACGGCCTCGTGCTGACCGCGTGCATCTGCGCGGCAGGAATGCTGATCATCTGGCCGATCTCGGGCTCGCTCGCCGACTGGTTGCTTGGCGACCCGGACAAGGGCTCATGGATCCTGATGGCGGGCGCCGCGGGCGCGTTCGGCGCGCTACTCCGCTTGACGTCAAACGTCTTGCGGTTCGAGCGGAGGCCAATTCCGTTCGTGCTGGCGAACGCCGCAAGGCCCCTGCTGATTCTGGGCCCGGTGGTCTACCTCTTGGAGCAGGGCGAGGGTGTGGGTGGCGCAATCGCGGGCACCGCCATCGGCACGGGCCTTGCCTTCTTTCTTGTGCTTGGGCTCACCTGGAGCACGTACACGATCGCCTTCAGCTGGAAAACCGTGAAACAGATCATGACCAAGGGCCGGATCGTGATCCCGGTCGTGATTTCCCTTTGGATCGTGCAGAACGTGGACATCTTCGTGCTGTCGCGCTACGTCTCCCACGAGGAGTTGGCGCCCTACCGGGTCGCGGCGCAGTTCGGACTCGCTGTGACGTATTGCACGTCTGCCTTCTTTCGCGCCTGGCAGCCCCTGCGCAGAACAACGTCATTTGCGGCGCTCGAAAGCCAGGTCGGCGAAGGCGCGCTGCGCGGTGCAATGGTCACCTACTTCGCCCTGATGTGCCTGACGATGATGATCGGGCTCACCGTCGCAACCGAGACCTTCGCCCTCGTCGCCCCCGGCGACTACACGAGCCTGCCGCTGCTGATCCCCCTCGTGGCCGGCGGGTTCTTCACGCACGGGGCGCTGGTGCTCGTCTACCGTGCCTCCCAGTTCAAGCGCAAGTACTACTACTACTCGGCGGCCACGATCCTCTCGGCGCTCGGCTTTTTCGTCGGCGCTGTCGTGCTCATTCCCCGGATGGGCACCGAGGGCGCCGCGCTGGCCGTGATGTTCGGCTTCATGATCGGCATGGCGGTGATGCTCTACTACTCCCAGCGCGGCAAGAACCCGATTCCGTTCCAGATGCGCAGCCTGGCCGGGGCTTTCGCGCTGGCGATTGCCTGCACTGCGGCCGGCCGGGCAATCGATGCCTCCCCGATCATCGGCCAGTCGCTGGTCGCGATGGCCGCCGCGCTGGTTTTCGTCTGCCTGAGCATCGTCGCCGGCGTCGTGCCCCGCGGCCATCAGGCACCGCTGCGCCGAGTGATCCGCTCCCTCGCCCGGCTGCGCTCGGGCCATGTCGACCCGGAGCAGGCGCTGGCCCAGCTCGATCCGGTTGACCGCGAGATCCTTCGCCTTGCGGTCGTGCATCGCCGCACCCCACGGCAGATCGCGGACCACACGGGACGCGACATTCAAGACGTTCACGCTCATCTCGTCGCGGCGCTGCGCAGGCTCGCGCCGGACGTCGGCGTCAGCGAGCACGACCCGGCGATCGGGCAGTACCTCTTCTACCGTGAAACGGTCGCGCAGCAGGATGCCCTGCGCAAGCGGCTGTGGAGCACCGGCGCCGAGCCCAGCGACGTCCAGCAACTGGAGGCAACGCTGGAGGTACTGGACGGCCTGCCGAGTGATGCGTGGGCAAACAACGGGGAGCGCGCGACATCCGGATCGCCCACCTAACCGCCACCTTTCCCCCGAACTGGACCGGCGCCGGCAACACGTGCCTGAACTTCGCACGCAGGCAGGCAGAGGACGGCCATCGGGTAGAGGTGTTCACGGCGGACGCA
>JBKKDM010000232.1:0-29844 GCA_046707905.1 Candidatus Limnocylindrales bacterium
CGCCCATGTCTACATCTTCACCCTCGTCATCGCGGTCGCGGGAGCGGGAGCGGCGCCGGGCTGATTCACGCCCCCCAGTCTCCCGGCTCAGGCCCGGGTTGTCCGATCACGTCTAGTGATCGCGTCGGGACGAACGAGCGTGCTCGAGGGTCGGATTCCAGCAGAACGCGGCACGATCCTGGGAGTGGCGCGTGCTCGTTCGTCAGCCGCTGATCAGTGGGCATGATCGGGGGCCCGGGCGCGTGACGGCCGGGCGCAGTCGCGAGGCGCCCGGCGAGCACCAAACCGCAACCTTGTGCCCGCACGCGGGCGCGCCGCGGCCGGTATCCTTTCGGGCGATCCAGACCGATCCCGAACCCAAGTCAGGTGGTGCCCATGAAGGTCGGCGTCGCCAAGGAGACGGCCCCCGGTGAGCGGCGCGTCGCCCTGGTACCCGAAGCGCTCGGCAAGCTAACCGCGGCCGGGCTGGAGATCCTTGTCGAGACTGGTGCCGGCGGCGGCGCCCTCATCCCCGACGCGGCCTATGCCGAGGCCGGCGCGACGATCGTCTCGTCGGTCGAGCTGTACGCCCAGTCGGACGTGATCCTGCGCGTCCAGAAGCCGAACGAGTCCGAGATCAAGGTGATGCGCACCGGACAGGCCGTCGTCGGCTTTCTCAGCCCGCTCATCGACCCGAAGAGCGCCGAGGCCCTGGCGAAGCAGGGCGTGACGGCGATCAGCCTCGACGCGATCCCGCGGACGCTCAGCCGGGCCCAGTCGATGGACGCGCTCAGCTCGCAGGCGAACGTCGGTGGCTACAAGGCGGTCCTGATCGCGGCGAACGCATTCGGACGCTACTTCCCGCTGCTGACGACGGCCGCCGGAACGGCCAAGCCGGCCAACGTCCTGATCCTCGGGATCGGGGTCGCGGGGCTCCAGGCGATCGGCACCGCGAAGCGGCTCGGGGCGGTCGTCCGCGCCTACGACGTGCGGGCCGAGACGAAGGAGCAGGCCGAGAGCCTCGGCGCCCAGTTCCTCGTCCTCAAGACCGCCGTCGACGCGTCCGGTGAGGGCGGCTATGCCCGCCAGCTCACGGCCGAGGAGCAGGCCGCCCAGCAGGCGGAGCTCAACGGCCACATCGCCTCGATGGACGTCGTCATCACGACCGCGCAGGTCCCCGGTCGGCGGCCGCCGCTGCTCGTCACCGCCGACGCGGTCAGGGGCATGAAGCCCGGCTCGGGCATCGTTGACATGGCGGCCTCCGCCCTCGGCGGCAACGTCGAGCTGAGCAAGGCCGGCGAGACGATCGTCACCGCCAACGGCGTCGCGATCATCGCCCCGGACAACCTGCCGGCGACGATGCCGACCGGTTCGTCCGCCTTCTACGCCCGGAACATCTCGGCGCTCCTGCTCGGAATGGTCAAGGACGGTGAGCTCAATCTCGACTTCGAGGACGAGGTCACGAAGTCGACCGTCATCACCCACGGCGGGGCCGTCGTCCAGGAGGCGACGAAGAAGCTCCTCGAGCCCGCCGCTCCCGCATCTCCCGCGGGCGCGGCCACCCCCGGAGGTCCCGCGTGAGCCCCGAACTCCTGTCGGCCCTGACCGTCTTCGTCCTGGCGATCCTCGTCGGGTTCGCGGTGATCAGCAAGGTGCCGGCGACGCTTCACCCGCCCCTCATGTCGGGCGCCAACTCGATCCACGGGATCGTCCTCGTCGGCTCGATGTTCATCGCCGTCGAGGCCCATGACCCGGTCAGCCAGGTCCTGTCGCTGATTGCCGTCGCCTTCGCCACGATGAACGTCGTCGGCGGCTACGTCGTCACCGACCGGATGCTCCAGATGTTCCGCAAGAAGCCCGTCGCGCCGAAGCCGGCCGACGTGGCGGAAGGCTGATCGTCATGGACTTCGAAACGATCTCGATCCTCGTCCGCCTGGCGTGGCTGGCGGGTGCCTCGGCGTTCGTCCTCGGCCTGATGCGGATGAACTCGCCCGCGACGGCCCGCAACGGCAACCTCCTGTCGGCCGCGGGGATGGTCATCGCCATCGTCGCGACTGCCGTCTTCCTCCTGGCCCGCCCGACCGACGACGGCGAGGGCTTCAACGGCATCGGCTGGATCATCATCGTCGTCGGCATCGTCCTGGGCGGGGGCGCGGGCCTGTACAGCGCGCGGATCGTGAAGATGACGGCGATGCCGCAGCTGGTGTCGCTCTTCAACGCGGCAGGCGGCGGTGCGGCGGCGCTCATCGCCATCGATGACTATCTCGGCCTCAGTGCCGCGCCGACACCCCAGATCAACGTCGCGACGGTCCTCGACATCGTCATCGGCAGCATCACGTTCACCGGCTCGCTCATCGCGGCCGGCAAGCTCCAGGGCCTGATCGCGGGCAAGCCGATCCTCATCCCGGGCGGTCGCATCGTGACCCTCGCCCTTGCCCTCGTGACGGTCGTCGGTGCGGCCTACCTGTGGGCCGGCAACCTGAGCGTGCCAGTGATGCTCGTCATCCTCGTCGCGGCCCTGATCTTCGGCGTCACGATGGTCCTGCCGATCGGCGGGGCGGACATGCCGGTCGTCATCTCGCTCCTGAACTCGTTCACCGGGACGGCCGTGGCGATGGCCGGTTTCGTCCTCGGCAACGACGTCCTGATCATCGCCGGGGCCCTCGTCGGGGCGTCCGGCGCGATCCTCACGAAGCTCATGGCCGACGCGATGAATCGCTCGGTCCTGAACATCATGATCGGCGGGTTCGGCGGCGGCGAGGGGACCGCCGGGGGCGCGGTCGCGGGCGGTGGCTCCGTCCGGTCGATCGGCGCGGACGACGTCGCGATCCAGCTCGCCTACGCCCAGCACGTCATCGTCGTGCCCGGCTACGGCCTCGCCGTCGCCCAGGCCCAGCACGCCGTCCGCGAGCTGGCCGAGCTTCTCGAGGCACGCGGCGTCGACGTCAAGTACGCGATCCACCCCGTGGCCGGCCGGATGCCGGGCCACATGAACGTCCTCCTCGCCGAGGCGAACGTCCCCTACCCCCAGCTCAAGGAGATGGAGGAGATCAACCCCGAGTTCGAGCGCTGCGACGTGGCCCTCGTGGTCGGGGCGAACGACGTCACGAACCCGGCCGCCCGGCGGCCCGGCTCGCCGGTCTCGGGGATGCCGATCCTCGACGTCGACAAGGCGAAGTAGATCGTGGTCATCAAGCGCTCGATGGGACGGGGCTACGCCGGCATCGACAACGAGCTCTACACGAACGACAAGACCGGGATGCTCTTCGCCGACGCCAAGGACGGCCTCGCCGCGCTCGTCGCGGCGGTCAAGGCGGTCTAGGGGTCGTTCTCGGATCGGCCGGGCACGGACGACGGGGACGACGACGAGGGACGAGGGAGGGGCAGGCATGGCGGAGAACCCGGTTCAGGTCACGATCCCGCTCGACGAAGGCCAGAACCACCTCTGGGGCATTCCTCTGGTCGGGCTGATCGGCCGCTGGATCCTGGTGATCCCGCACGCGATCATCCTGTTCTTCGTCGCGATCGCGATGTACCTCGTGATGCTGGTCAGCTGGATTCGATCCTCCTCGACGGACGGATGGCCGGCTGGGGCTTTGCCATCTTCGGCGGCTACATCCGGCTCTCGACCAGGATCTCCCTGTACGTCAGCCTGATCACCGGTTCGTACCCGCCCTTCGGCCTCACTGGCAACCACCCGGTCGCCATCGAGTTCGACCAGACCGAGACACAGAACCGCCTGTGGGGAATCCCGCTCGTCGGACTCATCGTCCGCTGGATCCTGCTCATCCCGCACTACGTCGTGCTGTGGTTCCTGGGGATCGGCATCGCCCTCTTGCTCTTCGTGTCATGGGTGCCGATCCTGGTCAACGGCCGCCAGGCCGATTCGATCGTCCGATTCCATGCCGGGACCTACCGCTGGATCGTCCGCGTGACGGCCTACGCCCTCCTGCTGACGGGTCGCTATCCGCCGTTCAGCTTCGACTGAAGGCGAGTCCGGGGAGAGGACGTTCGACGGCACGAGCGCGGACCGCTGACGATGCCGGATCGCGCGGCAGCGGAGACGGTCGGGGCCTCCGACTCGACGATCGGGTCGCAGCCCAGGGAGTCACCCGTCCCATGCGATCTCTCCTCCGCACGCGTTCGCGAGCGAACGGCGGCTAGATTGAACGCACGAGGCTTGTCGTCCTCGACCTCGGGGACGGCCGGAGTTCACGCCCCGGCCGGCTCCTCCTCCGGCTGGGTCACGTCGACGACCGCCGCGCCGAGGCGCCGGCGGTGCTCAGCCCGAGGCCGGCGCCTCCGGCTGCGTGACATCGGCGACGGTCGCGCCCAGGGCGGCGACGAGGTCCGTGGGCGCGAGATGGAGGTTGATCCCGTGGGCCCCGCCACCGATCGCCACGACCGGCTGCTCGATGATGGCCGCGTCGGCGATGACCGGCCAGGCCCGTGACGACCCGAACGGCGTGATCGTGTAGCGCTCGTAGCCGGTGACGTCGCGAGCCTCGTCGGCATCGGGCAGCGACAGCCGGCTGACCCCGAGATGGGCGCGCAGCTTCGGCCAGTCGAAGCGCCGGCCGGCCGGGACGAGGATGAAGACGTAGTCGTCGGCACCGCGGCGGACGACGATCGTCCTGAGAAGGGCGGCGAGGGGGACGCCCTGGAATTCGGCGCTCTCCGCGGCGCTCCGGGCCGGCTCCGTCCGGACGACGCGGTGCGCCACGCCGGCTGCCGTCACGGCCGCGATCGCCGCGGTCGTCGGCTCGGTGGACTCCGTCGGATCGGTCATCCTGCGACCGGGTCGGCCAGCTCGATCCGGATGCGCTTGTTGATGCGGCCCTTCGATTCGTAGCCAGTGACGCGCATCCGGCCGACCTCGCGGGTGTTGGCGACGTGGGTCCCGCCGTCGGCCTGGAGGTCGAGGCCGACGATCTCGATCGTCCGGACCTCCTCGATCCCGGTCGGGAGGAGGTTGATCTTGGTCCGGATGAGATCCGGGATCGCGAACGCCTCGTCCCGCGCCAGGACCGCGACGCGGATCTCTCGGCCGAGGCCGAGCTCGTGGTTGACTTTCGCCTCGATCTCGCCGACGAGCTCGCCCGACAGCCGCTCGAACTCGAAGTCCATCCGGCCCGCGCCGGGCTCCATGTTGCCGCCCGTGACCTGGGCGCCCCAGTCGCGCCAGACCACGCCGCACAGGATGTGGAGGGCCGTATGGGTGCGCATGAGGGTGTACCGGCGATGCCAGTCGAGGGTCGCCTCGATGTCGTCATCGACCGAGGGCGGCGAATCGGTTGGCTCGAGCTGGTGCGCGATCTCGCCGTCGACCTTCGACGCGGTGATGACCGCCCACGCGGCGCCATCCCGCGGCCGGCGGAGCGTCCCGCGGTCCGATGGCTGGCCGCCGCCGGCCGGATAGAAGACCGTCCGGTCCAGGACGACTCGCGGACCGTCGCCATCCGGGCTGACGGCGACGACGCGCGCTGCCACGTGTCGCTCATAGGCATCGACATAACAGAGCTGCAATCCGCCGGGCACGGGGCCGAGGGTACCGAAGTCCCGGTGTTCGCCAGCAACGGCGTAAGCGGCAGATAAGCCGCGACCAGTAGGTTCGTACTCCCCGCCGGGTGCGGCTCGAGGCGGACGGGGAGCGTGCGGTGGGGTTGGCGCCCTGGGGCCGGCGCCAGGGGTCCTACATCGACCCCGGACTTTCGACGCATCGACTCGTGATGGAGCCGTTCGTACGTTGGGCGCCCTCGTTCGTCGAGGCACCCAGACCTTCGAGGAGATTGCAACATGGCCCTCCGGGTTCGCCGGATCTGGACTTCGATCCTGGCGGTCGCACCGCTCGCGGCCGTCGTCCTCGTCGAGGCGGCAATGCGCCGCTGGTAGCCGCCCGACGCCCAACTTCAGAATCTCAGGGCCGGATCGGTCCCTTCCTCCCGATCAGGCCAGCAACGCGAACGAGGCCCGGAGCCCATCTGGGCCTTGTTCCTTTTCCGGCGACCCTGCGGACGCCGCCCAGCCTCCCCATGTGTGCTGCGCACCCAACGGTCGGCCGGGCGACGCCCTCCGGGTCACCGGCCACGTCAGGGGGATCAGCCGGTGGCGAGGACGGGGCGGGCGGCGAGCGGGGTTGGGACGAGCTCCAGGCGGATGGCCACCATCGCGGCCTCGACCCGGCCGGAGGCGCCCAGCTTCGCGAGGATGTTCCCGACGTGGACCCCGACCGTCTTCTGGCTGATGAACAGTCGCTCTCCGATCTCGCGGTTGGTGCGACCCTCGGCGATCAGGGCCAGGACCTCGATCTCGCGTCGCGAGAGCCCGAAGGCCTGCTTCTTCTTCGCCCCGTCGTCCGGGGCGAACGCGGCCGCGATCCCGCCCGAATCGGGCCCTGACGGCTCATTGGGGACGGCGTCGACGCGATCCCGAGACGCGATCGGTTCGCCCTGCCCCGGCATGCCGCGACCCGCGAGACCGGGACGGATGCGTGCCCCATCGGCCGCGCCGGCCGCCATGGTCATTCCGGGCCCAACCGCCGTCGGCCCATCTCGACGGGTCCCGGCCGATGCGGGCGCGACATCCAGCCCGGGGATCGTGATCAGCGCGCGACTCGCCAGGTTCGTCAGCTCGCGCAGCAGCGGCCGCGCCCCCAGCTCGCCCGCGATTCGCGCCGCCTCCAGGAGCGGACCACGGGCAGCGGCCCGGGCCACGCGCGCGTCCTTGCCGGCGGGCAGTGCCGCCTCGGCCTGGTGCCAGCGCGCCCGGGCAACCTGGTAGGGCTCGCCGGCCCGCTCCCAGCCCTGCGCGGCGGCATCCCAGAGGACCGGGTCGTCGCGGCCCTCGAGGCGCGCGGCGAAGGCCCGCGCCATCGAGATGTTGGCGTCCGCCTCCTGGCGGCTCGCGGCACCCGGCGCGATCCCGCTCGTGCGGAGCACGGCCTCGGCCTCGGCCAGCACGCGCTTCCCGCGCTGCCGGGCACCGCTGACCTCCGGGAGCGCGTGGCGGTCGCGCGCGTCCGCGGCCACCGCGGCCTGGACCTCGAGGTAGGTCGTGGCCATTCGCGCCGTGAGGGCCCAGTCCTCGGCCTTGCGGACGAGGACCCAGCCACGCTCGACGGATCGGCGGGCATCGGCGATGTCGCCGCGCCAGAGGGCGAACGATGCGGCCGCGCGCGTCGCCGGCACCTCGAGCTGGGGGTCCGGGGCGTGGTCGATCTCGAGCGGCTGCCAGCCGAGGAGGCTCGCTGCGCGCTCGTCGACGCTCGTCTCGACCTCGAGCATCGCCGCCGTGACTGAGGCATCGGCGAAGGCGACCGGGTCGGGGCTCCACTCGAGCGCGGTCCGGATCGTCTCGCGGGCCTCGTCCCAGCGGCCCGCATTGAACAGCGCCTCGGCGATGTTCCCGCGCAGCGAGTTGCCGTACGCGACCTCCAGCCCGTCGGCCTTGGCCCGCTCGACGGCATCGCGGGTGGCCTCGATCGCCTCGTCGCGGCGCCCGAAGAGCGCGAGCGACGTCGACAGGTTGAGGGAGGCCCGGAACGCGACATCCGGATCGTCGAGCTCGCGGGCGAGGCGAACCGCCTCCTGGAGCCGTGCGATCCCTTCATCGCCCTCGGCGCCCCAGGCCTTCGCGACGCCGACGGTGCAGAGCGCGTGGGCCTCGACCGCCCGCGCCTCGTCGCCCACCTCCCGAGCGACCCTGATGGCGTCCTCCGCGACGCGGGTCGCCTCGTTGAAGTGGCCGATGAGCATCAACGTCTGCGCGAGCGACGCGAGGACCGATGCCCGGAGCAATGACGGCTCGTTCGGCAGGATCGACGCCGCGCGACGGTGCTCGACCAGCGCCCGATCGTGGTCGCCGAGGGCGCGTGACACCCGGCCCAGCATCTCGTAGATCGACGCGGCCATCGCGGCATCTTCCCGCTCCCCGAAGCGGCCCGCGGCGGTCTCGAGGTAGGCCAGCGCGCGGTCCGGCCGGCCGGCGGCCAGGGCCACGACAGCGGTCTCGAACAGCAGGCGTCCATCCGCCGCACGAGCGCCGCTGGCGGCGCCCAGCTCCAGCGCCAGCTCACGGGCGCCGAGGGCATCCACCGCCGAATCCAGTCGGTCGGCGTTGGCCGCGGCGGCGAGGGCCGCCGCTCGCGCACGAGCCGGCTCGTAGGCGGCGAGCCAGTGGGTGAGCGCCGCGGCAGGATCAGGACCGAGCGCTGCGGCGAGCGCCAGGTGATGCCGCCGCCGTTGCACCGGGAGGAGGTCCGCCTCGACGGCCTCGGCGATCAGCTCGTGCCGGACCTCGAGGCGCCCGTCCGGGCGCTCCGCGAGGAACCCGTGATCCACCGCGTCGATGACGCCGGCGCGGAGGTCGGCGTCCAGCACGCCGTCGCCCCGCCGTGGCCGGGTGGTCGAGCGCGGCGGCAGGCCCTCCGCGAGGCCCTCGAACGTCGTCGCGACGGCCGAAAGCGCGCCACGGTCGAGGGGCATCCCGGATGGCGCGAGAAGCCGCAGGACCCGCCGGCACTCCGGCGAGCGCCGGGCCAGACGGGCCAGGACGAGCTCCTCGAGGCTGGAGCCGAGCGACAAACCGGGGAGCTCGCGGCGGGCGGCGAGGACCTCCTCGGCGATCAGCGGGTCGCCGCCGGAACGCTCCGCGACGAGCAGGAGCGCGGCGGCCGTCGGGCGCTCGCCGTCGATCTCCGCGACCAGCTGGGCCAGATCGAACCGGTCGAGCGGCCCCAACTCGAGCTGCGCGGGCGGGTCGGCCGACCCGGCGATCGACGCGAGCTGCGGCTGGAACGGGTGGCCTCGCGTCACCTGGTCCCGGCCGTACGTCAGGACGAGGCAGAGGCGCGCGGGACGGGCGACTCGGGCGAGGAACGCTGCGAGGTTGCGCGTGCCGGCGTCGGCGAGGTGGAGGTCCTCGAGCACCAACAGCACGGGCCGCTGCTCCCCCGCTCGCTCCAGGAGACCCTGGATGGCCTCGGCGATCCAGGCGGGTCGGCGCTCGGGTGCGATCGATTCCCGCCGGGCGTGCCGGATCTCGCCGGAGAGCCGCGGCGCGATCGAAGGCAGGAGGCGCGCGATCGGCTCGGCGCCGACACCCGCCGCACGCTGGAGCTCGCCCTCCGGCATCGTGTCGAGCCAGGCGCTGAAGCCCTCGACGATGGGGCCGTAGGCGGCACGATTACGGGCCGGCACCGCCGTGCAGCGGACGACCTGGAATGGCGTCTGAATCCGCCCGACCCGTCGCGCGACCTCCGAGACCAGGCGGCTCGTGCCGACGCCGCTCCGGCCGGACAGCAGGATCCGAGGCGAGCGGCCCTTGGTCGCGGCCTCGAGGGCGACCGCAAGGTGCGAGAGCTCCCGCTCCCGTCCGACGAATCGTTCGCTGACGTACCTCGCGGGCATGGACCCATCGTGCCACACGGCCCGTAGCCCGGGGCTACCCTTCCGCGACGATGACCGACCCCCAGCGGCCGCCGGACGATGATCCGGTGGCGGGAAGCACCGCGCCCCGGGACGACGCCGACGACGTGCCCGGAGCGCCGGACACCTCCCTCTGGCGGGATCGAAGCTTCCTTGCTGTCTGGTCGGCCAGCACGGTCTCGATCTTTGGCTCGCTGATCACGAGGACCGCCCTGCCGCTCGCGGCGATCTTGATGCTCGGCGCCGGGCCCCTGGAGATCTCGGCCCTCCGATCTGCGGAGCTCATCGCCGGCCTGTTCGTCGGGCTGGTCGCCGGTGCCTGGGTCGATCGCCTCCGCCGCCGACCGATCCTCATCTGGGCCGACCTTGGCCGGGCGGTCCTGCTCGGTTCGATCCCGATCGCGTTCCTGTTCAACGCGCTGGGCCTGGCCCAGCTGCTTTTCGTCGCCTTCGCCGCCGCCGTGCTGTCGACCTTCTTCGACGTGGCGGACAACGCCTATCTCCCGACGGTCGTGCCGCGGCGGAAGCTCGTCGCGGCCAACAGCGCGCTTACCGCGACGGGCTCCGTCGCGGAGTTCAGCGCCTTCGGGATCGGCGGCTTCCTCATCGAGATCTTCAAGGCCCCGATCGCCATCGCCATCGACGCCGTGACCTTCGTCGTCTCGGCCCTCCTTCTGATGACGATCCGGAAGAAAGAGCCGCCACCGACGCCACACGCCGACAGGGAGCCGGTCCTCCGCGAGATCCGCGAGGGCATCCGGATCGTTTGGCGCTCGCCGCTGCTGCGAGCCCTGGCGCTGTCGCACGGTGGGACCCACATCCTGTGGGGGATCTTCGGAACGTCCTACCTGATCTTTGCGCTGAATGAGCTCCACCTCGGGCCCGCGGCGATCGGCGTGATCGCCGGCATCGGCGGGATCGGATCCCTGGCCGGCTCCGCGCTCGCGCCGATCATGGTCCGGCGCGTCGGCATCGGGCCTTCGATCCTCATTGGCATCCTCGGCTTCACCATCGGCAACTCGCTCATCCCACTCGCCCCCGCAGCGGGCGCCCTCATCGGGATTCCGCTGGGCGCCATCTTTCTCATCGGCCAGCAGCTGTTCGGCGACTCGATGGCGACCGTGTACGAGGTGACCGAGGTGTCGCTGGTCCAGGCCAGCGTCGGCGACCGGGTCCTCGGCCGGGTCAATGCGTCGATCGGGACGTTCACCACGCTCCTGACGCTGTTCGGCGCGATCGCCGGCGGAGTGATCGCGGAAACCTGGGGCCTGCGGGCGGCGTTCTGGGTCGGGCTCATCGGGGCTGCGCTGGCCTTCGTCGTCGTGTGGTTCTCGCCGGTCCGCCACGTCCGTGACGCGCCGCTCACACCGAACATCGGCATGCCCCGCGGCGGCCTGCCGATCCCCGAGCCGGAGTAGGCCGAGTCTCGTGCCGCCGCATCCCCGCAACACCCTCAACGAGCTATCGGGCGAGGAGTGGCTGTACTTCACCAAGTCGGTCTGGACGACGGCCTACCCCTCGGAGCTGGGGCATGCGCTCCGGAGGCAGCACGGGGCGAACAAGCCGCCCCGGCTCATGGCCAAGCTGATCGAGTTCTTCACCAAGACCGACGACCTCGTCCTGGACCCCTTCGCGGGCGTCGGCGGGACCCTGCTGGGCGCCGCGATCGCGCGGTCGCCGCGGCGGGCGATCGGCATCGAGCTCGCGCCACGCTGGGCGGCGATCTACGAGGAGGTCGTGGCGGCCGCGCTCGCCGAGCGCGACGGTCGTGGGCCGGAGCTGGCCGACCTCGGGCAGAACGATCCCGGGGGCGTGCGCGGCTTCGACCCCTCCGGATGCGAGCTCCGCGTCGGCGACAGCCTCCGGCTCCTCCCGGATCTGGCCCCCGACACGATCGATTTCGTGGTGACCGACCCGCCCTACAACGTCCAGCTCCCGATGACGATGTCCGGCGGCGCCCTGGCCGAGGACTTCGCGAATCGTCGGACGGACTACGCGATGGTCACCGACGACCCCGCCGACATCGCCAACGCGGCGGACTACCCGGCGTTCCTCGATCGGATGACGGAGGTGCTGGGGGAGATTCACCGCGTCCTGCGGCCCGGCCGGTACGCAGTCCTGATCGTTCGCGACGCCTACCAGGAGGGGCGCTACGTTTTCACCGGGGCGGACCTCGCGGCGCGAGGCGCGACCGTCGGGCTCGTCCCGAAAGGCGATCTCATCTGGTACCAGGCGGGGACGCGCCTCAGGCCCTACGGCTACCCGACCGGGTTCGTGCCCAACATCGCCCACCAGCACCTGCTGGTGTTGCGGAAGGAGCCGGCCCGGCGCACGAGGAAGGCACCGAAGCAGGCGTCGTAGCGACAGCCGGTTCCGGGCCAGGCCCCGAAATTTGCGCGGCGGGCCGTCGAGTTGGCTCGACGACCCGCCGACTTGACACGCGGTTGGCCGGCTCCCCCGGAGCCGGGCCCGGCCTGATCTAGATCAGGCCTCTGGCTGTGAGCAACGCGCTGAGGGCGTCATCCGCCTCCTGCGTGACGGGCTGCCGCAGCCCGTCCTGGATCCCGGCCGAGCCGCGCCCGCCGAGGGTCGTTCGATGGACGAAGCCCCGGTCACCGTTGGGACACAGGACCTCGAGGAAGGCGCCCGAGCCGCCGACGACCTGGACCTCGTCGCCGGCGCTCACATCACTCACCTGGAGGCCGAGGACTTCGTCGGGCCGGTCGAGGACGGGAACGACCGCGTACCGCACCACGCGGACGTCGACCTCTTTCGCCATGTTCTCGCCGAACCGCATCGGCGCGCGAGCCGTTCCGGTGGAGCGGGTGGGGTCAGACCGTCGGGCCTCGAGCAACGACGGGCGGCGCCAGCGGGGCATGCCCGCCTCGGGATCCGCCTCGGTCGCGCCCTGCGGGGCCATCGCGTCGACGCGGGTTGTCTCGCTCACGCTCTTCACCGGCGGCGGGGGTTCCTTCTTCCGCTCGAGGGGATCGGCGGCGAGCATCGCCGCAATCTCGTCGACGGGATTGCTCTGCCCCTTTGGCTTGCGAGCCACGCCGACGAGGCCAACGACGCCCGCGAGGACGACGCCGATCGCGATAGCCGTGGTGGTCCCGAGGCCGGCGACGAGTGCGCCGACGACGACCGCGCCCATGACGGCGCCCATGACAGCAAGATGGGCAAGCGCCCGAATGATTCCGTGCATCGATCCGATCTCCCGTGCGGGCTGGATGAACCCCCGCGATGAATGGCGAGAGCATCGGCGGCGTTCGATCGGCGCGCCATGGTACGGGGGTCATGTCGGTGCCGAGGCGAGGGCTGGGGCGGGGGCGGCGCCGGTGCGGTTGGGAGCGGTTCCAGCGCGAACCTTCGGCCGGCGGTCGCCCCGATCGATCAGCCGAATGCCTCAGTGCTTCGCCGCGCCGGCGTAGTACCGGCGTGCCCCCTTCGGGTCATTCCCGTACGGGGGGTCGGCCGCGAGCATGACGGCATGCAGGTCCTCACCTCGACGCACGCCAAGGCCGGCCGCCCCAGCCGCGTCGCGGTCGTCTCCGCAGCCAGCCTCGGCGTCGCGCTCGTGGTGACGTCCGCAGCGCTCCTCTATCTCGTCTTCGTGGCGAACTTCCTCGATCGGTTCATGCCGACGGGCCGCCCCACGACCTTCGAGCTGGTGTCCGGCGCCCTCGCCTGGACGTTCGCCTTGACGGCACCCGCGGGCTTCGGGCTCGTGGGCCTGGCACGAATAGCCACGGCCGTGGATCGAGCGCGGGCTCGACGCCCCCGGATCACCCCGGCCGTCCGACTCCGCCGCGCCATCGGCGACGACCACATCGTTGCGACGGGCGTCCGCCTGCCCGATGGCGCGACCGTCCTGCCGGAGCTCGTGGTCGGACCGTTCGGTGCCGCGGTCATCCAGGAGCTCCCGCCGGTCGGCGCGGTCATGTCCCGCGGCGTCCGGAGCTGGGAGGTCCGGGTCGGCAACGGCTATATCCGGACGATCGAGAATCCGCTGGAGCGTGCGGCGCACGACGCCGAACGCGTCCGAAGCTGGCTCAACACCGACGGCAGCGACATGGTCCTCAAGGTCTATTCAGCCGTCGTCGGCACCGACCCGAACGTCCGGCGCTCGCCGTCGTGCGCGCTCATCGCGCCGAGCCAGGTCGCCGAGTGGCTGACCTCGCTGCCGCCGCAGAAGTCGCTCGACAAGGGCCGCACCGACCGGCTCGTCAAGCAGATCCGCGCGGCCCTGTAACCTGACCGGCGCCATGCGCGCCGGCCGTTGAGCGACCCGCCATTCGACAGCACCCGGATCGTGGTCCGGCGCGCCCGGACCGACGAGCTGTCCACGGCGGAGCTGCTGGCCATCCGGGCCGTTCTGGACGCGGCCTTCGCGCCGGACGACCCGTTCTTTCCCGACACCGACTGGGAGCACGCGCTCGGCGGGGTCCACTTCATCGCCTCGCTCGACGGCGAGACGGTGGCGCACGCCTCGGTGGTGGAGCGGCAGCTGCACGCGGCCGGGCGGCCGATCCGGACGGGCTACGTCGAGGCGGTCGGGACGTTGCCGGCGCTCCAGGGCCGCGGCGTCGGGACGCTGGTGATGCGGGCCGCGAATGACCACATCCGGTCGAAGTACGAGCTGGGGGCGCTGGGGACGGGCGAGCACGGCTTCTACGAGCGTCTCGACTGGCGGACGTGGCAGGGCCCGTTGTTCGTGCGTGCGCCGGACGGCGAGCGGCGAACGCCGGACGAGGACGGCGGGATCATGGTCCTGTCGACGCCCTCATCCGGACCGCTCGACCTCGCGGTGCCGCTCAGCTGTGACTGGCGCGCGGGCGACGTCTGGTAGGGGAGGGAGGACTCGAACCTCCGACTTCCGAGGTATAAGCTCGGCGCCTCTAACCGACTGGGCTACTCCCCCACCGACATCCTACGCCTCGCGCTCGCAGCCCTCCGCGGGCGGCGCGGCCTGTCCCTAGACCAGCAGCGGCTTCACGACCTGGAACGCGACGACCAGCACCAGGTACGCGATCGGGATCGCGGCGAACAGCCCGAGCGCGGCGCTCCACGGGGTCCGGACGGCCCGGGTGCCGGCGCCGCGCGGGAGCGGGACGATCAGCCAGGTGAGCAGCGAGCCGGCGACCAGCACCCCGGCGACGTAGAGCAGCCCGAAGAGCGTGCGGCCGCCGCCCTCGCCCACGGGCGCCGCCAGGTCGTAGGCGAGATACGCCACTCCGAGGACGAGCGCCACGGCGAGACTGGCGCCGACCGCGCGAACGACAGGGCGGGGCGCGTTCCGGAACTGGCGCCACCGGATCGAGAGCCACGAGCGACGTGGCACCGCCGGCCGATCCGGCGCCGGCCGATCCGGCGCCACTCGATCCGACGCGCTCACCGGCACGCCCTCACTGCCCGACGATGGTGAGCGTGCGCCTCGGCGGAATCGTCTCTGGCGTGTGGGCGGCGACCAGGCGGACGCCTTCGACGAACCTGTCGATCTCGTCCTCGGTCGTCCAGAAGCCGACGCTGATCCGAAGCGCGTTCACGAGCGGCAACGTCCGGATGATGCAGAAGGTCCGCGCGCCAAGCTCCTCCATCGCCTGCTCCGGCGTCCAGCCCGCGACCTGGAACGTGACCAGCCCGGCCATGCGGTCGAGCGGGGTGAGGAGGGTGACGCCATCGACCGCGGTCAGAAGGTCCGCCGCGCGGCGAGCCATTTCGTGCCCGCGACGGTGGACGAACTCGAGCCCGACGAACATCGACAGCCAGCCGATGGCCCGCGCCATCCCGAGCACGGACGGCCGGTGGTAGTTCGTGACCTGGAAGCGCCGCGCGTCGTCGTGGAGCTCCCGATTGCCTCGCGAGTCGACGCTGGCAAACGAGTAGTAGCCGGCGAACGTCGCCCCGAGGCTCGGGATCAGCTCGCGTCTGGCCCACAGCGCCCCCAGCCCCTCGGGCCCAAGGAGCCACTTCTGCGCCGGGATCGCGTACAGGTCGACGCCCAGGTCCCGGACGTTGACCGGGATCGCGCCTGCCGCCTGGGCCCCGTCGACGATGACCAGCGCGCCGCGGTCGTGCGCCAGCGCGGCGATCCGCGCGACCGGCATCACGAGGCCCGACGTCCAGAGCACGTGCGAGAACGACACGAGCTTGGTGCCTGGCGTCACGAGCCGGTCGAACTGCTGGAGGATCTCGTCGTCCGGGGCGTCCCCCGCGAACTCCGCGTGGCGCACCTCCACGCCGAACCTGTCGCAGACCGCGTACAGCGGGCCAACGCCGCCCGCATGCTCGTGGCAGGTCGTGACAGCGACGCCACCGTCCCGCCAGTCGATCGCCCACGTCCCCAGGTTCATGCCGTCAGTGGCGGCATGGGTGATCGCGACCTCCGCCAGATCGCCGCCGAGGACCGCCGCCACGGCCGCCCGGGCCTCGTCCATCCGCTGGAGCGAGTCGAGGTAGTACTCGTACTGCGCCCGCCCGAAGTCGCGCTCGTAGTCCTCGAGCTCCCGCATCGCCGCCGCGACCTCCGTCGGAATCGGCCCGACGGAGCCCGTGTTGAGCTGGATCGCCGCCGAGAGCGACGGCATCGCCGCACGCACCGCGAGGACCTTGTCCGCATCGGACATGAACGGGGAGACCACGTACCTATGATACGAACGTGATCCGGGGACCCCAGTGACTGGCTTCGCGCGTCCCGAGCTGCTCGCCTCGACCGAATGGCTGGCCGAGGAGCTCGGTCGCCCCGACGTCCGGATCGTGGACGTTCGATGGCGGCCGGACGGCACCGGCCAGTCGGTCTTCGACGCCGGGCACCTCCCGGGCGCGACCTACCTCGACTGGCGGACGGAACTGAACGAGGCGGCGACCGAGGACGGTGGCCACGCGCTCCGGCTCGCGCCCGCCGAGGCCGTCGTCGCGTTCATGGCCCGTGCGGGCGTCAGCGACGCCAGCACCCTCGTCCTGTACGACGACACGCTGGGGTTGTACGCCGCCCGGGCGTGGTGGTCGCTGCGCGTCTACGGGCTCGAGTCGGCTCGGATCCTCGATGGCGGCTTTCCGGCCTGGCTCAACGAGTCCCGACCGCTCAGCACCGGCGTCCTCCCCCACCCCGGGGCGACGTTCCGGCCCCGGCTCAACCCTCGCCTGCGGCTCACGACGACCGACGTACGCTCGCTGCTCGGCTCGCCGGACGCCCAGATCATCGACGGCCGGGCCGTGCCGGAGTACAAGGGCCAGGAGGGCAACGCCCGTCGCCTGGGGCACATCCCCGGTGCCGTCAACGTGCCGATCGGCGCGCTCCACGAGGCCGGCACGCAGCGGCTCCTCGACGCGGAGTCCATCCGGGCCGTGCTGAACCACGCCGCCGTGGCCAAGGGCCGCCGCCTCGTCTGCTACGACGGCTCGGGCGTGGGCGCGGCGAAGCTCGCCTTCGTGCTGACGCTCATGGGCTACGACGACGTGGCCGTGTACGACGGGTCGTGGGCCGAGTGGGGCGACCGGCTCGACCTGCCCGTGGAGCGCTAGCGGCTCGCTTTCGCTACGGCTGCAGGCCCGAGGGGAGCCGAGCGCTGGCAGCCAGCAGGGACTTCACCTCGAATGGCGTCGCCGCCGGGAATGTCGAGCGGATCCGTGCCACGAGCCCGGCAATGTGGGGGGTCGCGAAGCTGTTGCCGGTTGCACCGATCGTCGCGCCTCCCCGCCAGGCGATCGGAACATCGACGCCCCAGGCTCCGAACTCCACCGGAGGCCGCGGGTTGTAGAACCAGGTCAGCGCGTCCGGGATGTCGTGGGCTGCCACCGAGATGACGGACGAGAAGGTGGACGGGTAGCTCACCTCGCCCGGGTAGTTGCTGGCCGCGCAGACGAGGAGGGTGTTCGCGAAGTAGGCCTGGTCGACGAGATCGTGGAACGAGCCGAAGAGATCCTCGCTGCGCGACGACAGGCTGAGGTTGGCGATCTCGATCCGTTCCTGGATGACCCAGTCGAGCCCGTACGCGAAGGCGATCCCCTTCGTCCGGTTGTTGCTCCCGAGAACGCGAACCGAGACGATCGCGGCCTCCGGCGCCAGGGCGTGGATGATCCCCGCACAAGCTGTGCCATGGCCAACGACGTCGATCGGGGCATCGTCGACCACGACCGCTTCATCGCCGTCCATCTCGACGCGGACGCTCCGGACGAGGCGGCCACCGACCGCCGGGTGACTCCCTTCTACGCCTGAGTCCACGATGGCGACGGTGACGCCCGCGCCCTGGGACTGGAGCCAGGTACCGCCAGTCGCAGGAACGAACGGGCGCGTTCGACCGAGCTCGGATCGGTGGTCCTCCCGGAACGGCTCAGTCCAGGCGGGGAGATCGCCTGGGGCCTTCTCCGATGCGTCGACTGTCACCTCCGGAAGCGCCCCAGGTTGCCGCTGGCGGGCCGCTGGGCGTGCGACGCATGGCGCCGGATCGTGTCGAGGATCTCGATCGCGAGCTCGCGGTCATCGTGCTTCAGGATCCGCAGGCCGACGATCGCATCGACGAAGTCCCAGAACTGATCGTCTCCCGCCTGCGCGCGGGTGGCCTCGGAGATCATCTCGCCGAGGTCGTCATCGCCGCCGAGATCGTGGCCCAGCATGGTCCGCAACAGCTCCTGGACGTCCAGCGCGCGGGCCCCGACCTGGATCGCGACGGCGGCCTGGTTCGCGAACACCGAGCCGATCTCGATGTCTCGGAGGGTGAAGCTGCCCGAACGCTTGTCGAGGACCTCGAGAATCCCCGTCGTCCGCGTCTCGCCGCTGCGCATCGGCACGGCGAGGATGGAGCGCGGGATATAGCCCGTTCCAGCCGAGATGTCCTTGCCGAACCGCGGGTCCTTCTCGGGCTCCGCGATGGCGATGGCCTCACCGTTCGTGAAGGCGTAGCCGGCGATGCCCTGGTCGGATGGGATCGACAGGCCAACCACCCCCTGGCCCTGCGCCCCGGCCGCGATCACGAACTCGAGGGTGTCGGTGTTGTCGCGGTAGAGCGCGATCGACGCCGCCTCGGCCTCGAAGATCGAGACCGTTGCCCCGACGATCGATCGGAGGAGCGTCGTCTGGACGTCGGCCTCGAGGCGGAGGGCGGTCTCCGCCCGCAGCGCAACCGCCCGGAGCAGGTCGATCCCCGCGCCCCGCGAGGGCCCCTGGCTCGTCTCGTCGCTCAAGGCGGCAACGGTACACGGTCACCCACCACTCTTCCGACGACGGGGCCCGGACATGAAAGAGCGGAGGGGAAGCCCCTCCGCTCGAGTGTGCGTGTTGCCGCGGTCAGCTCTAGACGACGGAGTCCTCGTCGTCCTTCGCCGGGAGGTCCGGGCGTCGGAAGATCTGGCCCTCGGTGTCCTCATCCTTGGCGGGGAGGTCCGGGCGGCGGAAGATCTGGCCTTCGGTGTCGTCACCGGTCGCCGGGAGGTCCGGGCGCCGGAAGATCTGGCCCTCGGTGTCGTCACCCTTGGCCGGGAGGTCCGGGCGCCGGAAGATCTGGCCCTCGGTGTCCTCGCCGCCCTCCTGGCCCTTCTCGTCCTTCTCGTCGTTCATCGCGCAGGTCCTCCGATGGCTGATCCCGGATGTTCCGGTCGTACGATCAAGGTACACGTCGCGGTCCGGCCGGATACCCGGCAGTGGACGCTGTCCCTGTCAAATTGCAGACACGCCCACGCAGCGGGCGGTGACTTCGGCTACCAGCCGGCGCGCTGGCGGAGCCGCTCGAGGTCCAGGATCCGGATGGCGCCGCCGTCAACAGCAACAAGCTTGTCGTCGGCGAAGTCGCCGAGGATCTGGTTCACCCGCTGGCGAGTGCCGCCGATCATGGCGGCGAGATCGGACTGGGTCAGCGATCGGCTGAGGTGGATATCGGTCACGGATCCCGGCGCCGCCTCGTCGGCGAGTCTTGCAAGCTGCAGCGCGAGACGGCCGGCCAGGTCCAGGAAGTGGACCTCGGCCAGCTGATCAGTGAGCCGGCGAACGCGCTCGGCGACGCCGGTGAGGACCCGCCAGCGGAACGGGCTATCACCTTCCACGAGCGCGGCAAACGTTGCTCGCGACATCATCAGGGTCTCCGTCTGCTCGACCGCGGTCGCGGTGGCCGATCGTGGCGCCCCGTCCAGCAGCGCAAGCTCGCCGAACGAGTCGCCAGGCACGAGGAAGACCACGATCGCCTCCTCGCCCTCGATCGATTCGCGGGTGATCTTGACCCGGCCTTCCACCACGACATGGAGAGAATCGCCGGGATCGGTCTCGTGAAAGATGACCTCGTTGCGCCGGAATCGGCGGTGAACCATGCGCTCGGCGATGCGGGTCAGCTCGTCGTCCTCCAGCCCGTGGAACAGCGGCGAGCGGGCCATCGCGGCGCAGGCGAGGTCCAGGCCCGGGCGATGCAGTGTCACCGGCGGCGTTCGACGGTGCCGTCGCGGTCGAGGTTCACGCCGACCAGCCTACCGCTCGCGAACGGGAGCACGCTGGCCTCAGGCGCCGGTCATGTCCTTCGCGCGGGCATCCATGGCCGTCTTGAGCTCCATGCTCCGGGCGAGTCCGATGTCCTCTTCGCTCGCGGTCTCCAGATGGTCGATCTTGGCCGTGTTCACCAGGACGGCCTCGGCCTCCTTCCAGACCGTGTCATCGCCCGCGACATAGCCGACGATCGAGCTCGTCAGCGCCACGATCGGGCGACGGTCGGTCATCCGGAACGGATCGATCGTCGGCGGCGAGTGCAGGTAGCCGATGACGACGTACGGGCCGACGCGGAGGCGGACCGGGTGCTGGCGGGTCCAGAGGCGACGTTCAGCGCGGCCACGGGGGCCCGTCGCCAGGATCAGGCAGAAGTCGTCGCGCTCGACCGCGCAGGACTCGGCCGTGACGGTCCGGCCGTCCTCGTGGGCCCGGAACGACGGGCTCGCGACCTCGAACTCGATGGTCGATGCCAGGAAGTCCGACAGCCGATCGGTCCGGATCGCCAGCTCACCGCTGACCGTGCAGTCCTCCGCGTACGCCGTGAAGGGAATCTGCACCTCGCCGGAACCTTCGTCCTGTGACCTTGCACGCCACATGACCAGCGACCCTTTCCACAGCGACGCGGTGCGGGGATGCGACCTCCCCGGCGCCACGCCATTGTGCGCCCGCCGCGTGCTCGATTTCTAGCGCGGGTCCTTCCGGGCCCCCGCCGTGACGAGGTGCTCCGCGCCGGCCTGGAGGCCCTCGTACAGGCGGGTCACCGTCTCGAGCGTGTCGGCCTCGCGGGCGTCCTTGTCGAGGCGGAGCCGGGCAATCCGCGGGAACCGCAGCGCGAAGCCCGACTTGTGGCGGTTGGAGCGGAGGATCACGTCGAAGGCGACCTCGACGACCACGGTCGGCTCCACGACCCGATAGCGCCCGTGCTGGCTCACCGTGTGCTCCTCGAACCAGCGGGTCATCGTCGCGATCTCCGCGTCGGTCAGCCCGCTGTAGGCCTTGCCGATGGTCACCAGCTGGTCGCGGGCCTCGTCGCGCACGGCGAACGTGTAGTCGGAGAGCACGCCGTGGCGCTTGCCGTGGCCGACCTCGACCCCGACCACGACGCAGTCGATCGTCGCGAGGGCCTTCTTCATCTTGAGCCAGCCGTAGCCGCGCCGGCCAGGCGAGTAGATCGAGGTCGGGTCCTTGACCATCAGGCCCTCGTTGCGGCGGGCCCGGGCCTCCGTGAAGGCCGCCTCCAGGGAGTCGATCGAGTCGGCCTGGGACAGATGCGAGAGGGCGAAGCCGCCGCCGGCCTCCGCCAGCGGCAGGTCAAGCGTCTCCAGCAGGCGCCGCCGCTCCGTCAGCGGGAGCTCGAGCGTCGGGGCGACCACGCCGTCGCGGTCGGCAGTGCCGCCGGGTCCGGGCTGGTCGAGGCCGAGCACGTCCCAGGCGACGTAGATGACCGGGACGTCCTCGAGCAGCTGGGGAGACGGATCCTTGCGTCCGAGTCGCGTCTGGAGCGAGATGAAGGGCAGGACCGTTCCGTCGCGCCAGGCGAGGAGCTCACCGTCGAGGATGCCGGCCCACGGCAGATCCTTCGCGGCCGCGATGACCTCCGGGTAGCCGGCCGAGATGTCGTGGAGGTCCCGCGAGTAGAGGCGGACAGTCGTCCCCTCGCGGTGCAGCTGGCAGCGGATGCCGTCGTACTTGTCCTCGACCCAGACCGTGGGGCCGAGCCGGTGGAGGATCTCGGCCGCGTCCTCGGCGGGCGAGGCGAGCATGAACTTCAGCGGATGGAAGAGGGCCAGCGCAGCGCCCTCGAGGGTGCCCTCGCGGGCCAGCTCGGCAGTCCGGCCGATGTCGCCGGTGAGCATGCCCGCGCGCTTCACCGCGTCGAGGGGCCGGTCGAAGGCCTTGGCCAGCGCCGCCTCGACGAGACCCTCCCGGAGCCCGATACGGAGCTCGCCGGAGAGGACCCGGACGATCCCGCGCGCGGTCTTGGGATCGGATCGTCCGAGCAGGCCGGCGAGCAGGTCCGCCTTGCGCGCCGGACCCGAGGCGGACTCGATCGCCGCGAACGTCGCCGCAACATCCCTCAGGTCCGGAATCCCGGCGGGATCGGGGTCGTGGCCGGCCTGGAGGAGCGCGTCGCCCACGGCCGCGCTGATGTCCGAGAACCGGTCGTAGGCGGCCCCGAGATCGCCACGGCTGATGTTCCCGACCTTCCCGAGGGCGTTGGCGATCGTCGCCCAGCCGATGCCGGTTGCCCGCTGGTCCGCCTCGGGGAAGGGGCGGCCCGTGAGGAAGACGACCGCGATCGGCAGCTCATCCGGGTCGAGGGTCTGGAGATAGTCCGCGAGGAGGGACGTCTTCTCCGACGTGCGGGTGGTGGCGGCGACTCGCTCGGCGAGCTCGCTCCAGCGCCGCATGCGAGGGATGGTATACCTGCCCCCGTGAGCGAGGCCGCGTGGTTCCCGGAGTCACTGGAAGGCGAGCTTGTCGTGCTCCGGCGGCACGTCCCGGAGAACGTTTCGGCGTTCCAGCGCTGGTACGCGGATCACGAGGTGGCCCGGCTCGCGCGCTACCAGGACGCGCCGATGCGGTCCGACGAGATCGACCGCTTCTTCCAGCTGCGGGCCCTCGGCCATGAGTCGCTCACGATGGCGATCCACGAGCGCGAGACGAATCGCCTGATCGGGTCGTGCGCGTTCAGCCAGGTCGACGGCGAGAACGGGTCGGCGATGTACCACATCACGATCGGCGAGAAGGACGTCTGGGGTCGCGGCTACGGCACGGAGACCACCCGGCTGATGCTCGACCATGCCTTCGGCACCCTGAGCCTGCATCGAATTGCGTTGACCGTCTTCGAGTTCAACGAGCGGGCCATCCGGGCGTATCGGCGCTGCGGGTTCCTGGTCGAGGGCCGGGCCCGCGAGTCGATCTGGCGGGAGGGGCGCTGGTGGGACGAGGTCGCGATGAGCGTGCTCGCGTCGGAGTGGCGCGGGCAGCACGCCGTGGGCGGCACCGTCGCGCGAGGCGCCGTCGCACCGCCCGCCCGCGAGCGCGCGACCGAGCGATCCGGCTCGGTGGTCCGCTAGCCCTTCATGGTCAGCACCGGAGCGAGCGCCGACGCTGCCCGCGCCGCGTTCCGCGAACGGCTCGAGGCGAAGGGCCACAGCGTCGAGAACGTCCGGGGCGGCGTCGCGGGCCTCGAGGCCGCCTTCGAGGCCGGCGAGCTCGTCCGGACGCCGATCCTCGACCGGATGCTGGCCGACCTGATGGTCGCGCTCGAGCAGGACGAGGGCCAGAAGCTCGGCGGCAAGTCCGCCGAGGCCGCCCGCTTCATCGGCCGGGCCATCTCCCGCGAGCTCGACCACGCCTGAGGATCGGTGGCGAGGTTCATCGGGTACCCGAACCGGCAGGTGGTCGCGGTCTTCGACGATCGCGCCTTCGCCGAGCAGGCCATGGAGGCCCTCGCGGTGGGCGTCGCGCGCGATGCCATCGAACGCTTTGCCGGAAAAGCGGACGCCGAGCGCTTCGACGCCACTGGCGCCCGACATGGCCTGCTCGCGCGCCTGCGTCGCGCGATGCAGTTCGGCCTGATGGATCAGCTGCCGGCGATCGCCTGGTACGAGGCCGCGCTACGAGATGGCAAGTCGGTCGTCGCCGTCCGAACCTCCACGCGGACCGAGACCCTCCGTGCCGTCGAGGTGCTGAAGCGCGCGGGCGGCCACTTCATCAATCGCTTCGGGCGGTTCGATACGGAGGAGTTCGCGCGCTGGCGCGGGCCGGAGCCCGCGGTCCACGACTGGATGAAGCACTAGCCCAGCAGCCCTGCGCCCGGGAACGGCAATACTCCGCCGGTGAGCACCGCCGAGCGCGTCGTCTTCGAGCACGTCACGAAGCGCTACCCCGGGACCGGCAAAGGCAACCCCGGCGCGGTCGAGGACCTGTCGCTGGAGGTCCCCGCCGGGAAAGTCTGCGTCCTGGTGGGGCCGTCGGGCTGTGGCAAGACGACCAGTCTCAAGATGGTCAACCGGCTGATCGAGCCGACGTCGGGCCGGATCCTCATCGGCGAGACGGATGTCCTGCAGCGTGACGTGATCGAACTTCGCCGTGAGATCGGCTACGTGATCCAGCAGGTCGGGCTGTTTCCGCACCAGACCGTCGGCGAGAACGTTGCGACAGTCCCGCGCCTGCTCGGCTGGGACGAGGCCCGGCGACGGGCGCGGGCCGAGGAGCTCCTGGCACTGGTCGGCCTGGAGCCGGGCCGGTATGCCGGCCGTTACCCGAGCGCCCTGTCCGGCGGCGAGCGCCTGCGCGTGGGCGTGGCCCGCGCGCTCGCGGCGGACCCGCCGGTGCTGCTGATGGACGAGCCATTCGGCGCGGTCGACCCGATCGTTCGCGAGCGGCTCCAGAACGAGCTGCTGCGCCTCCAGGAGCAGCTTGCCAAGACGATCCTGTTCGTGACCCATGACATCGACGAGGCGATCAAGATGGGCGACCTCGTCGCCGTGCTCCAGGTCGGTGGCCGCCTCGCCCAGTTCGGGACGCCCGACGAGATCCTCGCGAATCCCGCCTCAGAGTTCGTCGCGCGCTTCGTGGGCGCGGATCGCGGGCTCAAGCGCCTCTCGCTCGTCCGGGTCCGGGACGTCGAGCTGCAGCCCGCGCGCACGATCCGGCTTGGCGACGGCGTCGAGCAGGCACGGCGCGAGGCTGGTGCCGGTCCGGATCCGTACCTCCTCCTCGTCGACGACCGCAGCAGGCCGATCGGTTGGATTGACGACCGCCGGCTCGACGCGGTCACGGAGCTGACGGCGGACAGCGCGGAATCCCTTTCGCCCCTGTTCGACGCGCACACCACGCTCAAGGACGCCCTCTCGATGCTCCTGGAGGCAGGAGTCCAGACGGGCATCGTCGTGGACGAGGCGGGCGCGGTGGCGGGCCTCGTCACCGTCGACATGATCCTGGAGCGGACCCGGGGCCGATGATCGACTGGGCCTGGGCCGCGGACCACCTCGACGAGCTCGCCGGCCGCGTCGTCCAGCACTTCGTGCTCGCCGCGATCGCGGTCGGAATCGGGTTCGCGATCTCGCTCGCCCTGTCGATCTGGGCCACTCGGCGCCCGATCGTCCGGACGCCGCTGGTGTCGTTGTCGGGGATCTTGTACACGGTCCCGAGCCTGGCGCTGTTCGTGGTCTTCGTGCCGCTGACCGGGCTGTCGCTCGTCACGGCGATCATCCCGCTCGTGCTCTACACGCTCCTCATCTTCATGCGCAACATCCTCGCCGGCCTCGACGGCGTGCCAGACGAGGTCCTGGAGTCGGCGGACGCGATGGGCTACCGGCGGACCCAGCGCCTCATCCGCGTGGAGCTCCCGCTGGCGCTGCCGCTCGTGATGGGCGGCCTACGCCTCGCGAGCGTCTCGACGATCGGGCTCGTGACCGTGTCCGGGATCCTCGGCGACCGTTTCGGCGGGCTCGGGTTCTTCATCTTCGAGGGCTACCGCCGGAGCTTCCCGACCGAGATCGCGTTCGGGGCCTTGCCGTCGATCCTGCTCGCGGTCGCGATCGACCTGCTGCTGCAGGCGGTGCAGCGGCGGCTGGCACCGTGGTCGCAGACGGTCCGCCTGGAGCTCGACCCGGCGTCCCGGACCGCGGCTCGGGGCCTGTAGGGCCGAGATGGACCTGGTCACGGATACGGTCGCGTGGCTGCTGGATCCTGTCCACTGGACAGGTTCGGCGGGGATCCCCAACCGCCTGTTCGAGCACCTCGCCCTGTCGGGCGCCGCGATCGCGTTCGCCATGGCCGTTGCCATCCCCGCGGGGATCTGGATCGGGCATACGGGCAGGCTGGCATCGTTCGCCGCCAACCTCGCGAACCTCGGGCGGGCGCTGCCGTCCCTCGCGGTGATCGGGCTCGTGCTGCCCGTGACGGCCGCGATCGACCCGCAGGCCGGGTTCAAGATCTATCCGACGCTGATTGCGATGGTCGTCCTGGCCATCCCACCGATCCTCGTCAACACCCAGGCGGGTGTCGCCGGCGTCGACCGGGACCTCGTCGAGGCAGCCCGGGCGATGGGCATGCGCGAAGGGCAGGTGGTCCGACGCGTCGAGCTGCCGCTGGCCATCGCGCCGATGGTCGCCGGCCTCCGATCCGCCAGCGTCCAGGTCGTCGCGACGGCGACGCTCGGCGCGATCTTCGGCGGCGGCGGGCTGGGGCGATACCTCGTCGAGGGCAACGCCCAGCGGGATGATGGGATGACGTTCGGCGGCGTCGTGCTGGTCGCCGGGCTGGCGGTGCTCGTCGAGGCGGCGTTTGCGGCGACGCAGCGTTTGATCCGCTCGCCGGGGCTGGCGCGAATCGGCAGGAGCAGGGCGGCGACGAGCGCCGCCTGAGCCGCGAGCGGTGCTCGGCGTCACAGCGGACCTCGCCCGCGTTTCAAAAAAGTAACCGGTCAAGTGCCGTGCTATGGTTGCGCGACCGTCGGATCGGCCGGCGAAAGAAGCGGACTGGAGGAGAAGAACCCATGCGGTTGTTCCGCAGGCTGGCCCTCGGGGCGTCGGTGCTCGCGCTGGCCCTCAGCGCGTGCTCGACGGGTGGGGGCGGCGCATCACCCGGCGCGAGCGGCGCCACTGGGGGCGCCACCGTCAAGATCGGTTCCGACGGCTTCGATGAGGCTCGCGTCGTGGCCGAGGTCTACGCCCAGGCCCTCGAGGCCGCGGGCTTCACTGTCGAACGCGCCGGTATCGGCATGGGCCCTCGCCCGGCCACCAAGGCTGCGCTCGAGTCCGGCCAGATCAACATCAAGCCGGAGTACATCGGCAGTGGGCTGGTCGCCGGCTACGGCGGCGAGGCAACCACGAACGGCGACACGAACAAGGAGCGGCTCCAGGAGAAGCTGACGCCGCTCAACATCACCGTGCTGAACTACACACCGGGCCAGGACACGAACGCCTTCGTCGTCCGACCCGAGACTGCGACCCAGTACGGGACCAAGCTGAGCGAGTACGCCGCGGTCCAGAACGACCTCAAGTGGGCGCTCGCGACGGACTGCCCGACTAACCCGGTCTGCGCGGCGGCCCTCAAGTCGGCCTACGGCATCGAGCCCGCGGACGTGACCCTGCTCGACGCCTGCAGCTCGCCGATGGCGGATGCCCTCCTCAACAAGACCGTGGATGTCGCCGAGCTCTGTTCGACCGGCCCCGAGATCATCACCAACGGGTGGGTGGTCCTCGAGGACGATAAGCAGACCCAGCCGGCCGACCACATCGCGCCGATCGTCCGCAACGATCTTCTCGCCGCGGTCGACCGCGCGAAGTTCGAGAAGGCCCTGAACGACGTGTCGGCCAAGATCGACACGAAGACTCTGGCCCAGCTCTACTACGACGTCGCAGTCGACAAGAAGGATCTTGCGGTCGTGGCGTCCGACTGGCTGAAGCTGGTGGGGATCGTCGCCAGCTAATCACACGTCGCCGGCCAGCGGCCGGGACATCTCGACACGTTGCAATGCCCCCGGCACCGCCGGGGGCATTGCCGTTGTGAGCGGCGTTTTTCGATGGTGCGTTTTTCGATGTCGATCACAGCCCCGCGCCGGGCGCCGATAGGCGGAGCTAGCGGGCGTTGCCGATATTCGCCACATGGCGCTCTGGATCGGCACATCTGGCTGGCAGTACGCCCACTGGCGCGGAAAGCTCTACCCGCGCGGCGTGCCGACCACGAAGTGGTTCGACCGGTATGTCGCGGCCTTTGACACCGTCGAGCTGAACGTCACGTTCTACCGCCAGCCTCGGCCAGCGGTCTTCGAGGGCTGGGCCCGGCGCGCTCCGGAAGGCTTCCTCTTCGCGGTGAAGGCCAGCCGTTTCCTGACCCACATCAAGCGGCTGCGGGAGCCGCGGGACAGCGTCGAACGGCTCATGGAAGGTGCGAGCCGCCTCGGCCCACATCTCGGACCGATCCTGCTGCAACTCCCGCCGGACATGGAGGCGGTACCGGACCGGCTCGCCGAAACGCTCCAGGCGTTCCCGGCCGGAACTCGCGTCGCCGTGGAGCCGCGTCATGACAGCTGGTTCGAGCCCGAGGTCCAACGAATCCTCCGCGACCATGGCGCAGCGCTGTGCTGGGCGGACCGGCGCGGACCGCGAACGCCCGTGGATCGGGCGTGGGCGACCGCACCCTGGGGATACCTGCGGTTCCACGCCGGCAGCGCCCTGCCGAAGGGCTGCTATGGCGACGTCGCCCTCGGGCGGTGGCTGCAACGTGTTCGCGCCGCATGGCCCGAGCCCTCGGCCGACACGTTCCTCTACTGGAACAACGACCTCCGGGGCTGTGCTCCGCGCGACGCGGCGCGATTCGCGGAGCTGGCCCGCGTGGCAGGTTGGGCGGTCAGCCGCGCGCCGGATCCGGACGACCTCCCGGTCGGGTAGGTCGTTGGCAGGCTGCAACGCCTTTTACCCGAGTCGTCACCACGCAGAACGCGTCCGGATACGGGCCTGCAATGCGCCGCGGCAGATGCTTGGCGTGACCCGGTCCAGATAGGGCGCCTTTCGGCTACCCCTCGAGCTCGGGATCACGGGAGAATCAGGCATGCGCAACAGATTCCTCTCGCTGGGCCTTGCCGGCGCCTTCGCCGTCGCGGCTTGCGGCCCAAGCGGAACCAGCTCCGGCGCCCCGTCCACCACCGGCCCCGGCGCCACGACCCCCGGTGGCACGACCCCGGCCGCCACGAGCGCCGGATTCGACCCGGGCACCATCACCGGTGACGTGACGCTCGGCACGTGGGCGTCGTCGCCCGCCGAGGACGCGGCCCTCAAGACCGCCCTCGAGTCGTTCCGGGCGGCGTACCCGAACATCAACCTGACCCAGGAGACGGTGTCCGGCGACTACCGCGTGCAGATGGCGACGAACTTCAGCTCCGGCAACGCCCAGGACGTCTTCTGGGTCAACGCCGAGTACGCGCCCGAGTGGATCGAGGAGGGCTTCCTCGAGCCGCTGGACGACTACATCGCCAACCAGGGCTTCGACACCACGACGTTCTTCCCGGCCTACCAGGACATCTTCGTCGGGCCCGACGGCTCTACCTATGGCTTGGCGAAGGACGGCAACACCATTGCCATGGCCTACAACACCGACCTCGTGACGACGGCCCCGACGACGATGGAGGAGCTCATCTCCAGCGCGAACAGCCTCAAGGGGCAGGGCGATCTCAAGGCCCCGATCTGCGTGAGCCCCGGCCTCGATCGCGGACTGGCGTTCATCGCCGCACAGGGTGGCTCGCTCCTGACCGCGGACGGCTCCGCCGCCGCGATTGACAGCGCCGAGTCGACCGCTGCGGTCCAGTGGTACCTCGACCTGGTCAAGAACGGCCAGGCCCAGACCCCGACGCAGCTCGGCGCCGGCTGGTGTGGCGAGGCCATCGGCAAGGGCCTCACGGCCTACGCCTTCGAAGGCGGCTGGCTGAAGGGCGCGATGGACGCGGACTTCCCGGACACCAAATGGGCCTACGCGGAGATGCCTGCCGGTTCCGCCGGCAAGAAGACCATCACGTACACCGCCGCCATGGCGATGAACCCGGACAGCGAGAGCAAGGACGCTGCCTGGGTCCTGATGCAGTACATGGCCGGCCCGGAAGGCATGCAGGCGTGGACCGAGGAAGGCATCGCCATCCCGTCCCGCAGCGACGTGCCGGTCCCGGCAGGCTTCGAGGTGATCGTCGCCGGCGCCGAGTACGCCCAGCCGGGCGCGGGCTTCATGCCCGGGTACGGCGGAGCGGACAGCGTCCAGGCCGTGTTCCAGAACGAGATGGTCAAGCAGATCACGGACGAGACCTACGACGCGGCCGCCGTGGTCGCCGCGACGAAGGCCAAGATCGACGAAATCCTGCAGTAGCTCCGCTCACATGAGCAGCCGGTCGCAGTGAGCACGAGATGACGGCCGTCGCGCCACCCAAGGGCGGCATCCGCATCCGGAGAGTCGGCGAGCGCCAGGAGG
>JBKKDM010000233.1:0-17130 GCA_046707905.1 Candidatus Limnocylindrales bacterium
CGCGAGCGTCCCCCTCATCCGGTCGGGCCACGGGCGTCCGGTCGGCTTGCCGGCAACCCGACCGATGACCCAGCCGCCGACGACAACTGGGTGGCCCGCGGCCGGCAGCTCGCCGATACCCAGATCAAATGCGAGCGCGACACACAACGGGAGCGCCCGGCGCATCATGAGGCGCTCCGACGGCCCGCCTTGGATTCGACCCGGGAGCCGATCGCGTCAGTGACGATCCGGCCGACCACGGACCCGATCTCGGTCGCCGAGCCGGCGTGCCGGAACTCGCGACCGGCGGCTCGTCGCCAGAGAATCGCGATTGCATCCGTGCTCGTCCCGCTGGCCGAGCGTCCGCTTCGCGTCCGGACCCCGGCCTCCACGATCGCCGCCGCCTTTGCCTCGGACACAAGCATGGCGAGCTCGATCGCTGCGGCCTCGGCGAGCCGGCGCGCGCAGAGCAACACGACGTTGATCGTCCCGGGCCCGCCGGACGCCGCTTCGCCCGGACGCGCCGCGTTGCGAAGCCCGACGGTGATCAGGGCCCGAACCTCGGCGTCCCCGGCACGGGCGGCGAAGAGCTGGGTCTCGACGAGGTCGACAGCCGTCATCAGGCCGACCGTCGGCCCGTCGAGTGCCAGTTCTCGCGCGGCTCGGCGCAGGTCCCTTTCAGGGCGGTCGCAGTCGTACGACAGGGGCACCTGGAGGTGGACCAGCGACCGGACGTGCCTTCGGCCGCCACCGAGGACCGCGCTGCTCAAGACCTGCCAGGGGGCTGCCAGACGGAGGGCCACGACGCCGTCGCGACGCTCATACGCGGCGCCTTCGAGCAGCTCGTGTCGCTCGAGGATCGGGCCATCGGCGACGGTTTTCATGCCGCGACCTCGACGATGAGGGCGACGAGGAACGCCCCCTCGATCGCCGCTCCGTGGCTGTCGCCGGTCACGATCTCGAACCTGCGCTCAAGGAGCAGCAGGATCGCAATGCCCACCACCAGTCCAGCCCCCGCGGCGGCGACGTGGACGAAGTTGCGAGTGGCGAGGGCGATGAGCCCGACGGTCGCGAGGCAGACCACGACATCGATCGAGCGGACGGAGTCTCGCCACCAACCTCCAAGACCGGCTTCACCGTGGCGGACGGAGCGAGCCCCGAGGACAGGGACCGAGCGGGAGGCGGCGGCGGCCACAATCAACGCGGGCACGGCGATTGCTGTAGGCAAGCTGCCAATAGCGCCCGCGTCGGCCAGGAGGATGAGAGTGACGCCGGCCGCACCAAGAGCGCCGACGGCCGGGTCGCGGCGCGCACGCTCCGCTCGATCAGCACTCGGCGCGGCCAGAGCGTCGATTGTGTCGGCCAACCCGTCGATGTGGAGCCCGCCGGATGCCATGGCGACGACCCCAACAGCGAGAGCGGCTCCCAACAGCGGCGCGTCCGAGAAGGCCAGAACCGGGAGAGCACCTGCCAGCCCGATCCCGGCCCCGACGATCCCGAATGCGGCAGCACCTGGATGCTCGGTTCCCCCGCGGACCGGCAGCCGCGTAAGGAAGCCCACGGCTGCCAGGACCGTCCGGGGCACGTCGACGACGCTCGAATACGCCATCAGAACTCGATCCCGCGCTGAGCGGCCACGCCGCGCTCGTGGTGGTGGCGAACGAGCCTGATCTCGCTCACCAGGTCGGCGCGCTCGACTAGCCGAGCTGGAGCGTCCCGTCCGGTAAGCAGGACGTGGACGCCGGCGGCGCGCTGCTCGATGAGTTCGAGAACCTCGGCCTCGGAGACGAGATCGGCCTTGATCGCGCCCAGGATCTCGTCGAGAACAACAAGGCCAACCTCGCCCGATGTCAGGTGGGCCCTGGCGCGTTCCAGCCCATCGCGCGCCGCCTGGACATGGGCGGACATCGGGATCCGTGGGTCGCGCAATCGCTCGATCGTGAATCCGAGGCCCGTCCGCTCGACGATGATCGGGAGATCGGTCCTTGCCAGCGCGGAGACCTCGCCGGTCTTCCAGGAGCCCTTGATGAACTGGACGATGGCGACCGGCACGCCGGTGCCGGCAGCGCGGAGCGCCTGCCCAAACGCGGATGTCGTCTTGCCCTTGCCATCCCCGGTCACGATCATCACGAGCGAGGTCGGCGGCCGACTCACGGCTCGGCCTCGTAGTCGACAACGAGGCCTCGCTGGCGACGCGCGACGACCGCCACGGCGAAGTTGACGTGGAACGTCTCACCGATCGCTGGCGGCGCAAGCCGGCCAACCGGCGAATCGTTCACGAGATGCCCGTCGTGGAGAACGACGATCCGGTCAGCCGCGGCGAGGGCCGCGTCGAGGTCATGGAGGACCGCGACCACGGCGCGACCGGCGGCTGCCCAGCCGCGGAGGGCGCCGAGGGTGTGCGCAACATGGGCGACGTCGAGGTGTGAGGTGGGCTCGTCGAGAAGGAGGATCTCCGAATCCTGGGCCTCGAGGACGGCCAGCCAGACCCGCTGCCTCTCGCCATCGGACAATGTCCCAAGGCGACGGTCGCGCAGGCCGTCGAGCCCGAACCGATGAATGGCGCGATCGATCGCGGGGTCGTCGCGACCCGTCGTCTGCCACCACGAGCGATAGGCGAAGCGCGCCAGGCCGATGACGTCATCCACGCGGTAAGCGCTCGGGATGCCGATACGAGCCGGCGCCAGGAACGCGATGCGCCGCCCGCGCTCAGGCGGCGCCAGATCTGCCAGCAACCTGTTGTCCACGAGCATGCGACCCTTCGATGGGCGGGCGAGACCGGCCATCAGCCGCAGGAGCGATGTCTTGCCCGCACCGTTCGGCCCGAGCACGGCGACGAATTCCCCAGCGTGTACCTCGAGGCTCACCGCTGCGACAGCGTCGCGGTTCCCGAACCGCAGGCTGACCCGCTCGGCGGAGAGAACGGTCACGTGATCCGCTCCTGGCGGAGCCGAAGCAGGATGAGGAAGAAGGGTCCGCCGATTGCCGCCGTGACGACTCCGACGGGCAGGTTGCCCTCGGGCAGGACTGTCCGCGCGGCGAGGTCGGCGAGCACGAGGAACGCGGATCCACCGAGCGCCGATAGGACGAGTAGCGACCGATGGGTCGGCCCGGCCAGCAGGCGCACGATGTGCGGCGCGACGAGGCCGACGAACGCGATCAGTCCGCTTGCCGAAACGGCCGCCGCCGCGACGAGCGTCGCTGCGGCGATCGTCAGTAGCTTTGTCCGTTCGACTCGGAGGCCCATCGCGGAGGCGGCCTCCTCGTCGAGTTGGAGGAGGTCGAGGCTCGGTCCGAGGCTCAGCAGGACAACGAGCCCGGCGCCGATCGGGATCGCGATCCGCAGGACGAGCTCCCAGCTGGATATGTTGAACCCGCCGAGCAGCCACGCATACGCGGCGAAGATCCGCTCGCCTGACGAGAACAACAGAAACGAACTGAGGGCACCGCCGATAGCTGCAACGGCGATTCCGGCCAGCAGCAGCGAGGCGACCGAGGTCTGGCCGCCCATCCTCCCGAGGACCATCGCGAGCGAGACCGCGGCCAGCCCGCCGACGAACGCAGCGAGCTGAACCGCGCCGAGCGCATACGCGAGCGGCGGCAGACTCATCGTCAGGACGAGCACCGCGGCCGCGCTCGCGCCGGACGAAACCCCGACGAGGTACGGGTCGGCGAGCGGGTTCCGAAAGAGACCCTGGAGCGCCGCCCCGGCCGTCGCGAGGGCCGCGCCGGTCAGGGCCGCCAGGATCACCCGCGGCAGACGGACATCGAGGAGGATTGCGGTGAGGCGTACATCACCATCGAATGTCCCGCCGCCAAGCTGCGCGGCGACGATCGCGATCTGGTCGGCCAGCGGGATCGCTACACGACCGACCGCGACGGCGAGTGCCACGCTGCCGAGCAGGGCAGCGAGCAGAGCGAAGCCGACAACCGGCCGACGAGCTGGCTGGAGTCGGATCGCCGCCATCGGTCAACTCCCGGGATGGAGAGTGGCCGCGATGAGCTCGAGCGCGTCGACGACGCGGGGCCCGGGACGCGATCCGATGTCCGGGTCGATGACCACGATCCGACCGTTCACGACCGCGCTGAGCTTGGCCCAGCCGCTGCGCGTCGCGACTGACTGGGGCGTGACCCCCGCTGCCTCGTCGGCGAGGAGGATGACGGCGGGATCCGCGGCGATGACTTCTTCGGCGCTCAGCTGCGGATACGGTTCGGTGGACGCGGAGGCGATGTTGTGGCCACCGGCGCGCCGGATGACGTCATCGATGAACGTGCCCGGGCCGGTCGTGAAAAGGCTCGGATCGAGCTCGTAGAAGACGCTGACGGGATCGCTCCCCGCGACACGCGTCTCGACCGCGGCAATCCGCGTCCGGAGGTCCGAGACGACCCTGTCGGCATTCGCCTCGTCACCCGCCACCCGTCCGAGGACTAGGAGATTGAGCAGAACCCCTTCGATGTTCTTCGCCGACAGGACCAGCGTCGGGATGCCCTGCTTCTCAAGTGCCGGAAGGAGCTTGGCCACGTGGACGTCGGTGACGAGCGCGAGATCGGGGTTCGCACCCAGGATCGTTTCGAGGTCGGGGTCGATGTAGCTCCCGATAGACGTACGTGAGGTTGCCTCAGGCGGGTAATTCGAGAACTTGTCGACGGCAACGATCTCGTCGCCGAGTCCGACCGCGAACGCCAGTTCAGTCGTGCTCGGCGAGGCGGACACGATCCGTTTGGGCGGAGCGGCCAGGGTCACGACCCGGCCCGCGTCGTCGCGAACGGCAATCGGGCTCGGCGAAGGCGTGGTGCTCGAAGCCGCGGGCGAAGCTACCTGCGGGCTGCCGCTCGGTGCAGACGTAGGGCTGGAGGCCGCCCCGCCGCATGCTGAGACGATCGCGAGAAACAGAATCAGTCCAAGAGACCGGACGCCGGCGCGCATGAGCTACCTCCTCGGGCGAGCGATGGACGCGTCGCTACGACACGAGGAGATGGTCCGAGGGCATGAGAAACCCTCGACCCAACGAGGGGACGAGGGAAGTTCGGACGAAGCCAAACGGCCCGGGCCTTTTCACTCGAAGGCGACGACTGGACCTGACAGAGGCCGGCGATCTGGCTCCCGCCCGTTAGGGCGGATACAGTTGCGGGACAGCGCCGGCCTTGCACCGGCTTCCCCGTTGCGCTCTGGGTGGAGCGCACCTCTGTCGCTATTCGTGTTGAGGCCCGTGATCGTAGCGACCGCGGGCTGTCATCGCAAGCCGAATACGACAGGGAGACCTTCCATGCCAGCAGTTCTTGCGCCGTGCCTGATGATCCAGGGCTCGGCCTCGGGCGTCGGCAAAAGCGTCATTGCAACCGCGATCTGTGCGGTGCTCGCCCAGGAGGGCTTCCGGGTGAGCCCGTTCAAGGCCCAGAACATGTCGAACAACGCCGCGGTCACCGGCGACGGCGGCGAGATCGGCCGCGCTCAGGCTGCGCAAGCCGAGGCGGCCGGCGTCGCGCCTAGCGTGCTCATGAACCCGGTTCTCCTCAAGCCGGAGGCCGATAACCGGAGTCAGCTCGTCGTGCTGGGGCGCGCCATTGGGTCCTACACCGCGCAGGACTACTGGGCTCGTCGCCCGAGTATCTGGCCAGTGATCACGTCTTCCCTGCGCGAGCTGCGCCGAACGTCGGACGTCGTCGTGATCGAAGGAGCCGGGAGTCCGGCTGAGTTGAACCTAAGAAGCAGGGACATGGCCAACATGCGCCTCGCGCTTCACGCCAAGGCCCGGGTGCTATTGGTCGGCGACATCGACCGCGGAGGCATCTTCGCGCAGCTCCTCGGGACCCTCGACTTGCTCCGCCCGGATGAACGGCGGCTGATCGTGGGGCTGCTCGTCAATCGGTTCAGGGGTGACCGGCGGCTGTTCGAGGGAGGGGTACAGATCCTGCATCGCCGGTCGAAACTGCCGGTTCTTGGAGTCCTTCCGTATGAACCCGAACTCAACGTGCCAGACGAGGACAGCGCCTCGCTCGATCGCCCTCGGCTTGGCGTAGGTTCGGCCCTCCGGGCTGCGCTCATCTCCTATCCGAGAGTGGCGAATTTCGACGACCTCGACCCGCTCCGTCGTGCTGGCGTGGGCGTCGATATCGTCCGGCGCCCGGCGGATCTCGGTTGGCCCGACTTGATCGTGTTGCCCGGGAGTAAGTCGACGATCGACGATCTGCTGTGGCTCCGTCAGACTGGACTTGCAGCAGCAGTCATGCGCCGAGCTGCCGGCGGCGTCCCGGTCTTGGGCATATGTGCTGGCTACCAGATGCTCGGCGAATCGCTTGAAGACCCAAATGGTGTCGAGGGGCCGGCTCGGTCGATGCCGGGCCTGTCGCTACTACCGGTCGTCACCCGCTTTCGTAGCCCGAAGCGAACCCGGCAGGTCAGAGGCACGATTGCCGTCGGTTCGGCCCTTGCTCCATCGGGAACGCGCTTCAGCGGCTACGAGATTCATGCGGGCGTGTCGCGCCGCGACGACGGGTCACCGTTTGCGCTGATCACCGACGGCCAAGATGTTCCTGAGGAGGATGGAGCCGTGAGCCCAGACGGCCTCGTTGTCGGCACGTCCGTCCATGGGCTATTCGCAGACTCGTATGCCAGCAAGGCGATCGTCACCAGCCTTGCCAAACGGCGCGGAGTGGCTCCTCCATCGGGTTCGCCTTCGGTCGACACAGGAGCCTGGTTTCGGTCCGCAGTCGATATTCCTGAGCTGATCAGGATTTCTGGCTTGGGCTCTAAGCGCACTCGTCGCCGAGTCACGGGCATTCCTGCTGCGGGCGTTCAGTAGGCGGCCTGATACGTAGTCATGAGGCCGTCACATGGACGTCGTCCAGGTCAGATTCGGGTCATGCGACATACCGGAAATCAGGGCGCGCGAACCGCGGGAAGAGCAAGGGTCACGCCTCCAGGGAGAGGCACTGGACGGCGCCGCGATCGCTGGCCGGCAGGAGGTAGAGGCGCTTCCAATTCGGGGGAACTTCGGCGGCTACGTCGGCGAAGGCCTCTGAGATCAGGTCCAGGCCGATGATGACTTCGTTGTCGATCACTAGGAGCCATACCTCGGCATAGGCCTGACCTTGTCCGCCCTTGCCATCGACAAGCTTCTGTACGAACTCGGCGGCCCTCGGCGCCAGCCAAGCGTCATGCGCCGACGTCTCCTTGAGAATCATCAGCCCGCCAGGGCGCGTTCTTGGTCGACTCAGCTCGACCTCGACGAGGTCCGAGGTGACGGATGCTTTCAGGGGTTGCGGCATGGTCGTACGAGCCCAGTCCCTCGCCAGCCCAGCGACACCGAGCGCGGCGTGGTCAACTTCGGCATAGGTCCCAGTGCGTAGCAGCTTCAGCGTCAGCACCAAACCTGGTGCAGCGGGGGGCCAGTCACCCAATTCCGAGATGGTGGCTTGCTGCAAGCGATCCAGGAGGACCCACCACTGCCTCTCCTGATCGAGCCTCGTCACCTCGACCGCGACCTCGCGGCCGTCGAAATCAACGAGGAAGTCAACGTCGCGGCTCGAGCGGTTGAATGTGTCGGGCCGGCGCACGTTGTCGATGTAATGTCCCTGATCGGTCAGATGATGCACGAGGATGTCGAATGCCCACGCCTCGATGTCGGTAGCCGGCAACGGTGCGCTCCGCGGCCTGTTGGATGTCGGGTGATCCGATCGACCGTCCTTCATGTCGGGGAAGTGTGAAGGTCGGGTGAGGATCGAGACAACCCGACATCCGAGTCTCCTCGGCGGAGGTTCGCAAGGAGCTCGGTCCCATCGTGAGTCGACGCTCGTATGGTGCTGGATGTTGAGCTCCGGGTCGTCTTATCAAGGAGAATCCTATAGTTGCGGTCGCGGCCGCGCGGCCGCACGCTGTCAGCGTTCCGTGACGTCGTCGGGAGTCGATGGTGCGACAGTTCTCGAAGGATGACGCCGGCTATGTCGCATGGCTGGCAGGCCATCCCGGCGGCTTCGTTCTCAACACCTACGCCCATGTCAGCTCCGCGTACTTGATCCTTCATCGCGCCTCGTGCCGGACGGTGAACCGCCCCCTCGCGCCCGATCGGAGCTGGACATATGCCTATGGCAAGGCGTGCTCGGACGAGCGTGTCGAGATCGAGGCGTGGGCACTCCGCGAAATAGGCAAGGCGGTCTCGCCGTGTTCCCATTGCCTGCCCGGAGATGGCGCCGGACGGAACCGCAGCGGCGAGCATGGCCCGCGAGGCGGAGTTCTCGGTCCTCGAGGCCCGCGCCCGATGGACCATCCGATCGCTTTCGACGGCGCCCCGGTCATGGTCAGGATCCAACGACCCGGCGGCCTCGCTGGGACCGCCCCGCCGCTGGTGATCGAGGGCGCCCAGTGGCTATCTGAGACCTTCTTCCGACGCGACCCAAGCGCGATCGGGCCCAACTCCTACGATGCCTGGATCGCAGAGACGCATGGTGACCCGATCCGGCGTGATCGGATCATCGACGCCGACGTCACGGCGGTGAACCGGACGATGGCCGCACGAACGGCCCACGCAGCGTGGGCCCCGATCGTGGCCTCGAGCGATTGGGCCTGGCTCGAGGCGATCGATCCGATGTGGGACCTGTTCGAGACTGATCCCGAAGAATGGCGCGCGGCTTCCATACCCGCCCATCTCGCGGCGGCGTTCAGGGTCACCAGGCGGCGGGGCCTACACCTCGCGGTCGTCACCAAGGTCCTGCATATCAAGCGGCCTCGAGTCTTTCCGGTTCTCGACAGCGTCGTGGTCTCGCAAGTTGGCGCCGTCATCTCCGACGACATCGATACGTGGGTGACCGCGATGGACCACGTCCGCGACGTTGGGCGAGCGAACCTGGAGTCACTTCACCAGATCCGAACGCACCTCGACACGATGGGCATCAGCGGTCGCTCGCTCGTCCGGATCCTGGACGGGCTCTTGTGGGTCAGCAGCCCAGGCGCGGGAATGTTCGCCCAGCTCGACGGCTGGGAGCGTGTGATTCGGCCTGCGAGCCGAACCTGAGTGGCGACCTGGAGGCCACCGGCATGAAATCGGACGGGCCGATCGCGCCGTCGGTCGTTCGGTATATCAAGCTGGGTCGGGGCGGCGTCTGGGAGCGCGAATGTCTCGATGAAGGGATCGCCCGCTTCGGCTACGGGACGCAGCAGCCCGCGCGGTTTGAAGCGGCGATTGCCGGCCGATGGGCAGAGTTGACGAGCATGTTCCTCGACGAGGGCAAGACCCCGGGCACCTCAACTCGATTCACACGGGACGTCCAGCACTTCTTCAGCGACGAAAGCTCGACCCTCTGGATCACCTTCTCGGGCCAGCAGCTCTGGTGGGCCTTTCTCGAACCAGATCCACCACGGAGACATTCCGATGGGCACGGGACGTTCAGGCGAACCGTGGACGGTTGGCGCGGAACAGACCTTCTTGGAGACCCGCTCACCAGTGATCGGCTGGCTGGATCACTCACCAAGATGGCTGCTTACCGGAGTACGACGTTCGCTCTCGACGCGCAGACCGCGGGTTACGTCGTCCGCCGGATCAACGGCGAACGGTCCCCCGAGGTGGAGCGCGCCGTCGTGGCAGTCGCTGCGATGAAAGCGTCTGCCCGCGAACTCGTCGCTTTGCTCGAGCCGCGCGACTTCGAGCTCATGGTCGATCTGATCTTCTCGACCAGCGGCTGGCGTCGCCTCGGCGCCGTTGGTGGAACACAGAAGACCCTCGATCTCGACGTCCAGCTTCCCAGTACGGGGGAGCGGGCGTTCATCCAGGTGAAGTCGGCCACGACGGACGCCGAGCTCGCCGAGTACATCGCGCAGTTGGATGACCTGGGGCCGTATCGACGGATGTTCTTCGTCTACCACACTGGCTCGATCACAGACCCCGACGACGATCGGGTCGTCGTGCTCGGCCCGGAGAGATTGGCCGAGCTCGTCGTCGACGCTGGGCTCGTCGGGTGGCTCGTGGGGAAGGTCTCGTAGATCTGAGGGTCAGGGTGTCGATCGCGCCAGACGCGCGAACGTGCCGCCGGTACCACTTGACTCGTGAGTTCGGCTCAGTTCATGTCTTCGAACCTGTCTTGGGAGACGGCGGCGCGGGTGCTTGCACCTTCTCTCGTTTGGCGGCGATTTTCACGCCTTTCCCGGCAGGCTTGGCGCTCCCGCCTGGATCCGAAGCCGGCAGAGCCTCCGGCGACGTCCTCGCTCCGTCTTGTGCTGCGCTCTGGTTCGCAAGGCGCTGCTGGTACCTAAGATTGCCAATGCGTTCCCTGAACTCGCTGAAGCGCTCGATCTGTTCGTTGAGGCTCTCCGCGAGTCGGAACTCGCGCCGGAGTCGATCGACTTCGAGCCGAGCCATGTCGCTGGCATGCGTATCGTCGAGAGCGAGAGCGACCTCATCGAGCAGAATCTTGCCCTTATCTCGCGTCGTGCCCGTCGGGTGGTCATCGAGGAATGCTTTCACGACGCGCCCGAGTCGGTTCGCAAGGCGGGTGTTCTCCTCGGCCGTACGCGCCGCGTGGAGCCTCTCGGCGAGGTGGGCGAGCAGCAGGCGGAAGTTCCCGTCGAGATCATTCAGGCCGGCCGGACGTGGGCTTTGGCCGACCGTGCCTCCGGCGTACGTCACGACTTCCTTGGCGAATCCCACCTTTTCGATGTGGTTGTCATCGAAGCGAGCGCGGAAGGCTTTGTCGACTGCATCCCAGAGCGATCCTGGCGCCGCGCCGAGGTGGTCGGCGATGTCGCTTAGGCGAAGACGACTGGCTTCAGCATCGGTCATGTAGAGGACGTGCTTGGCATATTGGCGAGCGGCTGCCAGGGCGACCGGTACCGGGATGAGGTCTTCGGGTTCCTCCGGCTTCACGTTCGCTGCGACGGTGACGCCCGCGTCAGCCGCCCACTTGTCGAACTCGAGTACATATTCGCGGGCGAGGACTTGCTTTCCCCTGGCGCCGCCACGTTCGAGCGCCTTGACGGCGTCCTTCCCTTGCTGGTCGCCATCGAGCAGGGCGACGCACGGCGGCTTCACCTCGTCTCGCCCGCGGGCGAGGTAGACGAGGTACGGAATGCTGCCCGCCGAGCCCGCGGGCACGAGCGTGACCTCATTGAGGTTCAGGGTTTCCAAGGATGATGCATTCATCGCCCGAAGGAATGACGACATGCCCGCGAGCAGGACCTGATCTGCGAGACCCTCCACGAACAGGTTCGAGCCGCCGATGAATGCGGTTTCGGCGACGAATGCACCGAGGGAAGAGCGCAGTGGCTCATAGTGGTTCCGGGTCGCGTCCTTGACTACGCGGGTGCCCTCGTCACCGATTCCCTTGTCGAGCACCCGGATCCGATGCGACGCGTTGCGATTGATCAGGAATGGCGAGTGGGTGACGTAGAGGACCTGGTCCTCGCGCATGCGGTCCTCGGGCATCGCAAATTCTTCGAGAATGCGCAGCAGGTCCTGCTGCCCTTGGCTGGACAGGAAAGCATCGGGCTCGTCCATGAGCAAGATCTCCGAGCGGCCCTCGGGCCGTTCATGAGCGAGCAGCTGGACGAAGTAGCTGAGGAAGTAGCGGAGGCCGCTACTCCGCTCCTTGAACGAGTACTCCGTGCCGGTGCGGTCGCGGATCGTGAATGCGAGCTCGCGCTCCCGCGGCGATAGCAGGAGCTGGAAGTCACGATCCTGCGCCCACCACTTCGGAAAATTGAGGTGGCGGGCGAGCGCGTCGTTCATACGCTGAATCAAGCCGTTGACGTGCCCTTCGTCACCCTCATTGATCCCCGCCGCCAGAATCTCGAATGCGCGCTTATCAATGTTGGCGACGGTGACGAGGAGGGAGCGGGCGAGTCGCTGCTCGCGGTCGTCCACGACGTCGGTACGACCATGGCCACCAAATGACGACAGCAAACTCAGGCCCTTAGCTGTCCAGGCCTCTGGTGTCCACTCCTGCGCAAAGATGCTCTCGAAGATCTCGCCGCGCTGGCGTCGGTCGCCCACCACCTGCATGACCGCCGCCGTGAGCTCGTAGATCGGGACGCTATCGGGGAGAGGCACATCGGCGTTGAGGCGGAACACCGGCGGCAGAATTTCCGGAAGTGTCGCAGCCGTAGCCTCGTCGAGCACGAGCGCATCCGTGCCGTCGCGGTAAATCACCGGCAGCTGGCCGTTGGGCCGGAACAGTCTGAAGCGGTCTTCGATCTTCGGCACATCGCCAAAGACGGCCGCCATGCGCGCCACGTCCCGCTCGGTTGTGATCTGGAACTCGCCGCCGAAGTCGGGCTTTCGCAACTGGTCTGTTTCGACAGAGTTAAAGGCTGAGTAGCGGCAGAAGTCCTTCTCCTCGATCCCCTCGCCCTTGATCAGCTTCTCGATGGCCCCGAGGAGGTGGCTCTTACCCGCCTCGTTTGCACCTACGACTGTGGTAATGGACGGGTCGACGTCCATTCGTACGTATGGGTACGGCCGCCCGTCGAGGTCATCCCAGGGATCGAATCGGGCGTCAGGATCGGCCTTCCGCTCGTAGTCATAGTTGAACGACTTGAAGAAGCGGACGTAGACCTTTGTAAGGCGCATGTGGTTCTCCTCTGGACGACTAGTCCGGGACGCGGCGCCGCGGCTCCAAGTGAGATTAGGCCGATCTGGATGTCAGCTTGCGTGTCACGATGATTGTCGCGAAGCGAGTCGTCGATCGCGCTCTGCTGTGCTGCACCGAACTACTTGACCAGCGCCTGGATCAGTGCGGAGCCTGATACCTGATCAGGCATTGAAGGTGCGCGGGCGCACTAATCGTCTGGCCGCCGAGCGGCCATCGGGCCACATTCGTGCTATGGTTGTGAACGCCCGTTCTATTCGTCGGCGTGTTGGGCCTTGAAGTGTTCACGGCATCACGATATCATGGCGGCATCATGGTACCGCCAGAGACAACTGAGGTCGAGAAGCTCATCCGCGTTCCCATCGGCTTCCCCGAGGACCTCTACGAGTGGCTTCGGGAGACGGCCTATCGGCGGCGTTCGCCAATGGCCGAGATCGTTCGAGAGGCCGTCCGTGAACATCGCAACAAGCTCGAACCGCAGATCGCCCTCTGGGACGCAGGACGCGATGATCGCCGTTGAGCCCCGTCCCACCCTGATCCCGGACGACGAGTCGGCGCGCAAAGCGCGTGGCGCCTACTTCACCCCACCCGCGATTGCCGACTACTTGGCACACTGGGCAATCGCTGGGAACCCCAAGGCGCGCGTTCTGGACCCGACCTGCGGAGACGGCGTCTTCCTCGTGTCGGCCGGGCGGCAATTGCTGTCCCTGGGCGCGCCGCTCGACGACCTCGACGGGCGTGTCACCGGCGTCGATATCCACCAGGGCAGCCTCGAAGAGGCCGACCGCAACCTGGCGGCAGAGGGTCTGACGGCGCACCTCGAAGCTGCCGACTTCTTCGCCCTTGGGCCGCCGGACGGATTGTGGCCGTCATTTCCGGAGCCGTTCGACTCCGTGATCGGCAATCCACCATTCGTCAGATTCCAGACGCACATTGGCGAGCCGCGCCGGATTAGTGCGGAGGCGGCGCTGCGCCAGGGGGTCCGCCTTTCAGGGCTCGCGTCGTCGTGGGCTTCGCTCCTCGTACACGCCGGTGCGTTCGTCGCGCCGGAGGGCCGACTGGCGATGGTGCTGCCGGCGGAGCTTCTGAGCGTTGGTTACGCGGAGCCTGTCCGCCAATGGCTCCGTCGGCGCTTCGCCTCGGTCAAGCTCGTGGTGTTCGAGCGACTCGTCTTCGATGACGCTCTCGAGAATGTCGTGTTGCTGCTGGCGCATGGCTCGGGTGGCTGCGACGCATTCTCCCTTTACTACGTCACCGACGCCGACGATCTCACCGGGATTCAGCCGTTCGAAGAGTGGGCGGTGCGCGTTGACGAGACCGGCAAATGGACCGATCTGTTCCTCTCAAACAAGCGCCGGCAACTCTTCCGTCGAACAGTCGCGAAGAGCTTCGTGCCGCTCAGCGAATACGGCTCGCCGGAGCTGGGCACAGTGACCGGGGCGAACAGCTACTTCATGGTCAGCGAGCAGACGCGAGCCGAGTATGGCCTTCGCCCCGACATCGATGTAATCCCGTCGTCGCCGCCGGGGACCCGGCACTTTTCGGGGGTGTCCTTCACGAAGGGTGATTGGGAGCGATTGCGGCTCGCGGGCGACCGAGTCTGGATGCTCCACCCCGAGTCGGATCAAGGCAACGACGGGCTCGCGCGTTACCTCGCACTCGGCGAGGCAGACGGAGTTCCCTTGGCATACAAGTGCCAGGTGCGGCTCCCAAATTGGTGGCGCCCGCCAGCAGTGAGCCCACCGGATCTGTTCTTCACATACATGAGCCACCGTTTTCCGCGCCTAATCACCAACCGGGCGGGGGTGACCTTTGTGAACTCGCTGCACGGCGTCCGCTTGCGACCCACCGCAACCAAGGTCGCGCGCGATGCCCTGCCCTTGCTCGCACTGAACTCGGTGACTCTCCTCGGCGCTGAAACGGGCGGCCGATCGTACGGCGGCGGCATCCTGAAGATGGAGCCCTCGGAGGCAGCGGCGCTACCGATGCCGCGACCTGAGCTGCTCGCGGCTGCATGGGCCGTCCTGCGACCGGAGCGTGCGAAGCTTGACCGTCAGCTCCGTGAGGGTCGCTGGACTAATGTGGTGGCGCGAGTGGACGAAGTGCTGCTGCATGACGTCGCCGGCCTGACCGCCGACGAGCAGCGTGAGCTCCACGAGGCAGCCCAAGAGTTGCGCGCCCGCCGGATGGTTCGGTCCGGCCGAGAGAGCGCCGGGTAGGCATGACCCAGCCTCGACCCGACTTCGCGGCGTTGGAGTCGGAGGTTGGCCACCCAGGCGAGCGGTGGCAGGCGCTCCGCGATCGTGTCCAGGACGAGGCGATTGCCAAGTTTTCGACTATCGAGGGTGAGTGGCTCGCCTTGATGTGGTCGCTCGATGCGTTCCGCTCCGCTGGGATCACGCCGCGGAAGATGGGCCGCGACGAGGTCAAGGACGCGAGCCTCCTTCGCGGTGCTATCTACCGCCAGAAGGGCAACTGGTTCGCCACACTGGTCGCTCTGCTCCTGCAGAACCAGACACACCAGCAGATTTCGCCGCGGACGAGGGTGCGCGGCTTCTCGCAAAACCACCAGATCGACGTGGCTTGGCCAGTTCGGCATGAGGATCCCTTGATCTGCGTCGAGACGAAGGTGTCGGGGGCTCCGCCGATTGGCGAAGGCAACGCGCGGGGCTCGCTGGACGATTTCTCCAATCGGCGCAAGGAACTGAAATTCGCCGCGGCAGACCTGAAACTGAATCGGCGCCAGCAGGAAACGGTGATTGAGCATTGGGGTGCCTGGCGGGAAATGGCACCACCGCAGACGTACTTCCTCTGGGCGGCGCGGCTCCGGACCGAGCCGCGCAAGACGGAGCGGGCCCCGAAGCCGGGCGCACTCCCCAAGGTCGAGGTAATCGAGCGTCTGGTGATTGAAGCTGACGCGCTGCGGGACTCGTACCTCGACGGGACTGGCCTCATAGCCTGGCGACGGCGCGCCGACGGATCCGGCTACGAAAAGGTCCCCGTGCCGGAGAAGTCGAAGGTCACCGAGCTCGACGACGCCCTCTATCGGATCGCCAGTGAGATCAAGCGCCTCGTCGGTCCCGGCGGGCGGCCGCCGGCGCCCGAACGGCCAAAGGAACGAATCGTCGACGTCGACCAGCTCACCGCCGACAAGAAGGGCACCGCAGCGACTGGGGAAGACCCGATGCCGAGCGATCCGGCCTAAGCGGTCCGATCTAAGTCGTCGGCTCTGTCGCCCCGTCGCCGCGCAGTGCGGGGCCTTCCAAATGCAGACGGTACCGAACCTCGCTTATCGCCGGCTTATCGGATCAGCGCACATCAGTCGACGTCGTCCGCGTCTTCGAGCACGCCCTCATCACCAACCGATAGAGAGACCTGGTCCGTTGTCAGGTCGAACCGCATCGTCAGTGAATCACCGACTTCTGCACCTCGTCGCCGCAAGAACGGCCCGTAGCCCCAAGAGCTGGTGCCATCGTCCACCACGATGGTCCCAGCTGGGGTCCCGTCCTCCGTCATGGCCGCAAATCGCCGGCCAGCGACGTACCGGGCGATCGCCGTGGGGATGCCAACAACCGGTGAATTGACGTTTCCGATCGTGACGGTCAACGCGAGACGGCCGTCGTCATCCCAGCCGTACGCGACGGTGCGCCGGCGCCGGGTCCGCGTCGCCGTGACAGCTCGAAGCGCCTCGAGGGCGGCAGGATCGACATCGGCCCCTCGTAGGCACCAAACGTTGAGTGCCGGATGGTCAATGATCGGGCTATACGAGGTCCATACCGCCAGCGTGTTTGGGTTGATCCCTCTCTTCGTAAGCACCTCATCGAGCTGGGCTCGGTCCATGAGACCGGTCGCGGTCGACTGGAAAACCTCGACGAATGCTCGATCAACATCTCCGAGGATGAGGCGATAGTCGAGAGCCACCGCGGATTCGACCATTCCGTCCTCACCGAGCACGAACTCGGGGTGGGCTGCGTAGAAGGTACCGAGGACACTTGTGGGCGGAACCGTCTCGATCCTCATAAAGCGATAGCGCCGCCGCACGCCTTGTCGGAGCGTGTGCAAGTCAAGGCGAGGCGCGACCGACAACATGCGCTGTGTGACGTTGCGAAGGCGATTCCGATCCCCTGGAATGTCCGGAACCCAGAACCACTCATCCTCGAGGAAGGCGACCTTCGGCGAAGCTCGGAGGATCTTTTCGACCTCGTCGGCGGGGATGTTCCGACCAGCTCCGGCAATGAGCGCTTGAACCTCGTCTACGTTCGAAACCCCGACTCTCCCGGCTGCCTTGCGCGCGGCTGAGAAAATAGCTGCGGTTCTCGGTTGACCCGCGGGGAGGATCCACGGGGTGCCATCGCCAGCGTCGATGTGGAAGCCGGCCTCGTAGCCCAGCAGCGATGCAACGGCCACGATGCCGCGCGGATCGAGAGGCGCCGAGCTCACGCCCTTCTCCACGAGCTGACGCCGAGCGTCCGCGACACCGATCGGCGCCGCGGCCTCCAGCTCCTGGATCGCGATCTCCATCTGGGGCAGATAGGTTGGCGTCAATCTGTCGAGGATCTTTGCGGTGATCTGGCG
>JBKKDM010000234.1:0-8931 GCA_046707905.1 Candidatus Limnocylindrales bacterium
TCTCAGCGGCCGTCGGCAGCGTCAGGCAGCGAGGAGCATCCGCCTTGCAGTTCGTGAATTCGGGCGTGTCGCCCTACACGGAGCCCAAGTCTCTTGGATCGCCGGGCGTTCCATGGGACGAAGGAGGATCGCCGGAGTCAGTCGCTTCGATCCCGTCGGACGTCGGCTGCCACCTCTGGCGTTCCAAGCGGAGAAGAAGCGACCGAAACGGCCGCTCCTTCGACGTATGGATCCCCCGGCGTTCCAGGGTCATTCGGACGGTCGACACCCGCCGTACGGCGGCGGCTACCGAACGTCGTCGGCGCCTACGGAACGTCGAGCTTGATCGCGGGCGCGTCGCCCTCGGTCGAGATGGTCCAGGTGCCGCCGGCGAGGACACCGAGGTCGACGGCCACGGCGTGGAGCTCGGCGAGCTCGATGCACATCTGGTCGCCGGGTCCGGAACCCTCGACGACGGTGAGGTGGATCGTCTTCGCGGCGTCGTCTCTGACGATCTTCACCGAGTCGAGTGCGTTGCATGGTTCGACGCCGCTGTACCAGCGGAGGTCGGCGAAGGCCTTGCCATCGTCGGCGACCGCGGCGCGGAGGAGCTGGATGTTGGCGTTCCGCGGGTTGACCAGGCCCTTGACCGGGCTCAGGTACTTGGCCTCGCCAAGGAGCGAATCGTCGGGTACCGGTGCGATCGGGAAGGTGATGCCCGGCGGCAGGACGCCGGTGCCGGGGTTGCCGCCAGTGCCGCCGCCGTTCCCGGGATCCGTGACGCCGCCGCTGCCGCCCGGATCTCCGGGAACCGCGGTCGGGGTCGGGAGTGGCGTCTGGGCTTCGCCGGGTGTCGCGACGGCCGTCGGGCTGGGTCCGGCGGCTGCGCCGGAACAGGCGGCGAGCGCCAGGGTCAGGACGACAAGGGCCCCGCTGAAGGGGCGCCGCGCTGATCGCGCGGACGAGTTGGTGTGCAGCATGGCCGCGAGACGCCTTCATCGGCCGGGCGGTTCCGCGCCGGCGGACCAGCCCGGGTCAGACGGCGGCGTTCGTCGCGTCTGCCGTGCCGGCCCGGGTGTCGACGCGGGCCTCGTGGGCCGCCTCCCATGCCTCGATCTGGTCGGCCTTCCCGAGGAGGTAGCCCATCTCGTCAGTGCCCTTGAGGAGCATCAGCTTGGAGAACGGGTCGACGTTGAAGGGCAGGTCCTCGTCGCCGGGCAGATGGACGACCTGCGACTCGAGGTCCACCGTCAGCTCGACGTTCGGGTCCCCCTCCACCAGCTCGAACAGCTGTGTCAAGCGCTCGGGGTCCACGATGATCGGGAGGAGGCCGTTCTTCAGGGCGTTGCCCTGGAAGATGTCGGCACAGCTCGTCGTGATCACCGCCTGGACGCCCCAGGCCACGAGCGCCCACGGCGCGTGCTCGCGCGACGACCCGCAGCCGAAGTTGTCGCCGGCGAGCAGGATCCGCCGGCCCGCCATCCCGGGTTCGTCGAGCACAAACCGCGGCTCCTTCAAGGATCCATCGAACTCGAAGCGCCAGTCGCGGAACAGCGCGTCCGAGAGGCCGGCCTTGTCGGTCGTCTTCAGGAACCGCGCCGGCACGATCTGATCCGTATCGACGTTCTCAGCGGGCAGCGGGATCACGCCGCTCGCGAAGCTCGTGAAGGGCTCGGCCATGGTGCGCTCGCCCGCTAGCGGCCGCCGACCGCAGCGAGCGCCTCGATGCCGGGCAGGCGGCGGGGATCGGCGATGGCGCCGGCGATGGCCGACGCGGCGGCCGTCAGCGGGCTTGCGAGGAACGTCCTGCCGCCCTTGCCCTGGCGGCCCTCGAAGTTGCGGTTCGAGGTGCTCACCGCGTACTGGCCGGGCGAGAGCTGGTCGCCGTTCATGGCGATGCACATCGAGCAGCCGGCCTCGCGCCAATCGGCACCGGCGGCGCGGAAGATCTCGTGAAGCCCCTCACGCTCGGCCTCGCGCTTCACCTCGTCCGAGCCCGGGACGACCATCATCCGGACGCCGTCGGCGACCTTGCGGCCGTCCATCGCTGCAGCCGCGAGGCGGAGGTCGCTGATCCGGCCGTTGGTGCACGAGCCGATGAAGACGACGTCGACCTTCTGCCCGAGCAGCGGCTGGCCCGGCTGGAGATCCATGTACAGCAACGCCTGCTCGAGACCCCGGCGGCGTTGGTCGTCCTCGGCCTTGGCGGGATCGGGCACGTTCGAAGAGATCGGGAGGCCCATGCCCGGGTTGGTCCCATAGGTGACCATCGGCTCGAGGGCGCTCGCGTCGATCGAGATCGACTTGTCGAACGTCGCGCCGTCGTCGGTGGGCAGCCGCCGCCACCGCTCGACGGCGTCCTCCCACGCGGCGCCCTGCGGCGCGTGCGCGCGGCCGTGGAGGTACTCGAAGGTCGTGTCGTCCGGTGCAATGAGGCCGGCGCGTGCCCCGCCCTCGATCGACATGTTGCAGATCGTCATCCGCTGCTCCATCGACAGGGCATCGATCGCCGATCCGCGGTACTCGAAGACGTGGCCGGTGCCGCCGGCGACGCCGATCCGCGCCAGCAGCGCCAGGATCACGTCCTTCGCGCTCACGCCGGGATCCAACCTCCCCTCGACATTGACCTCGTAGGTGTTCGGGCGCCGCTGGAGCAGGCACTGGGTCGCGAGGACCATCTCCACCTCGCTCGTCCCGATCCCGAAGGCCAGCGCGCCGAACGCGCCGTGCGTGCTGGTGTGCGAGTCGCCGCAGACGATCGTCATACCCGGCTGGGTCAGCCCGAGCTGGGGCCCGATGACGTGGACGATCCCCTGGCTCGGCGAGCCGATCCCGTGGAGCGGGATCCCGAACTCGCGGCAGTTGGACTCGAGCTGGGCGACCTGGGCGGCGGCCATCTCGTCGAGGATCGGGAGGTTCCGCGGCGTCGTCGGGATCGAGTGGTCGGCCGTCGCCACCGTCCGCTCCGGATGGCGAACCGTGAGCCCGCGCCGGCGCAGGCCGGTGAACGCCTGCGGACTCGTGACCTCGTGGACGAGGTGGAGGTCGATCGCCAGGACGCTCGGCGCGCCAGCGCCCTCCGCGACGACGTGGTCGTCCCAGATCTTCTCGACGAGGGTCCGCGGGGCCTGCATGGGATCGGGAGGCTAGCACGGGCTTCCCGCGGAGCCAGCGGCCCGATCGTCCCGGATCGAGGGTCCGGCGGCGCGCTAGGTTCGGGCGGACTTGTCCCGCAGGAACGCCAGCACGCGTGGGTCGATCCAGCCCGGGGCGGCCTGCCGAGTCTCGAGGTTCTCGACGCCCATCCAGGCGACGAGGGCGTCCTGCCAGGCGTCGTCCCAGCCGCTCGGCAGCGGCCGCGGCTCGCCGGTGAAGGGTCGTTCCGCCGCCTCGTCGCTGCCGCTTCCGGCGGCGGCCGGCTCAGGAGCCGCCTCACCGAGGACCTGCCACATCGGCTGGTAGACGCTCGCGAACGGGCTGCCAGGGCCGGCGCCGAGGCCTTCGAGCAGGCGTCGCAGCTCGCCGGCGAGCGGCTCGTCGACGGCCAGCAGCGATTCCACGGGCGGTCGGTCGAGGTACAGCCGGTGGAGGTCGAGGACGCGCGCGAGCTCCGGGACGGGGTCCTCGTGCTCGTCGATTCGGATGTCCATCAGCCGGTCGTTGCCACCGCCGTAGCCACCGCCCTCTCGAACGATCAGGAGCGCGGCGGACTGCCGGCCTCGCCGATCGCCGCCGGCGGCCTCCGCCGCGAGCAGGCACGCCACGAGCAGCTCCGCGAACGGCTTGCCGCCTGCCTCGAACGTGTCGGCGATGCCCTCGACCACCGCCCCGCCGGCGAGGATGTTGCCCTGCGCCGTATAGCCCCTCCCGGTCCGGCCGCCCGCCCAGGCGAAGCACTCGCGGCCGGTGTGGCTCGCGGCGCCGCCGTGACGATCCACGATCCCGGCCTGGCGCTGCTCGCGCAGCGCGTCTTCGGCGACCAGCATGACCAGGGTGTCGGCCGCGGAAGCGCCCGCAGCGAGCATCGCAAGCCCGTTGGGGCCGTAAGTGACGTTCGCGAACGACTGGGTCGCGATCGCGCCGGCACCGGCGCGGGCCCACGGGACGACCGCACCGACCGCGGGGAACTTCGACTGGGTCGCAACCCCGAGGTCACCGGTCACGGGATCAAGCGCGACGATCGAATAGGTCACGTGCATTCCTCCACTGGACGGAGCGCTCGGGTCGTCTCGCGTCGCGCGCAGGCCGCCAGGTCAGCCGGCGAGATCGTCGAGGTCCTCTCGAATGCTGTCCAGCTCTGCGTCGGTCTTGCCGTACTCGATCAGCTCGGGATCCAGGCGGAAGGCCTTGCTGACCAGGGCTCGCGCCATGTCAGGTGCGCCGCTGAGGGCGTGGTGGCAGCCGAGATCGTAGATCCCGACGGCCCGCGCCTTCTCGGGGATGGCAGGGGCATCCAGCACTCGGAGCGCCTCGTCCGTGAAGGCTGACACCCGGGCCTGGTCCAGGGGCACGCCCGCCTCGACCAGCCAGCGGACGTGGGTCAAGGTGTGGAGCACGCCGTTGCCGAAGGTCCCCGAGATCAGGCGATCCGACGCGCGGAGGGCATCGGGATCTGCGCGGCGGAGCTCGTCGATCAGCCGGTCCGCGACCCTGTCGGCCTCGGCCACGACGGCCGCCCAGTCCCAGCCGATCCTGGCGAGCCGCAGCTCGGCGTTGATCGCATCCTCTTCCTCGTCCTGGGTCCGGGGCAGCGGCGCGACGTCCTCCCGGTCGCGAGCGAAGCGGTCCGCCTGGCGGCCCTTCCATGCCGTCAGGTGGGCCTGGAAATCCTTTGGATTCCAGTCGCCCGGTCGAATCGGACGCTGCAGGACCGCCGGGTCCAGGCCGCCGAAGAGATCCCGCTCGGCGCTTCGGGCCGTCTCGATCGTGGTCACGAGCGCGTCGATCATGTCGGCATCGGTCATCCGTCAAGTATGGCCGAGGCCTGTGCGCGACCCCAGTCCATTGGTCCGGTTGCGCGTTCAACGTTCGCCCGCGTAGACTCCGCGGACCGTGGCAACCTCGAACCTGCCGGATCGCCGCACCGTCGCCGTCGCCGTGACGTCCGACGGCCGCCGCGTGCACCTGCCGGTCGAGCCTGCGGAGGTACCCGTCCTCTCCCTTATTCGCTCGCTCCTCGTTGGCATTGAGCGCCTTCTCGGCCTCATTACCGGCAGGCGGGACGGAGGGACGCGGTAACGGATCGCAACGGGCGATCACCGAAACCGAAGGTCAACCGGACCCCCGCCGAGAGGCGGGGGTTCTGAGTTTTCCGGGCTGGAAGGGCCGGTCCGGGCGAGCGGGAAGGGCGGGCGACGTGAACCAGGCAGACGGAGACCGGTCGTGACGCTGACGAGGGGCCAACGCGCACGCCGCAGCCATCAGCCCGCGGCGGGCACGGAGCACGCGGCCGCTGTGGAGCGGGCCCAGCGCGAGATGCTCCATGAGGGCACCTCCGCGGTCGCCGTTCGGACGAACGAGCGATCCCGGCCGCGAATCGGCGCCGACGTCGTCTGCGAGGCCCTCCTGCGCCAGGGCGTCGACGTCATGTTCAGCTACCCGGGCGGCGTGATCCTGCCCCTCTACGACATCCTCGGCGACTACCCGCAGCTGCGCCACGTGCTGGTGCGCCACGAGCAGGGCGGCGCCCACGCCGCTGATGGCTACGCCCGCGTCACCGGCAAGGTCGGGGTCTGCATGGGGACGTCCGGGCCAGGCGCGACGAACCTGGTCACCGGCATCGGGACGGCCATGCTCGACTCCATCCCGATGGTCGCGATCACCGGCAACGTGCCGTCCGCCCTCATCGGCAAGGACGCGTTCCAGGAGATCGACATCAACGGCATCACCCTGCCGATGACCAAGCACAACTATCTCGTCCGCGACGCCAACGACCTGCCGCGCGTGATCGCCGAGGCCTTCCACATCGCACGGTCCGGGCGGCCCGGACCGGTCCACGTCGACATCACCAAGGACGCCCTCCAGCAGGTCACGGACGCGCAGCACCCGAGCGAGGACGAGGTCGTCGCCGGCCTCCCCGGCTTCCGGCCGACGATGGACGGCAACTACAAGCAGCTGAAGCTCGCGGCGGCCGAGATCGCTGCGGCGGAGCGGCCGGTGATCCTCGCCGGCCACGGAGTCCTGCACGCCCACGGCGAGGCCGAGCTCCTCGCCTTTGCCGAGAAGATCAACGCCCCGATCGCGTGGACCCTGCTCGGCATCGGCGCGATCGACGAACGCCACCCCCTGGCCTACGGCTTCATGGGCATGCACGGCTGGAAGCACGTCAACCGGGCGATCCAATCCGCGGACCTCCTCGTGGCCCTGGGGATGCGATTCGACGACCGGGTGACGGGCAACGTCCGGACCTATGCGCCGTACGCCCGGATCGTCCACGTCGACATCGACCCGGCGGAGATCGGGAAGAACGTCGCCGTCGAAGTCCCGGTCGTGGGTGACGCGAAGCGCGTCCTCCAGACCCTCACGCCGATGGTCGACGCGGTTGCACCGGAGCGTCGGGCTTCGTACTTCGAGCAGCTCGCGGAGTGGCGGCGCGATTCGGAGGGTGCGAGCTGGCACGGCTCCGGCGCCTGGCGCGACGGCCTGCTCTCGGCGGACTACGTGGTCCAGCGGATCGGCGAGCTCACCGACCACGAAGGCGTGTACGTCGGTGACGTCGGGCAGAACCAGATGTGGCTGGCCCGCTACGCCGGCTTCCGGCACCCCAACACCCACCTCTCATCGGGCGGCCTGGGGACGATGGGCTACTCCGTGCCGGCGGCCATGGGCGCGGCGCTCGGAACCGACCGTGAGGTCTGGGCGATCGTGGGCGACGGCGGCTTCCAGATGACCTCGCAGGAGCTGATGACCCTGGTCCAGGACGAGATCCCGGTGAAGATCGCCCTGTTCGACAACAAGAAGCTCGGGATGATCCGGCAGTGGCAGGAGATCATCTACGCCGGGAACTACCACTCGGCGTCGCTCGCCGGCCCCGACTACCTGAAGCTTGCCGAGGCCTATGGAATCCCGGCGATGAAGGCCTCGACGCCGGACGAGGTCGACGACGCCATCCGGTTCGCCCAGGCCGCGAAAGGACCGGCGTTCGTCTGGTTCGAGATCGCGGCCGAGCAGAACGTCTTCCCGATGATGCCGGCGGGCAAGGGCCTGTCCGACCTCATCGAGGAGTGGGGGACCGCCGAATGACGGCCGAGCCCCAGGCCGCGGCGCCCGCCCATACGGCGCCGCCCCGGGCCCTGCCCGGCGGCGGCCAGGCGCGACTCCACCGCCTCGTGGCGATCGTCGCCGACAAGCCCGGCGTCCTGAACCGGGTGGCGTCCCTGATGCGGGCGCGGAACTTCAACATCGATTCGCTGGCCGTCTCGAGGACGGATCGCGACGGGCTCTCGCGGATGACGATCAGCCTCCACGGCGACGACGTTGCGGTGGAGCAGGCGACGAAGCAGCTGTACCGGCTGATCGACGTCCTGAAGGTCCAGGACGTCACCGCGGAGCCGACGGTCGAGCACGAGCTCGCGCTCGTGAAGGTCAAGGTGGGCGAGGCGAATCGCGCCGACGTGCTGAAGCTCATCGAGCTGACCCGCGGCCGCGTGCTGGACGTCTCGCCTGATGCGGTCATCGCGGAGGTGACCGGCTCGGAGGCGGAGGTCGACAACTTCGTCGCGTGCGTACGCGACTTCGGGATCAAGGAGCTGGTTCGAACGGGCGCGGTCGTCATGGCGCGCGGCTCGTCATCCATCGAGGAGGCGGTCAAGCGATGACAGCGCGGATGTACTACGACAACGACGTCGAGCCGGCGGCCCTGGAAGGACAGATGGTCGCGGTCATCGGGTACGGCAGCCAGGGTCATGCTCATGCGCTCAACCTTCGCGACTCGGGGGTCGACGTCATCGTCGGGCTCAGCGACGGATCGAAGAGCCGCGAGCTCGCCGAGGCAGCGCAGCTTCGCGTCGCCACGGTCGCCGAGGCGGTCCGCGACGCCGACGTGGTGATGCTCCTGGTGCCCGACACGGCCCAGAAGGCGGTCTACGACAACCACATCGAACCGAGCCTCAAGCCCGGCACCCTGCTGATGTTCGCGCACGGCTTCAACATCCGGTTCGAGCGGATCAAGCCCGGCCCCGGGATCGATGTCGGGATGGTGGCGCCGAAGGGCCCCGGCCACCTCCTGCGTAGCGTCTACTCGGCTGGGGGCGGCGTGCCGGCCCTCTTCGCCGTCGAGCAGGATGCGACCGGCACCGCCCGTGCCCGAACCCTCGCCTACGCCCGGGCACTCGGCTCGACCCGCGCGGGGATCCTGGAGACGACGTTCAAGGAGGAGACCGAGACCGATCTCTTCGGCGAGCAGGCGCTGCTCTGCGGCGGCGTGTCGGCCCTGATCAAGGCCGCGTTCGAGACCCTCGTCGAAGCGGGCTACCAGCCCGAGCTCGCCTACTTCGAGACGATGCACGAGCTGAAGCTGATCGTGGACCTGATGTACCGCGGCGGCCTCAACTTCATGCGGTTCAGCGTCAGCGACACCGCCGAGTTCGGCGACTACGTTTCCGGCCCGCGCGTGGCCGAGGGCGTGAAGGCGACGATGAAGGACGTCCTCGCCGATATCCAGTCGGGGGCCTTCGCGAACCGCTGGGTCGCGGTCCAGGAGGCCGGCGGGGGAGAGTTCCGCGAGCTGCGGCAGCGCGACCGTGATCACCAGATCGAGCGGGTGGGCGCTGAGCTGCGGGCCCAGATGCCCTTCCTCAACCCGGTCGTCGTCAATGCCGGTGAGGCACAGGCGGCGGCGACCTCCGCGGCCAAGCCCGCCGCCAGCTGATGGCCCGCGCCGCGCGCTCCCGCCCATCGGGCCCCCTCGCCCCGGCCGACCGCGTTCGCGTGTGCGACACGACCCTTCGAGAC
>JBKKDM010000235.1:0-9882 GCA_046707905.1 Candidatus Limnocylindrales bacterium
GAGGTCCGGATCGGCATGCTCGGCTCCGGCTTCATCGGCGAGTTCCACACCGACGGCTTTCGGTACGTGCCGGACGTCCGGGTCGTCGCGAACTACGGCGCCGGGCCGGAGCGGCGCGAGGCCTTCGCCGCGCGCCACGGGAGCCGGGCCTACGACTCGATCGACGGGGTCTGCGCGGATCCGGACGTGGACCTCGTGGTCGTGTCGCTCCCGAACCACATGCACGTCGAGGCCGTTCGATCGGCGGCGACGCACGGCAAGGCCGTGGCCTGCACCAAGCCGTTGGGCCGGAACGCCGAAGAGGCAGCCGAGATGCTGGGCCTCGTCGAGCACGCCGGCGTCTTCCACGCCTATCTCGAGAACGTCGTCTTCATGACCGAGATGATCCAGATGCGCGCGATCGTGGAGTCGGGCGCGATCGGGCGGCCGCTGACGTTCCGGGCTCGCGAAGGCCACAGCGGCCCGCACGCCGCGCACTTCTGGGATGCCGAGCTGGCGGGCGGCGGTGCGCTGCTCGACATGGCCTCGCATGGGATCGAGGCCGCTCGCTACATCCTCGGCAAGGACGCCCGCCCAGAGGCGGCGATCGCCTGGGGCGCCACGCTCGTCCACGGCGACAAGACGACCGGCGAGGACAACGCGATCATGATCGTCCGGTTCGAGGATGGGCGGGCAGCGACGATGGACGTCTCGTGGACGACGAAAGGCGGGCTGGAGGGCCGCTTCGAGGCCTTCGGCGATGCCGGCCGGATCACCAACGACCTGACCTCGACGCCGTTGCGCGCATTCCTCGGTCGCTCCGCGGGCTACATCGCCGAGAAGACCGATTCCGACACGGGCTGGGTCTTCCCGGTCCCCGACGAGACACACGCCCACGGCCACGACGCGATGATGCGCGACGTGGTGGAGGCGTTCCGCGCCGGACAGGCGCCGAGCGAGACGTTCCGTGATGGTTACATCGTCAACGCGGTGCTCGATGCCGCGTATCGCTCGATCAAGAGCGGGCAGTGGGAGCCGGTAGCTCCGATGCCCGACCAGCCACGAGGAGGTGGATGAAGGACGAGATCGATCGCTAGCGGGCGCGTGCCCGCAGCGGCGACCCGGCCCGTGGTGGGTCCGGCGACCGCACAGGAGGAGGTCACTAGTCGAATGAATCAGCTCAGGACAACAAGGGCCGGTGGGCTGCTCGTTGCGGTCGCCATGGTCCTCGCGGCCTGCGGCGGCGGTACGACCCCGACGACCGCGCCGCCGGCGAGCACCGGCACGAATCCGTCGACCGCACCGGCGAGCACCGCCGCGGAGCTCTTCGACGTCGGCGTGTCGAACACGCTCCAGGGCAACGGCTGGCGCGAGCAGATGATCTGCTCGATCAACGCCGAGGCGCTGTCGTCCGGCAAGGTCAGCACGGTCACGACCGTGAACCACAACACCGACACCGCGGGCCAGATCGAGGACATGCGAAGCCTCATCTCCGCCGGCGTCGACATCATCGTCCTCAACCCGACCTCGGACACCGCCCTCAACGCGGTCATCAAGGAAGCGACCGACCAGGGCATCACCGTCGTCGCGGTCGACCAGGCGGTCACCGAGCCGAGCGCGTACGTCCTGTCGAACGACCAGGAGAACTACGGCTACCTCGGCGCCAAGTGGCTGTTCGAGAAGCTCGGCGGCACCGGCAAGGTCGTGTACATGCGCGGCATCGACGGCGTTCCGGCCGACACCGCCCGCAACACCGGCTTCCAGCGGGCGCTCACGGAGTTCCCGGGCATCGAGATCGTCAAGGAGACCTTCACCGGTTGGGACGTCGCGACCGGCTCCCAGCAGATCCAGGACATCTTCTCGTCGGGCATCGCGTTCGATGGGATCTGGACGTCCGGCATCGACATCCCGATCGTCGACGCCTTCAAGTCCGCCAACCGTCCGTTCGTGCCGATCGTCGGGGCGGACAACAACAAGTTCGTCTCGTACCTCGACAGCGAAGCAGCGAACGGGCTCGTCGGCGCGGCCGTCACGAACCCGCCGCCGGTCGGCGGGGCCGGGCTCAACCTGGCCCTCAAGGTCAAGGCGGGCGAGACGGTCGACCAGACGGTGACGCTGACCCCAGAGGTCTGGGACAACAGCACCCCGGATGGCCTGGCCAAGATCAAGGCCGCGGTCGATCCTGACCTGAACGACTACTACGGCGTGACGTACAACGTCCCCGAATGGTCGACCTACACGAAGGACGACCTCATCAAGTGCACCGCGCCGTAAGGGCCGGTCGCTAGAAACACTGCCAAGGGGGGCGGGCATGGCCCGCCCCCCTTGGTCTACCTTGGAGTGACATGAGCGACGAGTACCTGCTCGAGGTCTCGGGAGTCGCGAAGCGCTACGGCGCGGTCACCGCCCTGCGCGATGCGTCGCTCGCGGTGCGTCCGGGCGAGGTGCACGCGCTGATGGGCGCCAACGGCGCCGGCAAGAGCACCCTGGTGAAGATCCTCACGGGCGCGATCCGGCCTGATGCCGGGTCGTTTACGGTCGGCGGCCGTGCGCGGCGCGCCTTCTCCCCCGCCGAGTCCCGCCGGATCGGCATCGCCTCGGTCTACCAGGAGCCGTCGCTGATCCCGGATCTCGACGTCCGCTCCAACCTGACGCTGACCGACACGCCGGTCGCGCCGTTCCGCACCTGGCTCGGGGAGCTCGGCATCCCCGGCCTCGATCTCAACGAGCTGATCCGCAACCTGCCCCTCCCGACCCTCCGGATCATCGACCTGGCGCGGGCGCTCGCGGTGGAGCCCTCGCTGCTCCTCCTTGACGAGATGACTGCCGCGTTGCCGGCGGACCTCACGGAGCGGGTCATGGACGTCGTCGGTCGGCAGCGGGCCTCCGGACGGAGCGTCATCTTCATCTCCCATCGCCTCGTCGAGATCAAGGCGCTCTGCGATCGCGCGACGGTCCTGCGGGACGGGCGGACGGTCGGCGTCCTCGACGTCACCGAGGGCGCGGACGAGCGGATCGTCGACCTCATGCTCGGCCAGGTCGCGCGCGAGCCCGCGCCGGCCGAGGCGATCCCGGGTGCCGCGGCGGCGCGGCCCGCGGGCGAGGTCCCGGTGCGACTGGCGGTTCGATCGCTGGCCGCGGGCAACAAGCTGAGCGACGTTTCCTTCGACCTGCACCCTGGCGAGGTCCTCGGCGTCGTGGCCCTCGAGGGCCAGGGCCAGGACGAGCTGTTCGAGGTCCTTTCGGGCTCGCGCCGGCCCGCGGCGGGCGAGATCACGGTCGACGGCCGGGCCGTGTCGTTCCGGCATCCGCGAGACGCCATTCGCGCCGGCCTCCTGTACGTCCCGGCGAACCGGACCGACGCGCTCCTGATGCAGCGTTCGATCCGGGAGAACATCGCCCTCCCGAGCGTCGCGCCGATCCGCCGCTGGGGCCCCATCCGGATGCGCGATGAGAAGGCCCGTGTGCAGCGCGGGATCGACCGCCTCCAGATCGACACCCGCGCCGCGTCGGAGGTCCGGCGGCTCTCCGGCGGCAACCAGCAGAAGGTCACGATCGCCCGCTGGATCGCCGCGGGTGTCGAGACGCTGCTGTGCTTCGACCCGACCCGCGGCATCGACATCCGCACGAAGCGCGAGATCTATCTCCTGCTGCGCGAGCTGGCGGCGGGCGGGGCCGCCGTGCTCCTGTACACGTCGGAGCTCGAGGAGATCCAGCTCGCCTGCGACCGCGCGATCGTGATCTTCGGCGGCCGGGTTGTCGGTGAGATTGCCGGGTCGGAGGCGGATGAGGCCGCGCTCCTGCGGGCGGCGCATGGCCTCGAGGCCGGAGGCCCTGGGCCAGCTCACGGGGCGGTGCCGGCATGACCGCGATCAGCGGGCCGGCGGCGCCGCCGGCCTCCAGCCTCGGACGAACGCTCATGCGCGGGGCTCGCCGGAGCGTCTACACGATCGCGCTGCTCGGGCTGCTCGCCGGCCTGCTCGTCTTCACCCTGCTGATCAAGCCGACGTTCGGGCCATTCGACCTGGAGACGATCGCGAAGGGCGCGATGCCCCTCGCCTTCGCCGCCGTCGCGCAGGCCATCATCGTGATCTCCGGCGGGATCGACCTCTCGATCGGGGCGATGATGGCGCTCACGAACGTGACCGCCGCGCTGCTGATGGCCCAGGCGTCGCCCGAGGCCTCGGTGGGGGTCGTGCTGGCGGTGCTGGTCCTGGGCTTCATCCTGGGCACGATCAACGGACTCCTGTGCGTGTGGACGAAGGTGCCGGACATCGTGGTCACGCTCGCGATGTCGTTCGTCTGGGCAGGCGCGGCGCTGCTCGTCCTGCCGCGGCCCGGTGGCGCCGCCGCCGAGTGGTTCCTGGACATGGGCGCTGGATCCGTCCTGCTCGACGTGCTGCCCAAGGCGACGGTCGTGCTGCTGATCGTGGTCGCGATCGTGTGGCTGCCGTTGCGACGGTCTCGCGTCGGCTTCTCGATCTTCGCCATCGGGAGCGATCGCCTGGCGGCATTCCGCAGTGGCGTCAACGTCGACCGAACCCGGGTCGTCGCCTATGCGCTGGGCGGCTTCTTTGCCGCGTGCGGCGGCCTCGCCCTGACGATGGCGACCGGGATCGGGACTCCCACGACGGGCCTGTACACGCTCCAGGCCGTGACCGCGATCGTCCTCGGCGGCGTGAGCCTCGCCGGCGGCCGCGGGGGCGTCGTCGGACCCATCGCCGCTGCCTACATCCTCGGCCTGATCCGGCTGGACCTCGTGTTCCTCGGCGTGAACCCCAACTTCAGCACCGTGATCCAGGGCTCGATCATGATCCTGGTGGTCATGGTGGTCGGCTTCATCACGCTCCGGACGGAACGGCGATGACGGTCGGGACGGCAGATGGCGGCTCGGCCGGCGGCGCGCCGGCTCCGGTGGCCGCGACCGGCCGCACGATGTCCCGCCGGCTCCGGGAGCAGCCGCTCATTCCCCTGCTCATCCTGCTGGCGCTCCTCGTGGCGCTGATGCAGGTCATTCAGCCCGGGATCGTGTCCGCGGACTGGATCGCCAGCATCATCCGGTTCGCGACGCCCCTGGCGATCCTCGCCGCGGCCCAGACCCTGGTCATGCTCACCGGTGGGATCGACCTCTCGGTCGCGACTGTCGCCTCGATGGCCGCCTACCTCGCGGCGACGCAGTACCGCTCCACTGGCGAGCCGACGGCCGTCGCGATCGGGATCGGGGCAGCCCTGCTCGTGGGCATCGTCAACGGCATCGGGATCGCCGCGTTCCGGGTCCAGCCGCTGATCATGACCCTCGCCACCGGCCTGGTCACGGCGGGCTTCCTGACCGTCTACCAGACGGCGACCGTGGCAACGGCATCCTCGGCGCCGCCGTTCGTGTCGTGGATCGGTGGTGGGATCTCGTTCGGGTTCGTGCCGAACAGCCTGCTCATCTTCCTGCCGCTCGCGGCGCTGGTGCTGCTCCTGCTGCGCCGGACCGGGTTCGGCCGGCTGCTCTATGCGATCGGCGATAACGCCGTCGCGTCGCGGCTCGCCGGCGTCCGGGTCTGGCAGGTCCAGCTCGCCGTGTACATCCTCGCGAGCCTCTTGGCGGGCATCGCGGGCCTGATCATCTCCGCGCTCGCCGGGTCCACGACCCAGGGCATCGCCGACCCCTTCCTCCTGCCGTCGGTCGCGGCGGTGGTCATCGGCGGCACGTCCATCTTCGGCGGCCGCGGCGGCTACACGGGCAGCATCGTCGGCGCGGTCATCCTCACGATCCTGGTCTCGCTGCTGACGGTGCTCGACGCGCCGTTCGCGGTGCGCCAGATCATCTACGGGCTGATCATCCTGGCCGTCGCCGCCGCGTACACGAGGGTCACGGGCGACCAGTGACGGCTGCTTCGTCGACGACGAGGCATCTCGGGATCGACCTCGGTGCCTCGAGCATCAAGTGGGCGCTCGTCGAGCATGAGGCGCACGACTGGCGCTCGATCGACCGCGGCCAGGTCCCGACGCGGGTCAACGCCGGGCCGCCCCTGATCGTCGAGCAGCTCGCGGAGGTCGGGGCCGAGGTGATGGCGCGCTGGCCCGGGGTTTTGTCTGTCGGCGTTGGCGTCCCCGGCGCCTACGACCCCGGGACCGGCGAGACCCGGTTCATCGTCAACCTGCCGGGCGACTGGAACGGAATCCCCGTGACGACCCCGCTCCGGGCGGCCCTCGGCGTCCCGGTCGCCCTCACCAACGATGCGCGGGCCTTCGGCCTGGCCGAGCTGCGGCTCGGGGCCGGGCGCGGGGCCTCATCGCTCGTGGGCATCGTCCTCGGCACCGGCGTCGGCGGCGTGATCGCGATCGACGGCAACGTCGTCCAGGGCCACGACGGCTCGGCCGGCGAGGTCGGCCACCACACGATCGATCCGGACGGCCCGTCCTGCAACTGCGGCAATCGTGGCTGTCTCGAGGCGTTCATCCGGGCCGACCGCCTGGCCGAAGCCTGCGGCGCGCCCACGGCCGAGGTCGCGGTCGAGCGCGCGCGTGCGGGCGATGCCGTCGCGATCGAGGGGCTGGCATTGGTCGGGCGGTACCTGGGCATCGGCGTCGCCAACCTCATCACGCTCATTGCCCCGGATCGGGTCGTCATCGGTGGTGGCATCGCCCAAGCCGGCGAGCCGCTCCTGGGCCCGGCACGGGAGGAGATCCGTCGCCGAACCCGGATGACCTCGCTCGCCGACGTCGAGATCGTCGCGGCGGAGCTCGGCATCTGGGCCGGCGCGATGGGCGCCGCCGTCCACGGCGCCGAGCGGGCCGCTCCGGCGGTGGCCCTCGAGGTCGCCGGGGCGTGACGACGGAGGTTCGCGGCCGGCTTGTCCTCGACGACGCCGTGGTCCCAGGGATCGTCACGATCGACGATGGCGTCATCGCCGCCATCGAGCCGGACCGCGCCGGCGCGGGCGGGCCGTTCATCGCTCCAGGGTTCATCGATGTCCACGTGCACGGCTGGGGCGGGCATTCGGCGATGGGCGGCCGCGCGGCCCTCGACGGGATGGCCCAGGCGCTGCTGCGCCGCGGCGTGACCTCGTTCCTCCCGACGGCAGCGACGGCGACGCTCGGGACACTCGCGGCCTTCGCGGACGACGTTCGGGGCATGTCTCGGAGCCCGGTCGGCGATGGCGCGGTTCCGCTCGGGTTCAACCTCGAAGGACCGTTCCTCGCCGAGGCCCGGCCGGGCGCGCACGACCCCGCGCACCTCCGGGCGCCTGCCGACGTCGGGGCCCAAGAGGTCGATCGTCTGCTCGATGGCCTGCGCCTGATCACGATCGCGCCGGAGCTGCCCGGCGCGCTGGACCTGATCCGGCGGCTCGCGACGACGGGGACGCGGGTTTCGCTCGGACATTCGGCCGCCACGCTGGCGGAGTCGCAGGCGGGTTACGCCGCAGGCGCAACCTCGACGACGCACCTCTTCAACGCGATGTCCGGCGTCCACCACCGCCATCCGGGACTTGCCGTGGCCGCATTGGCGGACGACGCCGTGTGGGTCGAGCTGATCGCCGACGGCCACCACGTCGATCCGGCCCTGCTGCCGATCATCACGCGGACGAAGCCGGTCGATCGACTGCTCCTCGTGAGCGACGCCGTCTCGGCCGCCGGGACCGACGCTCGGCGCGCCACGATCGGCGGGCTCGATTGCGACATCGAGGGCAGCCGCGTCACCCTCGCCGGCACGACGACCCTGGCCGGGTCGGTGATCGCCCTCGACGACGCGGTCCGCCACCTTGCGGACGCCGGCATCGCCGTCCCGGCCGCCGTCGCCGCGGCCGCGGCCAACCCTGCGGCGATGCTCGGCCTCGGCGACCGGGGCAGGCTCGCTCCCGGCCTTCGGGCCGATCTCGTGGAGCTTGACGACCGCCTGCGAGTGCGCCGCGTCATGCGCGGCGGGGAGTGGTTCGAGACCGCCTGAAACCGAGCGGCGGCTCCGGACGGCCAGGCGCCGCGGTCGGCCGCCTCACGGGCGGCGGGTCAGACCTTCGCGGGCTCGCCGCTCGCGGCACTCTCGTTGGCGGTGGCGCGAGCCGCTTCCCAATCCCGCTTGAACTGGACGATGCCCTTGTCGGTCAGGGGGTGGTGGACCATCTGGGTGAAGACCTTGAAGGGCAGGGTCGCGATGTGCGAGCCGTTCAGCGCCGCCTCGGTGACGTGGCGCGGATGGCGGACCGACGCGGTCAGGACCTCGGAGTCGTACTCGAAGAACCGAATGATCTCCGAGAGCTCGCGGATGACCAGCATCCCGTCCTCGTTGATGTCGTCCACGCGTCCGACGAACGGCGACAGCAGCGAGGCGCCGGCCTTCGCGGCGAGCAGCCCCTGGTTGGCGGTGAAGATCAGGGTGCAGTTGGTCTTGATGCCGTCGGCGCGGAAGCGGCTCATCGCCTCGAGACCGTTCTCGGACATCGGCACCTTGACGTAGATGTTGTCGGCGATCTTCGCGAAGTGCCGGCCTTCCTTGAGCATCCCGTCGACGTCGTCGGCGACGACCTCGGCCGAGACCGGTCCGGGCGTGATGTCGCAGATGAGCTTGAGGACCTCCTCGTAGGTCATGCCCTTGACCTTCCCGAAGAGGGTCGGGTTGGTGGTGACCCCGTCGAGCACGCCCCAGGCGTGGACGGTCCGGATCTCTTCGATATCAGCGGTGTCGAGGAAGAGCTTCATGGCAGGCTCCAGGGCGGGCGGGTTCGGTGATCTTGAAACCTGATTCTAGGTGAGGTCGCGCATCCAGACGTAAGCGCGAGGCTGTTCGATGTTGAAGGCAGCCTCCTGTTCCGCCGTGGCGCGAGCGAACCCGGCGGCCTCGTAGGCGCGACGCGCTGCTTCGTTCCCCGCGACGACGCGCAGCCAGACGGTCTCGAAGCCGCGTCGATGGGCCGCGTCCGCGAGGGCCCGCGTCATTGCCCGCCCGTGGCCCCGGCTGCGATGCTCCGGCGCGATGACGAGCCGCGCCAGCTCGGCCTCGCCCTCGTCGAGGTCCTCCCAGATCTCGCCGTAGCCGACGAGCGTCTCGCCCTCGAGCCAGGCGAAGGGGAAGACATCAGGCTCGGCCTGCCAGCGTGCGAGGTCGTCGAGGACCGGCAGACGATCGCGCGATGCCCAGGCGTCGGCCTCGTCGACGGTTCGGATCCAGCCGACGATCACGGGTCCGTGCTCGGGCCGGTAGGCCCCGAGCCGTGCGTCCGTGGTCACGGTGAGCCTCGGTCAGGCGGAGATGGTCTCGGACGACGCCGACGACGGGGCGGGCTCCGTGGCGACCGGCTCCGTCGCGACCGGCTCCGTGGCGACCGGCTCCGTGGCGACCGGCTCTCGGTCGAGGCGGCGCTCCCGCTGGCCGGCGACCGGGCCTTCCTCGAGCGCCGCCTCAACGAACTTGTCGAACAGCGGATGCGGCCGCTCGGGCCGGCTCTTGAACTCCGGGTGGAACTGGCTCGCCACGAACCACGGGTGGTCTCGAAGCTCGACGATCTCGACGAGCCGGCCATCCGGCGACTGGCCGGAAAGGATCATGCCGGCGTCCTCGAGCGTCTGGCGGTACTGGTTGTTGACCTCGAATCGATGGCGGTGGCGCTCGTAGATGACCTCCTGGCCGTAGGCCTCCGCGGCCTTGGAGCCCGGGGTGAGCTTCGCCGGGTACAGCCCCAGGCGCATCGTGCCGCCCTTGTCCTCGAGATCGCGCTGGTCGGGCATGAAGTCGATGACGGGATTCGTGGTGAACATGTCGAACTCCGTCGAGTTGACGTCCTTCGACCCAACGACCTCGCGGGCGAATTCGATCACGGCGCACTGGAGGCCCAGGCACAGGCCGAGGTAGGGCACGGAGTGGTCGCGAGCGAAGTGCGCCGCGAGGACCTTGCCCTCGATGCCGCGATGCCCGAA
>JBKKDM010000236.1:0-10186 GCA_046707905.1 Candidatus Limnocylindrales bacterium
CCGCGGCCCGCGCCGCGAAGTTGGTGGCTTCGGCGACCGCGGCCCGCGCCGCGAAGGTGGTGGCTTCGGCGACCGCGGCCCGCGCCGCGAAGGTGGTGGCTTCGGCGACCGCGGCCCGCGCCGCGAAGGTGGCGACCGGCCCGCGCTCCGCGAGCCCCGTCGCGACGACCGAGGTGGCGAACGGCCCGCGTTCCGCGAGCGCACGGACCTGCCGCGCGAGGAGCGTGCAGAGGCGCCAGAGGGCGCCCCGGTCATGGATGAGGCGACCACCGAATCTCGCCCCCGCGAGGAGCGCCGCGACCGTGGCGACCGTGGCGGCTTCCGCGATCGCGGACCGCGCCGCGACGATCGCGGCGGTGGCTACGCCGACCGAGCCCCGCGCCGTGGCGCCAGCGACCTGTCGGAGCGGGAGGAGGCCGAAGTCCAGGCCCTCCGCGGCTCCGTTGCGTCCGAGCGGGCCGAGCTCGAGGCCGCCGAGGCATCGCCCGAGGCGCTCGCCGCCGGGAAGGTCATCCTCGAGCAGCTCCTCGTCCATATCGGGTTCGATGCCCGGGTCGATGTCGAGACCGGCGAGACGAGCCGGCTCAACGTCCTCGGCGCCGAGGGCGAGCGGGAGGAGCTCGGCGCGCTGATCGGGCGCAAGGGCGAGCGACTCTCCGCCCTCCAACACCTCGTGAACCTGATGCTGTCGCGGCAGATGGGCGCCTGGACACGCGTCCTGGTCGACGTCGAGGACTACCGTGGCCGGCGCGAGCGCCAGCTTCGCGAGATCGCGGAGCGCGCGGCCGCCAAGGTCGTCGAGACCGGCAAGATGCTCCAGCTGGAGCCGATGCCAGCGCTCGAGCGTCGCTGGATCCACCTCGCGCTCAAGGGCAACCCGGGCGTCGCCACCCAGTCCATCGGCGAAGAGCCCAACAGGCGAATCGTGGTCCTGCCTCGCGCATGACGACGCGCACAGCGGCAACGCCCGGATGGGCGTTCGGCCGGGGCGCGCTCAGGCGGCTTGGAAGCCTCGGAAGCTGAGGCGGGAACCGGCTTCGAAGAACGCCACCGTGCGTCGAAGCGGCTCGTCGCGGCGGGGATCGCCGGCGGCGACCCGCCAGACCACGCGGGCCAGCTCTTCGGCCCGAAGCATCAGCTCGCCCTCGGAGCGCGGCACGGGGATGTCCGCGTACCCTCGCCCGTTCGACGACCACGCGACGGCATCCGCTGGCAGCCGCGGGATCAGCGAGAACACCACGCGAGCGTGGCCTGCCGCGAGCATCGTCCGGCCGTCGATCGTGCGAATGCCCGGCCGGTCGTGCGCGACCTCCATCTCCGCGGCTCGCGCATCGGCGGTTCCCGGTCGGGGCGGCGCCACGATGCCGGCGCGCTGCACCAGCGCCCGGAGCTCCTCGGAGGAGAACTGGCCCGTTCGGGCGAGGAGGATGAGGCCCTCGAGAACCGCGTCGACGTGGACGAGCGCCTCGCAGGAAAGGACGTCGCGCGCGGCGTCGTCAGCGGCGTCGTCATGGACCACGGAGAGCAGCGCCGTGCGGGACCGGCGACATGTCTCGAGGAGGTGGTCGAACGCGGGGAACCAGGAAGGTTGCGAGAGCGGTCGGTCCGTCGGTCCGTCGACCATGGCCGCAGCATAGCCACGGCCGCGGCGCCGTTTCTCTAGCCCGATCGGGCCAGCGCCTCTAGCCTGCCTTGCTGCCGTCCCAGGGGTGCGGACCATCCTCGGGCGGCGTGAACAGCGTCAGCTGCATCCCGTCCGGCGTGCGGACCCGGGCATTTCGATCGCCCCACGGCGTGACGACGAGGGCGTGCTCCCGCGTTGCGCCGGCCTCCGCCAGCTCGGCCGCGGCGGCCTCGGCGTCATCGACGTGAATGGCAAACCTGACGGATCCGGACACCCGCCGCCCGACCTCGATTTCGTCGAGCGTCTCGGCCTGGCGGGGGTCGAACAGCTCGAGCGTGGCCCGCCCGGCGTCGAGGATCATCCCCCGGCCGTTCGGGCGTGCCCACGACTCGACCTCGGACAGCCCGAGGGCGTCCCGATAGAACGCGACGGCGCGGTCGTAGTCCTCGACCGTGAGGGCGACCCGCAGCTCCTGGATGGTGGTCATGCCCGGACGGTAGCAACTGGACCTTCACAAGGCTGGCGACGTCGGACAGACTGGCTTCAATGACGACCACTGACGCTCCGCGTCCCCTCGCCTCGTGGGGCACCTTCGCGGCCGCATCGCCCGATCTGGCCGCGGCCGGCGGCCGTCACCTCGATCGCGGCCAGGGGGCCGCCCTGCTCGCGACGGTTCGTGGGAGCGACAGCGCGCCGCGAATCCATCCGGTGACGGTCGGAATTGTCGACGGCGGGTTGTACGTGTTCCTCCTGGACTCGGCGAAGCGTCAGGACCTGATGGAGGACGGGCGGTTCGCGCTGCACGCGGCCCAGGACAAGGCCGCACCGGACGAGTTCTCGGTCCGTGGCCGGGCGCGGCTGGTCCCCCAGGGCGAGCTCCGGGACGGCGTCGCGGACGGCTGGTACTTCGAGGTCGACGACACCTACTGGCTCTTCGAGCTCCAGGTCCAGACCGCGATCCTCGGCGAGCGGGCGGCCACCGAGTGGCCGCCGCGCTACCGACGCTGGAGCGCGATCGGCGCACCCCAGCCAGAAATCTGAACAGGACCCCGGCGGAGGTTCCGGGGCCCTGCGCAGCTGGCGGCGAAGAAGCTCAGTCGACGACGATGTCGGCCCAGCGATCCTCGCCTACGACGGACCGGATCCAATCGAGGGTCTCCTCGCGGTCCGGGTACGCTTTCGACCGTGCGCGAGCTGCCAATCGCGGTCCAGCCCGGAACCGGCTACGACCTGCTCATCTGTGGCCCGCTGATCGCGGACCGGACGACCGACGCCCGGATCGCGACGGCACCCGAGATCAGGCGGCGCGCCCGGGCAGTGGACGACGGCGCGCTCGTCAGGGCCTTCGAGAAGATCGGGCGCGACCCGTTCGTCAGCCTCCTGGGCTTCGCCCACGCCAGGACCGAGGATCCGACGGCAGCCAACGTCGTGGCCGCGCTCCGGGACGCGGATCCACGCGACGTGGTGCTCACGATGTTGGGCTACTACCGGCGCGCCTACCGCGCGGTCACGCCGCCGAACGTGATCCGGGATGCGGTCGACGGCGACCGCGACGCCATCCGGCAATTCATTCGAACTTCCTACCCGGGCGTCCGGCACTGGCAGCACGTGCTTCGAAACGCGCTCGGCCGGCCGCACGACGAGGTCCGCGACGAGCTGGTCGCCGCGCTGTCGCGGTGGCTCGAGACGGGCTTCGCCGAGATGGAGCCGGGAATCGCCGCCGCGCAGGCCGCCGACGCGGAGCGCGCGCGCGATCTCGTGACGACACGGGACCTGGACGAGGTGCTCGAGCAGCTCACGCCGGGGATGACCTTCGCCGGCGAGGTCGGCCAGTCGCGGGTCGTGCTCACCCCGTCGACGCTGATCTACCCGGGCTGGGCCCTGACCGACTTTGGCGAGAGCCTCGTGATCCTCTACCCGGTGCCGCCGAGCGGGCTCCTGCCCACCGAGCCCCCGGCTCGGCTGGTGCTGATGGCCAAGGCGATGGGCGACGAGCTCCGGATCCGGGCGCTCCGGGAGCTCCGGTCGGGCCCGCTCACCGCCAGCGAGCTGGCCCGGCGCCTCGACGTGCCGCGGACAAGCCTCCAGCACCACATCGCGATCCTGGTGAACTCGGGGCTGGCCCGGGTCGCGACGGACGACGCTCGCTGGGGCCGCCTCTGGCTCCGGCCCGAGGCCATCGCCGAGCTGTCAGACCTCGCGAACGGCTGGATCCTCGCGGAGGTCGAGTCGGAGGCCGATCGAGTCCAGGGCGGGTCGATCTGACCGACCGCTCCTAGACTCGACCCCGTGAAGAAGATCGGCTTCCTCTCGTTCGGGCACTGGTCGGCCGGGCCGTACTCGCAGGTTCAATCGGCGTCAGACGCACTCATCCAGTCGATCGAGCTGGCCGAGGCCGTCGAGGACCTCGGCGCCGACGCCGCCTATTTCCGGGTCCACCATTTCGCCCAGCAGCTGGCCTCGCCGTTTCCGCTGCTCGCCGCGATCGGGGCACGTACGAAGCGGATCGAGATCGGGACCGCCGTCATCGACATGCGCTACGAGAACCCGCTGTACATGGCCGAGGACGCCGGCGCCGCCGACCTCATCGCCGGTGGCCGCCTCCAGCTCGGCATCAGCCGTGGCTCCCCGGAGCAGGTCATCGATGGCTTTCGGCACTTCGGCTACCAGCCGGCCGAGGGTGACGCGGTCGGCGCCGAGATGGCCCGCCGGCACACGGAGGTCTTCCTGCAGGTGATCGAGGGCGCCGGCTTCGCACAGCCCAACCCCAACCCGATGTTCCCGAACCCGCCCGGACTGCTCCGTCCCGAGCCCCACTCGCCGGGCCTGCGTGACCGCATCTGGTGGGGCGCCGGCTCTCGCCCGACCGCGGAGTGGGCGGGGAAGCTCGGGCTGAACATGATGTCGTCGACCCTCATGACCGAGGATGCCGGCGTGCCCTTTCACGAGCTCCAGGCAGACCAGATCCGGCTGTTCCGCGAGGCCTGGGCGGCGGCCGGGCATGCCCGCGAGCCGCGGGTCTCGGTGAGCCGGAGCATCTTCGCCCTGGTCGACGATCGGGATCGGGCGTACTTCGGGCGCGGCGGCGACGACCAGGACAAGGTCGGCTTCATCGACGCGCAGACCAAGGCGATCTTCGGCCGCTCGTACGCGGCCGAGCCGGACGTGCTCGTCCGGGAGCTCGCGAAGGACACCGCGATCCAGGCGGCCGACACGCTGCTGCTCACGGTCCCGAACCAGCTCGGCGTCGACTACAACGCCCACGCCGTCGAGAGCATCCTCAAGTACGTGGCGCCGGACCTGGGCTGGCGATAACGTCGCGGGCGCGCCGAACCGGCGCAGGTGACCAGGAGGTGGTGGAGATGGGGGAGAGTCGAACTCCCCGTCCAGAGCCCTTCGACAGCGTCCACTACGAGCGTGTCCGATCGTTTTCGTCAACCCCGGGGCCGAAGATCGGCACCCTGCCTCGGGGTCCAGTCACGTGTCCCTAGATCGGGCTTGACTCCGGATTACGCGACGCTCATCCGGGCTGCAATCCCGCTGAATGACGCTTCCGCGGCCCGCGGGATGGGGGCCGTTTCCACGCTCACCTTACCGCCTAAGCGGCGAGGGCGAGAGTCGACTGCTTGTTGGCAGGTACTTCGTTTTGCCGCCGGTTTAACGAGGCCTGGCGACAACCTCGGCTCGCGTCCGCTGACAACCAGACCCTGTCGAGACCACGCATCCCCACAGAATCGAACGGCTGTTCACGTTCGAGCGTACATTCTACCCGATGGCGCGCAAGATCCAGGAATCGATGCCGGTCGAGGCGCTCCTCGAGGGCTACGCGCCGCCGCTCCTCGAGATCGCCGAGCGCCTGCGCGAGCTCGTCGCGGACGCCGCGCCCGATGCCATGGAGCGCGTTCGGCCGGGCTGGAGGCTGATCGGGTACGACCTGCCCATCCGGCGCAACGGCGTGTTCTTCGCGTGGATCTGGCCCGAGGGCGTCCACGTCCACATCGGCTTCCCCAACGGCGACCTGATGGACGATCCGGCCGGGGCCCTGGACGGGGCGCGGATCGCGAAGCGGGCCCGCTGGCTGACCTACGAGGCTGGCTCGACCGTCGACGAGACGCAGGTCACGACGCTCGTGCTCGAGGCGGTTCGGGTGGCGCTGGTCCCGCGGTCGGTCTTCCTGCGCGGCGGCTAGCTCCCGGTCTTCTCGTCGCGATCCTCGTCGCGATCCGGCTCTCGTTCGGGTGCCCGCTGCGCAGCGGCGTGGGCCGTCGCGAACGCCCGACCTTCATCGCCGCCGTACTCCTCGTAGGCGCTGTTGAACGCCTCGAGGAACGCATGCTTCTGGTGCGTCGAGTACTGGTCGACCTGCGCTTCGGGCAGGTCGCTCAGCTTCCGGTACGGCATCGCTAGCGGCGATCCTCGCCTTCGGGGGCGGTGCGGTCGGGATCGGCGTCGATGGTCGGCTCGAGCGATCCGTCCGTCGCCGCGACAACCGTCCCGCCGGTTGGGCCGGCGAGGGAGGTCCCCTTGATCGCGGGCGCCACGCCGCCATCGGGTCCGTCGTCCGGTTCGGGGCGTCCTTCGGCTTCGAGAGCGTCCTCGGTCGTCCGCTCGCGCTCGTCGACATCGCCGGCGCCGCCGGCCGCCTGCCGCATCGTCATGCCGCTTTCCTCGCTTTCGTGCGGCTCCCGCGCAGGCGCGGGAGCAGCTCCTGCTCGGCGAATCGGAAGAAGCCCTCCTGGTCCGGACCGACCTGGTGGAGGTAGACGTGGCTGAAACCGGCGTCGAGGTAGGGCTGGATCTTGGCGACGTGGACCTCCGGGTCGGGGCCACACGCCACCTGCTCGGCCAGCGCATCCTCCGTGACCAGCTTCGCGAGAGCCTCGAAGCTCGACGGCAGCGGCAGCTCCGTGCTGTTGTCGCCCGGGATCGCCGCGGTCGGCCACCACTCCAGCGCCGTGCGGCGGGCCGCAGCCTCGCTCTTGGCCCAGCACACGGTCACCTGCCCGAGCCGGGGGCCCTTGGTGCCGAATGCCTTCAGGATGGCCTTGTCGGGTGACGTCGTGATCAGGCCGTCCCCGATCTTCCGCGCGAGGGCGGCCGTCTCATCTCCGCCGGCCGCGATCAGGATCGGCGGGAGCTCTTCGGGGACGGTGTAGAGCCTCGCGCGGCTGACCCGGTAGAACTCGCCGTCGTGGTCGACCAGCTCGCCCTTCCAGAGCTCGCGGATCAGCTCGACGGCCTCCTCGAGCATGGCCGCCCGCATCGAATGCTCTGGCCAGGCGTCGCCGAGGACGTGCTCGTTGAGGTTCTCGCCGGTCCCGACGCCGAACCAGAAGCGACCCGGCAGCATGTCGGCGACCGTCGCGGCCGCCTGGGCCAGGATCGCCGGGTGGATCCGGACGCTGAGCGCGGTCACGCCGGTACCGATGGTGATCCGCTGCGTCGCCGCCGCAATTCCGCCGAGGACCGACCAGACGAAGGGGCTCTGGCCCTGCCGATCGGTCCAGGGATGGAAGTGGTCGGAAAGCATCGCGAAGTCGAAGCCCGCCTCCTCCGCCCGGCGGGCGTTGGCGACGAGGTCGAGGGGTCTGTGCTCCTCGCTGGAGAGCGCGTAGCCGAAGCTGACGTTGGTAGGCATGGAGCGACCGTAGGCCGGGGCGCGCGACGAGCGGGTCTCCCGCCCGGCGGACCCGGTATCGAGGGTCTTGCAGTCCCGTACGATCTCGGCCATGCAACTGACGCCCTGGGAGGAGGAGCGGCTGCTGCTCTTCGGAGCGGCGGAGCTGGCTCGCCGGCATCGCGATGCGGGCCTCGCGCTCAATGCGCCGGAGACGGTGGCGCTCATCTGCGACGCGATGCTCGAGGCGGCGCGGGCCGGGGGCTCCTACGCGGATGTCGAAGCGGCGGGTCGCACCGCCGTCTCGCCCTCCGACGTCATGCCCGGGGTCAGGGAGCTCGTGGACCTCGTGAGCCTCGAGGTGCTCCTCGAGGACGGGACTCGGCTGATCTCGCTGGTCGATCCGCTGGGCGACGGTCCGGCCGCCGCGGATTCGCGCGGGCCCGGCGCGATCGTTCCCGCACCGGGCGACGGCCGGCGGGTCGAGAACGGTGGCGAGTACCTCCAGCTGAGCGTTCGGAACACCTCCCGGCGCGTCGTCCGCATCTCCTCGCACTTCCCGTTCGACAAGGTCAACGCGCGACTCGAGTTCGACCGCCGGGCCGCCCGCGGGTTCCGCCTCGACCTCGAGGCGGGCTCGTCGCAGCGCTGGAGCCCCGGAGAGACGCTGACGGTCGGGCTCGTGCGGTTACGCGGGAGCGGCGACCCGCCCGCGGGCGGCACGGAGGCGTGAATCGCCTCTCCCCCGCCGAGCGTCGCGCCCGCTTCGGGCCGCAGCTCGGTGACCGGATCCGGCTCGGCGACACGGACCTCTGGATCGAGGTCGAGGAGGATCGCCAGGCGCTCGGCGACGAGCCGATCTGGGGCTACGCCAAGGACCTCCGGCTCGGGATGGCCCAGTCCGGCGCGGCGGGTCCCTCGGAGCTGGACGCGGTCGTGGTCGGCGCGATCGTCGTCGACCCGGCCATCGGCGTCGTCAAGGCCGACATCGGCATCAAGGACGGTCGAATCGCCGGGATCGGGCGGTCAGGCAACCCTGCGATCAGCGACGGGATCGACCTCGTCATCGGGCCGCACACCCGGCCCATCTCGGGATACGGCCTCATCGCGACCCCGGGCGCCGTCGACAGCCACGTCCACTTCATCAGTCCGAACCTCATCGCGCCGGCGCTCGCCGGGGGTGTCACGACGCTCATCAGCGCGGGCTTCTCCGAGCCGGCCGAGCGCATGGCGCGGACGCTCCGCGGCCTCGAGGGCTTCCCGGTCAACGTCGGGCTCCAGGCGAACGCCCGCTCGACTGACCCGGGGTCGCTCGAGACGCTGCTCGAGGCCGGCGCGGTCGGCTTCAAGATCCACGAGGACTACGGCGCGTCGCCGGCGCTGATCGACGCGACGCTCCGCTTCGCCGACGAGCGCGACGTGACGGTGAGCCTCCACACGGACGGCCTGCACGAGACGGCCGAGCTCGAGGACACCGTCGCCGCGATCGCGGGTCGGACCGTGCACGCGTACCACGTGGAGGGGTCTGGCGGCGGGCATGTCCCGGACGTGATCGCCCTGGTGCGCGAGCCGAACATCTTCTGCTCGTCGACGACGCCGACGATCCCGTGGGGCGTCTCCGCGGTCGACGAGGGCCTCGCCATGACGGTCCTGAACCACGGCGCGTCGTTCGGGGTGGAGGAGGATCTCGCGCTGATCCGCGACCGGCTCCATCCGGCCACGATGGCGGCCGAGGGGCCGCTCCACGAGCTCGGCGCGATCCAGATCGTGAACTCCGACTCGCAGGGGATGGGCCGGATCGCCGAGACCGTGCGCCGGACGTTCCAGCTGGCCCACGCGATGCAGGCCTGGCGCTCGACCGAGGCGGGCCGAGACCACCCTGGGCTCCCGGACCTGCCGCTTCCCGCCGACGACGGCCGCCCGACCCCCGACAACGCCCGAGTGCTCCGCTACCTCGCCAAGGTCACGATCGAGCCGGCCATCGTCCATGGCGTCGGGGATCACGTCGGGTCGCTCCGGCCCGGTCGTCTCGCCGACATCGTCCTCTGGAAGCCGGCGTACTTCGGCGCCAAGCCGGAGCTCATCCTGAAGGGCGGCCACCCTGCCTGGGCGCCGCTCGGGGAGGGCAACGCGACGGTCGAGCGCGCCGAGCCGACGCGATTCGCGCCGGAGTGGGCGGGCCTGCCGCACGGCGCGCCATCCGTCTCGGTCCTGTTCGTCTCTGGCTCGGCGGATCAGGCCGCCGTTCGCCGCCGCCTCGATACCGGCCGCGAGATCGTCGCCATCGCCGGCTGCCGCGGCCTCACGCGAGACAACCTCGTTCGTAATCGCGCCACCGCGCCAGTGGAGGTCGATCCGCGCGATGGAAGCGTGACGCTGGCCGGCCGGCCGCTCGCGACCGAGGCCCTGCGCGAGGTTCCGCTCAGCCGGCGCTACTTCTTGCGCTAGGAGCGAGAAGGCCCGTCAGCGACCCCGCCCTGCGTCTGCGAGCTCTCGCTCGATCTCGCGCTTGGCATCGCGAGTGGCGATCTCCCGCCGCCGGTCGAAGAGCTGCTTGCCCTTCCCGAGTCCGAGCTCGAGCTTGGCCTTGCCCCGCGACGTGATGTAGAGCTTCAGCGGGACGAGCGTCAGCCCCTTGGCCTTGGTCTTGCCGAGGAGCTGGTCGATCTGGTTCCGGTGGAGGAGCAGCTTCCGGTCGCGCTTCGGCTCGTGGTTCAGCCGGTTGCCGCCCTCCCAGGGCGCGATATGGGCACCGACGAGCCAGGCCTCTCCGCGCTCGATGCGAGCGAATGAATCGGCGAGGTTGACCTTGCCCGCGCGGATCGCCTTGATCTCGGTCCCGGACAGCACGATGCCCGCCTCCATCGAGTCCTCGATCGAGAACTCGTGGCGGGCGCGGCGGTTCAGGGCGACGGTCTTTTCCTGGGACATCGGGCTGTGAACTC
>JBKKDM010000237.1:0-16765 GCA_046707905.1 Candidatus Limnocylindrales bacterium
CCGGCTGCAACGCCGGTCCCCGCCGTGAAGCCCGAGGGCAAGCCGAAGTCGTCGCCGGCCCCGAACCCCGCCTGATCGGCTTCGTCAGAACAGACCATTCCGCCCGGCCACCGGCCGGGCGGTTCGATTCCCACCCAATGTGCCAGGTTCACGTCCTGGGGCCACTAGGCTGGACGGCCATGGGGTTTTCGGGGGTCGTAGTCGCCGGACCGCTTGCCGCGAGCGTGTGGCGACCGGTCACAGCGACGTCGATGTCCGTTGGGTGGCGTCCTGCGGCCCAGTTGCCCTCGGGCGTGAATCTGGCAAGGTCGGGTGAACGGGTCCGTCGTGCGCCTGGTGGCGGGGCTGAGCCGTCGCGTGGGACGCGCCCGCTACCATCCCGAGCATGCTGACCGTCGACCAATCGATCGAGGCGTACTTCGACGCCCACAAGGACGAACGGCTGGAGTCCTACAAGGAGCTCCTGCGGATCCCGTCCATCTCCACGCTGCCGGAGCACAAGCCGGACGTCGAGCGCGCCGCGCGGTGGATCGCCGACGAGATGAGCCGCATCGGGATCGAGAACGCGGCGATCCTGCCGACCGACGGCCACCCGATCGTCTATGGCGACTGGCTCCACGCCGAGGGCGCGCCGACGATCCTCGTCTACTGCCACTACGACGTCCAGCCCGTCGACCCGATCGAGCTCTGGGAGACGGCGCCGTTCGACCCATTCGTGCGCGACGGTCGGATGGTCGGCCGGGGCTCGGCGGACGACAAGGGGCAGCTCCACATGCACCTCAAGGCCGCCGAGGCGATCCTCGCGACCCGCGGGAAGCTGCCACTCAACCTGAAGTTCATCTTCGAGGGCGAGGAGGAGCACTCCTCGGTCGGGCTGGACGCGTGGCTCGCCGCCAACCGCGACCGCCTCGCGGCCGACGCGATCGTGGTCAGCGACACGGGCTTCTTCGAGGGCAACGTGCCGGCCCTCACCACGTCCCTCCGGGGCATGGTCTACGTCCAGATCGACGTCTCCGGCGGGCCGATCGACCTCCACTCCGGCTCGTACGGCGGGGCCGTGCAGAACCCCGCGAACGCGCTCGCCCGGATCATCACCGAGCTCAAGGACGCCTCGGGTCGCGTGCTCGTCCCCGGTTTCTACGACGACGTCGTCGCGCCGACGAAGCAGGAGCGCTTCGAGATCAGCTGCCTGCCGTTCGACGAGGGCGACTTCCACAAGGTGACCGGGGTCCCGGAGCTCGTGGTCGGCGAGCCCGGCTTCACCCTCCTCGAGTGCATGGGCGTCCGCCCGACCCTCGACGTCAACGGCATCTGGGGCGGCTTCACGGGCGAGGGCAGCAAGACGATCATCCCGGCCCACGCGCACGCCAAGGTGAGCTGCCGGCTCGTCCCGGACCAGGACGGCGAGAAGCTGTTCGCGGCGATCCGGGACTACGTGCTGAAGGTCGCGCCCCGAGGCGTGAAGGTCGAGGTCCAGAACCTCGGCACCGCGCGGGCGCTCCGAATGGACCCCGACCTGCCCGTCTCGAAGGCCGCGGCGCGGGCCCTCGAGGCGACCCACGGCGTCGTCCCGGTCTTCATCCGCTCGGGCGGCAGCATCCCCGTTGCCGCGATGTTCGACGACATCCTGGGCCTGCCGATCACGATGCTCGGGTTCACCAACCCGGATGACAACGCGCATGCCCCCAACGAGACGATGGTCCTCTTGAACTATGAGTCGGGACTGCGCACGATCACCCGGCTGTGGGACGATCTGGGCACGATGTCGCCACTGGAAGCTCGAATGGGAGGCACGACCGCGTGACAGGGGGCAACGAGAAGAGCGGGAGCCGCGCCGCGACGGCGGCCGCGGAGTCGGAGCCGTGGTTCCTGGAGACCGGCCACGGATCCATGGCGCCGCGGACCGCAATCGACGTGCTCAACGACGTCCGCGAGAAGGTCGCCACGGGCGAGCTGGCCGACTTCGAGCCGGTCCCGCTCGGCATGGCGCCGCTCGACAAGATGCTCGGCGGCGGGCTGCGACCGGGTGAGCTGATGCTCATCGGCGGGGCCCAGGGCACGGGCAAGACCACGATGGCCCTCCAGATGGCCCGGAACATCGCCGCGTCCGGTCAGGCGTACGTCCTGTACGTCTGCTTCGAGCACGACGACGCGGACATGCTCAACCGCCTCATGGCCATGGAGTCGGCGCTGCCGCACCTGCCGAACACCAAGCCGACCAGCGGCGCGGTGAAGATCACCGACGTCCGGGCCGAGGTGGTCAAGAGCTGGGCCCGCGGCGCCGGCGACGCGCCGGTCGACCTCGCCATGAACCCCAAGCTCAAGCCGGCGATCGAGCGAATCGCGCGCTACGGCAGCAACCTCTACCTGCTCCGCGGATCTGCGACCGCCAGCACCGTCGAGAACCTCCGGGAGCTGATCGACATCCATCGTCGCAAGTCCGGCGAGCGGCGCATGGTCCTGATCGTCGACTACCTCCAGAAGGTCCCGCAGATCCCGGAGCCCGACACGGAGTCGGAGAAGGTCACCTACGTCGTCAACGGCCTGAAGGACATCGCGCTGACGGAGAAGCTCCCGACGATCGCGATCGTCGCGGCGGACAAGGAGGGCCTCAAGGCGGCCCGCCTGCGCAACCACCACCTGCGCGGCTCGTCGGCCATCAACTACGAAGCCGACGTCATCCTGATCCTGAACGAGAAGTACAACATCGTCGCGAAGGTCAACATCGAGTTCAACCCGTACCAGGCGCAGCGCTTCCGCGACTGGATCATCTGCTCGGTGGAGAAGAACCGGAGCGGCGCCGACAACCTCGACGTCGAGTTCCAGAAGCACTTCGACTTCTCCTGCTTCGACCCCACGGGGCGACCGGTGCAGGAGAAGCTCATCGAGGAGCGGCTCTACAACGACTGACGCCCGCGGTACGGCCGGGCATCGCGTCGGGCTGCGGGATCCAACGCGAGTTCAGTCTCGTCGTGTCTGGTAGACCCGAAATCGCTGTGAATCGGGCGCCCAGGTGGTTGGACGGCGCTTGCCCCGGACATATTCGTGCGTACCAGACACGATCTGGCCCGAAGCGTGCCTTCCTGGAGGCTGTGGACCGAGATTCATGACTCCCACGCAACAAACCTACCGTTGGAAGGCCTGCGAGGACACTTCCACGATCCTTCCGGGCGAAATCGTGTCTGACAGTCATGGCGGCCGAGGCTGATCCGCCCGCCTATCCCGGTACGCTGCCCGATCAGCCAGTGAGGAAGAACCTATGAAGGTCGTCATCACCGGCGGTGCCGGATTCGTCGGGCGGTCGACGGTCCGGGCCGCGGTCGAGGCCGGCCACCGCGTCCGGATCGTCTCGCGCGACGCCTGGCCCAGCGGCTCGATGTTCGATCGCCTCGGCGTCGAGGTTGTCACCGGGGACGCCCAGGACGCGGCGCTCATCGATCGAGCACTCGAAGGGATGGACGTCCTCGTGCAGGCGGCGGCGACCTACCGGTACGACCGAACGGCCGCCGCTGCCATGGCCAACAACGCGCCGCTGGCCCGGACGATTCTCACGGCGGCCGCGCGCGCGAAGACGCCGAAGGTCGTCGACATCTGCTCCCTCGTCGTGTTTGCGCTCGGCCGCTCGCCTGTGACGGAGGACACGCCTCTGACCGGACCGGGCGATCGCGGCTGGACCGACCCGTACCTCCGCAGCAAGGTCGAGTCGGAGCTCGTGGGACTTGAGCTGGAGGCCGCCGGCCTGCCCCGCGTCACCATCCATCCCGGGATCGTCATCGGGCCGGAGGACACGGCCAGGGGCACGAGCAGCGGGTTCGTGACCAACCTCCTCGGCGGCGGGTTCTCGATCGACAGTCGGGGGCCCTGGGTCGACGTCCGGGATGTGGCTCGTGCGATCGTGCTGGCCTTCGACAAGCCCGCAGGCAGCCACTACCTCCTCACCTCGGGCGTGGCAACCCACCGCGACGCCGCGGCGCTGCTCGACGAGCTCACAGGACGGCATCCGAGCCGTCGGTTCATGTCGGCCGGCACGGTCCGGACCTTCGCGCGCCTCAACGACGTGTTCGGTGGGCGCGTCAGCCCGCTACCCGCCAGTGACTCGATCGACTGGCTTCTCGACAACGCCGCGGCCGTTGATACCAGCCGGACCCGGGCGGCCCTCGGGATGGAGTTCCGGCCGCTGCGCGAGACGCTCACCGACACGATCCGCTGGTGGGCGGAGCACGACCTGATCGATCGGGAGCAGGCAGGGAAGCTCGCCCCGAAGGCCGTCTGAGGTCCGGCGAGTATCGTTCGGCGATGGCCGCGGACTTTCCGGAGCGCGTCGAGATCGTCGTCGAGATCCCGCGCGGCAGCCGGAACAAATACGAGTTCGACGAGAAGGCCGGCGTCTACCGGCTCGATCGGGTGCTCTCGTCGGCCGTCTACTACAACTTCGAATACGGCTTCATCGAGGGCACCCGGGCCGATGACGGCGATCACACCGACGCGCTCCTCCTGATCGACGAGCCGACCTTCACGGGGGTTCGGGTCTGGGCTCGCCCGATCGGCGTCCTCGAGATGCGCGACGAGAAGGGCGTTGACTACAAGGTCCTGTGCGTCGCCGAGGGCGACCCCCACCAGGCCCACGTGGAGCGGCTCGAGCAGGTCCGGCCGCATCGGCTCGTCGAGATCGAGCACTTCTTCCAGACCTACAAGCTCCTCGAGGACAAGACGGTCGAGATCAACGGCTGGCGCGCCGCCGACCGGGCACTCGAGATCCTCCGCCACGACCGGGACATTTGGGAGCGCGAGCAGGCCGCATCGACATGAGCGCCGCGGAGGAGCGGGGCAGTGACGATTCTCGCCCACGTGGCGGCCCACGCCCGCGCGGCGGCCGTTGGGAGGCGCCGGTCGACCCGCCCGGAGTCCTTCGACTGTTCTTCGCCGTGCCCGTGCCCGCGGAGGCGCGAGCGCGCGTCGGCGAGCTGATCGAGCGGGTCCAGCACGACGTCGGCGACGGGACCGCCCGGATCCGCTGGGTCCGGGTCGACGGGCTGCACCTCACGCTTCGCTTCCTGGGCCCGACCCCGGAGGATCGCGTCGCGCCGCTCCAGGCCTCGGCCGATGCGCTGGCGAGCATCGTCGATCCCTTCGAGGTCGAGCTCTCCGGCGGCGGCGCATTCCCGAGCCTGGCGCGGCCGCGGAGCCTCTGGGTCGGGGTGCGCGACGGCGCCGATCGCCTGGCCAGTCTCGCCGACGGGCTGACCGCGGCCGCGGGGGAGTGCGGGCTCGTCCTGGACACGCGCCCGTTCGCCGCGCACCTGACCATCGGGCGGACCGACGGGCTCCGGCTGGGGCCGGTGGCGGCACGCGCCCTGGAGCACGCGGCCGACGGCCTTCAGGTCCGATTCCGGGTCGAGACCTTCATGCTCTTCCGGAGCTTCCTCGGTGGCGGACCGGCCCGCTACGAGGCGCTCCACGAGGCACGCCTCGGGGGCTGACCCACGCTACGATCGAGGCCCGTACCGGAGCCGGTTCCTCGACCGATGCCGACCCTCGCCTGTCGAATCTGCGGCCGCGTCGTCTACACGGCGGCCGCCATCGAGACGCTCTTCGCCGAGGAGTCGCGCTGCCCGCGCTGCGGCGGCGTGCTCTGGCAGGAGCGCCGCGTGACGAACCGTCGGAAGTACGAGCGCCGCCAGAATCCCCCCGACGTGCCGGGGCCGCCCAGCGGCGTCGAGCGACGGGGGTCGGAACGGCGTGAGCGCCAGCGCCGCCGCGATGACAACCGAACCTTCTGAGCCGATGGCCCGGGTGTCGTGAGCGTCGCTCCCGGTGGCGTGAAGGTCCGCGGGGCCGCAGCCGCCGCCCTTCCGGACCGGATCGCCTTTCTCGGGTTCGGCCTGATCGGCGGCTCCATCGCGCTGGCCCTCCGCGAGGCCGGCTATCGCGGCACGCTGGCCGCGTGGACGCCCGCCGGTCGAGGGCCGGCGGAGGCGAAGCGGCGGCGCATCGTCGACGAAGCGGCCGCGACGGCCGAGGCCGCGCTGGAAGCCGCTGGTCTTGTCGTCCTTGCCGGCCCGCCCCTGGCGATCCTCGAGCAGCTTTCCGAGCTTGGCAAACGGCTTCGCCGGCGCCTCCATGCCGGGGCGACCGTCACGGACGTGGCCAGCACGAAGGCCCTGATCGTCGCGGCGGCGGACCGCCACGACCTGCCATTCGTCGGCGGTCACCCGATGGCGGGCCGCGAGACGAGTGGCGTGGACGCCGCGACCGCGGACCTGTTCCTCGATCGACCGTGGGTCGTCGTACCCGGTTCGGGCGCGCGCCCCGAGGGCGTGGCCGCCGCGGAAGCGCTGGCCTCGGCAACGGGAGCGCGACCACTGCGATTGACCGCCGCGGAGCACGACGCCGCGGTCGCGGCGATCAGCCATCTTCCGCTCGTGCTTTCCGCGGCGCTCGTCGAGGCGGTCGCACGTGGCCCGCAACGCGAAGCGGTCTGGCCACTCGCGGCCTCGCTCGCAGCGGGGGGCTGGCGCGACACCACGCGGATCGCGAGGGGCGACCCGGAGATGGGCGCGGGCATCCTGGCTACTAACGCCCAGCCCGTCGCGGAGGGGCTGCGAGCGCTGCGCGACGTGATCGATGGCTGGTTGGAGCAGCTCGAGGCCGCCGAGCCCATCGACGCGGAGCGCCTCCGTCGCCGCCTGGAAGCGGCACGAACGGCACTCCTGGAGGACGCGTGACCGACGAGCAGGTTCTCGTGATTCCCCGAGCCTCGATCATGGCCGACCCCGGTTGGCTCGGCGTGCGCGCCGACGCCCTCGAGGGCTTCGAGGAGCTCGTCGCGCGGGAGGGCCGGTTCGCGCCACGGGCCGAGATGGAGGTCGACCGCGGCTGGAAGCAGGTCATCCCGTACCTCGTCCTTCGAGACGGCGAGCGGTACTTCCTCATGCGTCGCACCAAAGCCGGCGGCGACGCCCGCCTCCACGACCGCTTCTCGATCGGGGTGGGCGGTCACCTCAACCCCGGCGACGTCGACCTCTCCGGCGGCCTGCGCCGAGAGTGGCGCGAGGAGCTCCGAGCCGACTTCGATCCGGAGTTCCAGCTCATCGGCCTCCTCAACGACGACACGACGGAGGTCGGCAGCGTCCATCTCGGTGCGGTGTACGTCGCGGATTCGGGCGGTCTGCCCGTGGCCATCCGGGAGCTCGACAAGCTCGCCGGCGAGTTCGCGAGCCCCGCGGAGGTCGCGGCAGTCGTCGATCGGATGGAATCGTGGAGCGCCCTCGTGTTCGAGCATCTCGAGGGTGCGGCCGTCCGCTGATCCGACCATTGCGCACGGCGGTGCGATACTGGCCGTGGAGGTGGTGACCACCGTGTCCACCAGGGGGCAGCAACGGGGTGCGGGGAGCGTGCGGGCGGCGCGCGGACGGCCCTCAACCCGGCTGTCGCCGATCTCCCGGCTGGCCCTGACCTGCATGGCCCTGGGGGTGATGGGCCTCGCGGCGTCTGGCGTCCGCGGCGCCGGCCCCGAGGTCGTCGTCCTCCCGACCACCGGCATCGTCGATCACACGATGGCCAAGTACCTCGCGGATTCGATAGCGAGCGCCGAGCGGAGCAGTGCCGCGGCCGTCGTCATCAAGCTCAACACCCCGGGCGGCGAGCTGACGGCGACCAACGACATCGTCGGCACGCTCCTGGAGGCCCGCATCCCGATCATCGTCTGGGTCGCCCCGGCGGGTGGGTTCGCGGCCAGCGCCGGGACCTTCATCACGCTCTCGGGGAACATCGCCCTGATGGCGCCCGGAACCAGCATCGGCGCGGCATCACCGATCAGCGGCGACGGCACGGACATCCCCGGCACGCTCGGCGACAAGGTCATGAACGACGCCATCGCGAAGATCACCTCGATCGCCAACGCCCGCGACCGGAACGTCGAGTGGGCGGTGTCCACCGTCCGCGACGCCCGCTCCTCGCCGGCCGAGGAAGCCGTCGCCGAGGGTGCCGTGGATGGCATCGCCAGCACGCTCGAGGAGGTCCTCGCGTTCGCCAACGGCAAGACCGTGACCGTCGCCGGAAACCAGTCCGTGCTCCTCAGCCTGGACGGCGCCGTGACGATGGAGCAGGGGATGAACCCGTTCCTGGCCTTCTTCCGGATCCTGGCCGACCCGACGATCGTGGCGCTGCTGTTCTCGACCGGCTCGATCGCGCTTGTCGCCGAGCTCTACAGCCCCAACTTCGTCACCGGGATCCTCGGCGCGCTAATGATCCTCCTCGCCCTGATCGGGGCCGGGACGCTGCCGCTCAACATCGGCGGGCTGCTCCTGATCCTGCTGGGGATGGTCCTGTTCGGACTGGAGGTGACCGTGACCAGCCACGGCCTCCTTGGATTCGGTGGCGTGGTGTGCCTTGCGTTGGGCCTGTCGTTCCTGTTCACCGGGCCGTCCGATCCGTTCGAGCCGCTCGCCCAGGTCGCCTTGCCGGTGATCCTCGTGATCAGCGCGACCTTCTCGGTCATCGTCGCCCTCGTCGCCTTCGGCGTGCTCCGCTCGCGCGGAGTCGGCGCCGGCCGGCCCATGGTCGCCGTCGCGCCGGGCGTTGCCGGCGAGGTCCGCGCTCCGCTCAGCCCGTTCGGCTCGGTCTTCGCGGCCGGAGAGGAATGGACCGCACGCACCGCAGATGGCCGGCCGCTCGAGCGCGGCACGCCCGTGCGGATCGTCAAGGTTGACGGATTGACGCTCACCGTCGAGCCGGACCCGTCATCATCGACAGGCACGTGACCGCGCGGCGATGCCCGCACGGCGCGGATCGGAGGTAATCGGTGGAGCTCCCACTCCTGCTGGCGACGGGCGCGTTCGTTCTCGTCGTCATCATCGTGATCCTGTACCTGTCGGTCCGGGTCGTTCGGCAGGGCTACATGATGGTCGTGTACCGCCTCGGCCAGGCGCGCGAGGAATGGGTCCGGGGACCGGGGCTCAACTTCCTCATCCCGTTGATCTGGTCGCCCAAGATCGTCGACACGCGCGAGCAGTTCATCGAGGTCCCGAGCCAGACGACGATCACGAAGGACAACGCGCCGATCAACGTCGACTTCCTGATCTACTGGCGGATCAGCGATCCGCTCAAGAGCGTCGTCAACGTCACCAACTTCGCCGGCGCGCTCCAGGGCGTGGCCACCACGACCCTGCGCGCGGTGATCGGTGACATCCTCCTCGACGAGGTCCTGTCCAAGCGCGAGCAGATCAACGAGGTCCTGCGGGTCAAGCTCGACGAGGTCACGGAGCGCTGGGGCGGCAAGGTCACGACCGTCGAGATCCGCGAGATCACCCCGCCGCGGGACGTCCAGGACGCCATGAACCGCCAGCTGTCCGCCGAGCGGACGCGGCGCGCCGTCATCACCGAGTCCGAGGGCAACCGCCAGGCGGCGATCAACAACGCCGAGGGCCAGAAGCAGTCGGAGATCCTGAAGGCCGAAGGTGAGCGGCAAGCGGCGATCCTGCGCGCCGAGGGCTTCAGCGAGGCCCTGACCCGGATCTACAGCGCCGCCGGGCAGGTCGACGCGAAGACGATGGCGTTGCAGTATCTGGAGGCGCTCAAGGCGCTGGGCGCGAGCCCATCCACGAAGTTCGTCATCCCGACGGAGTTCACGCGGCTGATCGAGCCGTTCGCGGGCTTCGTCGAACGAGGCATGGGGCCGGCGGATTCGCGCGGCTCCCGCGAGTAGGCCAACAGGGGAGCTTTGATGTCCAAGATCCTGGTCGTCGACGACGAAGCGAACGTCCAGCGCCTCCTCCAATACACCCTCAAGCAGGCCGGCTACACGGTCGTCGTGGCGGGGGATGGGCAGGAGGCGCTGAAGCTCTGGCAGTCCGAGTCGCCGAGCCTGATCCTGCTCGACGTCAGCCTGCCCAAGCTCGACGGGTACACCGTCGCCGAGCGGATCCGGGCCGACGAGGGTGGCAAGCACCACATCCCGATCATCATGCTGACCTCCGAGAAGGAGGTCGAGCAGAAGGTCCGGGGCCTCCGGGCCGGCGCGGACGACTACCTCGTCAAGCCGTTCCACCAGGCCGAGCTGCTGGCCCGGATGAAGGGCCTGCTCTCACGCTTCGGGGCGTCCGATTCGGCGTCGCGGACCCGGCCGCCGCTCGGGAAGATGATCGCGTTCTACGGCGCCAAGGGCGGGGTGGGCGCGACGACCATCGCGATCAACACGGCCATCGCGCTGCGAACCGAGCTCGACCGCAAGGTCGCCCTCGTCGACGCCGTGCTGCAGTTCGGGGATCACCGGGTCTTCCTGGACCTCGGAAACGATCGGAAGTCCGTCACCGACCTCATGACGGCCCCGCAGATCGACGCGGAGCTGCTCAAGGGCGTCACGGTCAAACACGATTCGGGCGTCGACCTGCTGCTCGCGCCGACCTCGCCCGAGGAGGCCGACCTCGTCACCCCGGAAAACTTCGCGGCGGTCCTGGCGATGCTCCGGACGATGTACGACTACGTGATCGTCGACGTCGACAAGCGCCTGGGCGACCTGACCCTGTCGGTCCTCGAGCACGCCGACGAGGTCCACATCGTGATGACGGCGGACCTGTCGTGCCTCAAGAACGTCCGGCTGGTGCTGGAGGCCCTGCGGCGGATCGGGTTCGACCCGAAGCGGCTGAAGCTGGTCCTCAATCGCTCGAACGCCTTCACGGGTATCTCCGTGGGCGCCGCCGAGAGCGCGCTGAAGCGCGAGTTCGAGACGAAGATCACGAACGAGTACCGGGTCGCGATCTCCGCGCAGAACACGGGCTCGCCGTTCGCCTACTCGAAGCCGGATTCGCCGCTGGGCCGGGAGATCATCGAGCTCGCCCAGGCGATCGATGCCGTCTTCGCGCCGCAGGTCACGTCGGCCTCGGGCGGCCAGGCGCGCATCGGCGCCGGGAGCGGGGCCGGGGCGCGCCCGCGCTAGGACCTCCCGCCGTGGCGGGTGAGCCGGAGATAAGCGGGTCTTCGTAGGGTGGCGGCGTGCTGGCCACGCTGCTGTCCGCAACGCTTGTCGCCCTCGATGGGCGAGTCATCCGCGTCGAGGTCGACGTCGCCCCGGGCCTGCCCGGGTTCACCATCGTCGGGCTCGGGGATGCGTCGATCCGCGAGGCTCGGGAGCGCGTTCGCGGCGCCCTCCGCAACGCGGGGTTCGTGCACCCACCGTGACGGATCACGGTCAACCTCGCACCGGCGGACGTCCCGAAGACCGGTTCCGCCGCGGACCTGGCGATCGCGATCGGGATCCTGATCGGCTCGGAGCAGTTCGTTCCCCTGGCCGGCCGGGCGGCGCTGATCGGTGAGGTGTCGCTCGGGGGCGAGATTCGGACGGTGCCAGGTCTACTGCCGATGGTCGCGGCGCTGGCCCGACGGCGCGTCGGGCGAGTCATCGTGCCGGCGGATGGCGCCGCGGAGGCGCGGCTGGTCGATGGGCTCGACGTCGTGCCCGTGGCAACGCTAGGCGACGCGGTCGATGCGCTGCGGAAACGGCGGCGCGCGGGCCCGGCGCAACCGGCGCGGATCGAGATGGCCCCGACCTCGGTCGTCAGCCCGAGCGGACCGGCCGTCCCGGCCCTCGCTCCCGTGCTAGCGCCGCCCGACCTCGCCGACGTCCGTGGGCAGCTCGAGGCGCGACGGGCCCTCGAGGTGGCCTTGGCGGGTGGCCACGGGCTGCTCATGATCGGCCGGCCAGGAACCGGCAAGACGATGCTGGCACGCACGATTCCTGCGCTCTTGCCGCCGCTGTCGGACGAGCAGTCCCTCAGCGCCACGATCGTGGCCTCCGTCTCCGGCGAGGCGCCGATCAGCGGGCTCATCCGCCGTCCGCCGTTCCGGGCGCCGCACCACACCAGCTCGTACGCGGCGATCGTCGGCGGCGGCCCTCGGCTCATCCCCGGGGAGGTGACCCGCGCGGATAACGGCGTCCTGTTCCTCGACGAGCTCGCGGAGTTCTCGCGGGACGTCCTGGAAGCGCTTCGGCAGCCGCTGGAGGACGGGCGGGTGACGATCGTCCGCGCTGCCGGTGCCGTGACGCTCCCGGCGCGGTTCCAACTCGTCGCCGCGACGAATCCTTGCCCCTGCGGGTACGCGGGCGTCGAGAGCCGCTGCAGCTGCCCGCCGCTGGTGCCGGATCGCTATGTCGGGCGGCTTTCGGGCCCGCTTCGCGATCGGATCGATGTCTGGGTCACGCTCGCGCGGATGCCCGCCGCCATGATGGTTGGCGGGGCGGAGCCGGAGCGCTCCGCGGTGGTCGCGGCGCGAGTCGCCGCGGCAAGGGAGCGTCAGCTGGCGCGGCCCGTCGGCCGTCTGAACTCGCGCGTGAGCGGCCGGGCCCTTCGGGTCATCGCCGCCCTCGACCGCACGGCGAGCGAGCGGCTGGCCGAGCTCGCGGACGCCGAGCTCCTCTCGGGTCGCGGCACGGAGCGGCTCCTCCGCGTCGCCAGGACCGTGGCGGATCTCGCGGACGCACCTGCGGTCGAGGTGGAGCACCTCGAGGAGGCCGCGCGATGGCGCCCGCCGACGCTTCGCGCACCGATGGCACTGGCGGTCTAGGGATGCTCGGCGTGGGCGCGGGCCCCGACGCAACCAGCGATGCCGGCTGGGAGACGACGCCTCGGCGCGGTGCGGCGATGTCGCGCGCCGATCGCGACGCGCTCGCCGTGCTGCTCTCGGTCCATGGCCTCGGGCCGCTCACGCTGGGCCGGCTGGTCGAATCGCTCGGGTCGCCGGCCGGCGTCCTTGCCGCGGGCGCGGCGAAGTCCGGCGCTGCGGCGCTCGTGGGCGCGAGCCGTTCGGAGGACGGCGAGGGGCGCGCGATGGCCGCGACCGTGGCGGACGCGATCGTGCGGGCCGCCGAGCGCCGCGAGTCGATCCTGGGCGAGATCGAACGCGAGGGACTTCGCGTGGTCGCGCAGGCCGATCCGGAGTTTCCGCGCCGCCTGATGGCCATCGACATCGCGCCGCTGGCCCTGTTCGTCCGCGGCTCGCTCGAGGCGCTCGCGAACGACCACGTCGTCGGCGTCGTCGGGACCCGGCGGCCGAGCCCGGCCGGGCGGCGGATCGCAAGCCGGATCGGCACGGCGCTGGCGCGCGCCGGAGCGACGGTCGTCTCCGGCCTGGCGGTCGGGATCGACGGCGCGGCCCACGCGGCTGCGGTCGCGGAGCGGAGTCCAACGATCGCGTTCATCGGGGGCGGCCACGGGAGGCTGTTCCCGCGCGCCCATGACCGCCTGGCCGACGCGATCGTCGAGGGCGGTGGCGCGGTCGTATCGGAGTACGCGCCGATGGTCGAGCCGACGAAGGGCACCTTCCCGCAGCGCAACCGGCTGATCAGCGGCTCCGCGGACGCCGTGATCGTGGTCGAGGCTGGCGCGAGCAGCGGCGCGCTCCTCACGGCATCGTGGGCGCTGGAGCAGGGCCGCGAGTGCTTCCTCGTCCCGGGCTCGATCGACGCGCCGATGTCCGCAGGCTGTAACGGGTTCCTGCGCGAGTGGGCGGGCGCCGCGAGGATCGTCTCGGGGATCCCGCAGCTGTTGGACGACCTCGGGCTGTTCGGCGCCGCGGCGCTCGAGGGATCGCGGAGCACTGGCCCTGGTACCGCCCACCCGGCCAGCCCGGGTGGCGTCGTGATCAGCGCGAAGGTCCGGCTGCCGACCGTCGGCTCCGTGCTCTCGGGACGGGACGCGGCCCAGCGCGATGTGGCCGAGGCGATCGTCCACGGCGCCGTCACCGCCGACGAGCTGGTCGCGGTCACGCGCCGCAGCCTCGGCGAGGTGCTCGGGGCGCTGACCCGCCTCGAAGCGAGCGGTCTCGTCCTGGCGCACCGCGGTCGTTACGAGTCGCTGGGCGCGCTCGCGGGGGCCAATCCGAAGGCCGCCTGACGGGACCATCGGGTCGCTCCGACGCGCCGAATCCGCGTGCTATCGTCCCGCCGTGATCCGGGCAATCCTCCACATGGTGAGCGACCAGCCGCTGGCCGTTGACCTTCTCGAGATGCCGAAGCCGACCGACATCGCGATCGTCTGCACCAACGTTCGGTCGATCGACGGCAAGCGCCCCGTGATGATCGACTTCACGACCTCGACCTTCGTCTTTCCGATGGCCATGATCCGGTTCGTCGAGGTCCCGCTCGCGTCGGCCGAGCAGGAACGCGTCGCGGGCATCCAGGCGCTCGCCGAGCCCGCCGAGCCCGAGGACCTCGAAATCGATGAGGACTTCCTGCGGAGGGTCCGCGAGGCCTGACCACCACCCCGCCACGGCGGCGAGTCGGCACCGGCGAGATTCGCGATTGATCGGTGGGTAAGGGGCCCGTGCGTATACTCCCGCCCGTGCCAAAGCACCTCGTGATCGTGGAATCGCCCGCCAAAGCGCGGACGATCGAGCGCTACCTCGGCTCCGACTATTCCGTGCTCGCCTCGTACGGCCACGTCCGCGACTTGCCGGACAACCCCGGAAAGGGCAAGTTCGGTGTCGACGTCGACAACGGCTTCGAGCCCGAGTACGTGGTGTCGGAAGATCGCCGCAAGCAGGTCGCCGACATCGAGAAGGCCGCGAAGTCGGCCGACACCGTCTTCCTGGCGACGGACCTCGATCGCGAGGGCGAGGCGATCGCCTGGCACGTGACCGAGGCCGCGCACGTCGCCAAGTCCAAGACGCGGCGCGTCACCTTCTCCGAGATCACCGAGCGCGCCATCAAGGACGCCTTCGCGCACCCGCGCGCGATCGACGAGAACCTCGTGGACGCCCAGCAGGCCCGTCGCATCGTCGACCGGCTCGTCGGCTACACGTTGAGCCCGCTGATCTCGCGCAAGGTCCGAAGCGGCCTCTCGGCCGGGCGCGTGCAGTCCGTGGCCGTCCGCCTCGTTGTCGAACGGGAGCGCGAGATCGACGCATTCGTCGCGCGGGAGTACTGGACGCTTCGGGCGCTGCTCGCGACCGAGCGCGGCGAGGAGTTCGAGGCCGAGCTCGTCAAGGTCGACGGCAAGGCGCTCGAGGTCGGCGATGGCCAGACGGCCGAGCGCCACGCCGATGCCCTTCGGGCCCTGCGGCCCGAGGTCCGCTCGATCGCCACCAAGACCCAGAAGCGAAGCCCGGCGCCGCCCTTCACGACCTCGACGCTCCAGCAGGAGGCCAGCCGGAAGCTGTCATTCAGCCCGAAGCGGACGATGTCGATCGCGCAGCGGCTCTACGAGGGCGTGGACACACCCGACGGCCACGTCGGCCTGATCACCTACATGCGAACCGACTCGGTCGCGATCGCCGGGGTCGCGATGGGCGAGGCGCGGGACGTCATCCGGGAGCGCTTCGGCGAGCGGTACACGATGCCCAAGGGCCGGGTCTACAAGACGAAGTCGAAGGGCGCCCAAGAGGCCCACGAGTCGGTCCGGCCGACGTCGTTCCATCGCGATCCGGACTCGATGGCCAAGTTCCTGAAGCCCGAGGAGCTTCGGCTCTACCGGCTGATCTGGCAGCGAGCGCTCGCGAGCCAGATGGAGGCCAAGGAGCTCGAGACAACGACGGCCGAGCTCACCGCGGGGCCCTATGAGCTGCGAGCGTCGGCGACACGGGTCCTGTTCGATGGCTTCTCGCGGGTCTACACGGAGGGTCGCGACGACCGGAGTGGGACCCCGCCGGTCGAGGGCGGAGAGGGTGGCGACGCCGGCGAGGCGGTCACCGCGGCCGACGAGGATGCCGAGGGCCGCCTCCCGGCATTGCGCGAAGGCGAGAGCACTGACGTCCGCGACGTGGTTACGACCCAGCACTTCACCGAGCCGCCGCCAAGGTTCACCGAGGCCAGCCTCATCAAGCTCCTCGAGGAGCACGGGATCGGACGGCCCTCGACCTACGCCGCGACGATCTCGGTGATCGTCGATCGCGGCTACGTCGTCGTCGAGGAGCGCCGCCTCCACCCCGAGCCGGTGGCCGGGATCGTCACGGACCTGCTCGTGGAGCACTTCAAGGACTACGTCGACGTCGAGTTCACGGCCAAGATGGAGGAGGACCTCGACGCCGTGGCCCGCGGCGAGCGCGCCTGGGTGCCGCTGCTCGAGGCCTTCTACCCGCCGCTCCGCGACCGCGTCGCCGAGGTCCGGAAGAACACCCGCCGCCGCGACTTCACGACGGAGGAGACGGACGAGGTCTGCTCCGAGGGTCATCCGATGGTGATCCGGCTCGGGCGGAACGGCCGGTTCCTGGCCTGCTCCCTCTACCCGGAGCACAAGGAGTCACGGCCGCTGCCGGGGGAGGAGCCGGAGCCGCTGATGCTCGAGGGGGCGGGGGAGACCTGCCCGGAATGCGGCATCGGGACGCTGGTCGGGAAGCGGGGAAGGTTCGGGCCGTTCGTCGGCTGCGATCGCTACCCCGAGTGTGGCTTCATCAAGCGCGAGGGCCCGCCGCCACCGCCGCCACTGCCGTTCGAGGTCGTCTGTCCGAAGAACCAGGACGGCAACCTCGTCGCCCGGCGGGCACGCCGCACCGGGAACGTCTTCTTCGGCTGCTCGAACTACCCGAAGTGCGACTACACGACCAACAACGAGCCGGTCGGCGCCGTGCACGACACCGACGACGGGCCCGTCGCCCGGAAGGGCGGCAAGGCGGCCGAATCCGCCGGCGGCTACCTCTGCCTCAAGTGCGGGGCGGATATCGAGGTGCCCATGGGGGTCGAGGATCCAGACCTCGTCGGGCTGCGACTGACCGGTGGGCCGCCGAACCCCGAGGCGATCGCCTCGAAGCGCGGCGGTGGCGGCCGCGGCGGAGG
>JBKKDM010000238.1:0-4282 GCA_046707905.1 Candidatus Limnocylindrales bacterium
GCGTCTTGTTCCCGCCGAACGCATACGGCGAGTTCATGTCCTCGCGCTTCGCCCACAGCGTCGCGCCCCCGAGATGCTTCGTCAGCCGCTCCAACTTCTGGATCGGCGACGGCCCGAACAGGAGCGGGAACCGCGTGAAGTCCTCGAGGGAAGTCGATTGACGCCGATTGGCGGCGGTCAACTACTGGACTCGAGATGTCGCTGCTGCTGCTTCAGCCCGGTCTCTGCGGCGGGATTTGCACCAACGATGTTCTCATTCGAAGTCGTCACCTCGTCTTCATCCTCGAGGAACGACAAGGTTGGGAGCCGACGCGCGATCTCCTCTTCCGGCTCAGCCGACTCCTTGTGGGAGCCGTATGACTCACCCACCATCGCCCCAATGACGCCTGCGAGATCGCCACTCAGCGTGGCGAACGCATCTTCACTGCTCGCCTCGAAGGAGACGTAGGTGTCGTCAACTGGCCAGTAAGCCGACGCGCCATGATGGACGATCGACGATCGGAAAAAAGGCGCCCGGCCAAGCGCTACCTCCGCCAGCTCGCCGCCGCTCTCGACCGCAACATGCCTGTGCGGCATGTCCATCGTTGAGGACTGATAGTCGAAGTCAGCGACGACGGTGACGCCATCACGAATCGCCACGGGGCCCGAAAGTCGTGATCGATACCCCTCCGTGAACATGTCTTGAGGTGGCTCTCGGACCGGAGGTAGGTCGTCGATGAACTCGTCGAGGACCCAATTCCACCTAATAGCGACACCGCCGATCACGGCGGAACGAGGCCGGCCGTGATCGTCCATGACGAGTTCCTCGATCCCAAGATCGAGATCGTCCTCGACGCCGACTGAGGGCTGGTCCACTCGGCGATAAACCCGGAGTCCCCCGAGTTCCGTCACTCGGTGGTTCTTGCTAGCGAGAACTGCCCACGCAGGTTCGAGGACCGGCCTGAGGGGCGCGAGGCGATCGAGGTCGTGAAAGCCCACCCGGACGATCGCAGAACCGTTGAGATAGTCGAACTCGTACCTCTCAGGTCCGTAAGCGAATGACTCGTACGCGACGGCGTCGCCCTCGACCACGCGAACAGCACAGCCGCGGCCGCTGGCCCAGAGCTCGATGCGCTGTCCGCCGAAACCCGGCTCAATGTCGACCAGGGCATGCCGGACTCGGTCGAGATCGCCGCCGAAAACGCCCTGGTAAGGCGGCGAACTGCCCATGAGGTAATTGGGGTCAAGCATCCGACAATTCCGACACGATCAGGATCTTTCCGTCGCCCTTCACCCAAGCTCGGTCGCATTGCACCATGGGGTTGATGTTCTTGAAGTCGAGCAACTTGGTCGCGAATCTGCCTTCCAGCCGGCGCTGAATCACGTTTCGCGGCGCATCAAAGGAGTCCACCGCATCGCACGCCTTTCGAAGGGGGCCGAACACCTCAGGCCACCGCTCGTGGTGGACTGCACCGACGATCGTTGGCGGCACCCCGGCCGTCGATGAGAGGTGGTACAGCCGGACGTGCTCACGGCCACCCAAGCCTAGAAACCTCGTCGCCACGTTGATGTCCTGCCGCCGCTTGAAGGGCGCGTCGTCGTCAGGCTCCGCGAAATACTGGCTCGAGACCAACGTGAACGGCCCATATCCAAGCGATTTCATAATGTCTTCAACCCTCACCATGCCGTCCAAGAGGCCGACGAACGCAATGTTGATCGGGTCCTTGTGGCGAAAGCCGTAGGGTTTCTCGAAGGTGTACTTCCCGACCAAAGGAAGAGCGTCCGTCATGTGTCACCTCCTCCTAGCGTGCGGCCTGTTCCCTCCGCGAACCGTTGCGGCGCGCCGCCGGGACCTGTTTGTAGTATCGCCTCCCGAAGGACAGTACCGCCTGATTCCGAAGAGAGGGGCGACTCCGTCCGTGTTGGCGCCTCATTGACTGCCCGACACCACCCCAAGGCGAATGCGTTCCAATTGCCAGTTGACGGGCACCTGCTCGCCTCGCAATGTTCAGCCTGCTCAGGTCGATTGGAGGGAGGCAGGGCCCGGCAAGGTCGATGCCGGCTCAGGGAGGGGTACCGTGAGCGACCGGATCTTGAGCCGCCGTCGGCCGGTGGCTTTCGCCAGCCTTGCGGGGCTTACCACCTTGATTTTCCTGGTCGGGTCAGCGGTAGCCGTGGTACCAGAAGGCGCGACCTTCGTCGATCCCAGCCCAATTGAGGTGACGCTGAAGCCTGGCGAATCATTCGAGGCCACCCTAGACGTGGTGAATGGAAGCGCTGTGCCAGTGGGATTCACAATTCGACTCTTGAACTTGGTCTTAGCACCTGGGGCAACCGAACTACCCTCTTCGCCGCAGCCGGCAAACGGCGGCGTTCTCGCTGTAACAACAACCGATATCCCACCTGGGGGCGTATGGACCGCATCAATATCGTTGTCCGGGACGGGCGGCGAAGGTACCTATGCGGCACAGATCGTGGTGCAGGCCACGGACGGCACCTTGGATCGGCGGGCTCTTAAGCTGACTATCGCCAAAGCCCCCGTGGACGCCCCGACTGCTAACCCCCTGAATGTGCCCGAGCCGTATCCGGCGCTCACGCTCACGACAACGCGAAAGTGGTTCTGGGGCGATGACCAAACGCCAGCAGATGCAGCCCGATTCTACTTGGGGCCGGATCCCGCCGCGAGCGTCCTACCGGGCGTCTTGGTGAACGAGAACGGCGAGACTGCTTCGATTGCCGTTGCCCAGGGAACGGTCGTCATCACTGCAGGCGGCCCCGGGACGTACAAGGGCGCCATCGCTCGTGCACCACAGGGGACGGAGATAGAGCCCAAGAAGCTGACCGACGTGACGCTAAAAGTCCGCGACGAAGGGCTTGGAGCGTTCCTATTGATGCTTTTCGTTGCTATTCCAATTGGGCTCGTTCTCGAATGGTTCTCGACCGATCGCTTGCCGCGCACTTCGTTGCGAGCGAGGCTCGCCGACCTGCGGAGTCGGGCGCGTCAAGCGGCCAGGGACCATGAAGGATGGATTGAAGAACAGGGCAACGCCTGGCCGAACCAGCGGGACAAGGGAGCTCCGCAGATAACTGCCGGAGACGACGGTCCGGTTATCGACGCTCGACTGACGTGGCTGGAGTCCCTGGGCATGGGAGGAAGGCGACGACCGCCGGTGCCTCCAGCCCGGCTCTACCTCGATGAGGCCTCAATCCGGGCCGAAAGCGATTTCGACGCGCTTGGGGCACTCGACACCAGAAACGACCGCTGGGGCGTCAAGGGCTCCGAGTATCAGAAGCTTTTCGACGCCGAGGCCGCCTACGAGAAGCTCCTCCTTGGGCGCCAAGGACTTGCTTCCCAGTGGGCCGAGTACCTGGCGCGGCTCGTCGAGGCCCGGGTTCCCGCGGGCCAGGATGAGCTGACGCTAAGGGACCGGGCTAGGCAAACCCCTCTGCACCAGGATGTCGTAGAAGCACTCACCGGCGACGTGCTGACCTCGGCAGACGCCATCACCAACGCTAAGACGACTGTGGAGACGCTCGGAGCGACGGTTGGGTCGATGGCAGATGTTGGCGCGACCCTTGCCACGATCAAGTCCTGGACGAAGCCCGGATCTGACAGCCGAAAGAAGCTGCAAGATCTCTGGGAGCAGCTTGCGACCGTGGTCGACCCAGAAACTGAACTGGAGGCGCTCCGCAAGGCAGTGCGGACATTGCTGGACACGGTGCTCGTTGGCCTACGCCCCGTTCGACGGCCGCGACGAATAGGCGACACCGAGATCGTCGTCGACGACATCAGGGAGTTGGGTCTGACAGCCCGGAGCTTGGTGGCCGCGCAAACAGACTTCCCGCTGTTCACCAGCGTGGCGATCCAGCTTCCCCGCGCTCGGGTCACACCGGCAGTGAGGCAGATAGAGGAGCCTCTAGAGACGCCGGCGGATGCGCGCGCAGCCCATACCCGTGCAAATTTCGCCTACGCGATCGCGGTTGGTGCGCTCGTTATCATCAGCGGGATGGCAACGCAGTACTACGCGAAGGACACCTTCGGCAGCCCGAGCGATTACCTAGCAGTCTTGACTTGGGGCCTCGGGGCGGTGACGATCGGACAATTCCTCAAGAGCGCCGCGGGAATCAGCGGACTATTTCGTAAGGGAGCTTGAGGCCGGCGGGGTCCGAGGCCCCACGTCGGCGCCCATCAGCCGCGACAGCAGGATGTTGCCGACCCGGTCGTAGGTGACGTCGGGCCAGTCGACCCAGCTCTCCTGCACCAGCACGCACTTGAGGCCGGCCACGGCGGCCGCTGCCGCGA
>JBKKDM010000239.1:0-2517 GCA_046707905.1 Candidatus Limnocylindrales bacterium
CCCAAGCCTGTACAAGGAAAGGGGTACCTGCTGGAGCCGCGGGCGGCGCTCGGGGGGGGGGGCGCCGAGGTCTGCGGCCTCTATCCGGGGCGCCGACGCGGCGGCGACGGCATCGACCGCCAAGCCCGTCCTCCTCTCCCCCGCTCCGAACCGTGCACGTGGAGGACGCGCCTGTCAATCGGTTGTTACGCCGTCCCGGCGTCGAGGCTCGCCGTGGTCGAGCGGGAGACGATCCTGCGGTTCGTCGCCCCCGGCACGACGAACTTGAAGACCGATCGGTCGAGCGAGTACATGCCGGTGCAGGCGAGCCGCACGGGCCCTGCGTCGAGCCCGATCTCGAACGTGAAGACGGGGTTCTCGTCGTTGCCGGCGTAGTGGTGGGCCGCGCCCTCGCGCGTCAGCACGGCGAGGTTGGCGTGGCCCCCGAACGTTCCGTGGAGCCGCTCCAGGGCGGCGGGCGCGCCGGCGGCGCCGGCCCACTCGTCCTCGAGCCAGCGGGCCGCGACCTCTGTGTCGGCCCTGCCGTGGATCCGGCGGGCCTCGCGATAGCGCTTCCGAAACGCGCCCTCGTGGACGAGGTCGCCGTTATGGCTGAACGCGTAGCGGCCCGCCGGGTCATCGAACGGCTGGGTGTCCGGGATGCCGATCGTCGAGAACTTCGACGGCCGCCGCAGGTGGACGAGCACCGCGCTTGTCCATTCGTCCCCGACTCGCTCCCGTGCCGGATCGTCGCGGAACGTCCCGATGTCGCGATGGGAGTGGAGCTCGCCGTCCGAGCCGAGCCAAGTCGCCCCCCAGCCAAAGCCCGCAAGCCCGAACCGCTCGAGGCGTTCCGTCATCGGCCACAGCTCGGCAATTCGGAAGGGCTGCGCCGCAACCGCCACGTACTGCTCGCACATCGGCGCGATGATACGGACGTGACCGAGGTTGCCTTCGCGCAGAGCGGCGACGTCAGCATTGCCTACCGGGTCGTCGGGGACGGGCCGATCGACCTCGTCTATGTCCAGGGCGCGTTCACCCACCTCGACGTGTACTGGGAGCAGCCGGTCTTCCGGCGCTACTGCGAGCGCCTCGCCGAGTTCACCCGGCTTATCCTCTTCGACAAGCGCGGGATGGGCATGTCCGACCGAGTGCCCGGTGCGACGCCGCTGGACGTCCGGATGGACGACATTCGCGCCGTGATGGACGCCGTTGGCTCGGAGTCCGCGGCGGTCATGGGTGAGTCCGAAGGCGCTCCGCTGGGAATCCTGTTCGCCGCCGCGCATCCGGAGCGGACCCGAGCGCTGATCCTCCAGGGCGGCGAGGTCCGGGAGCGGACGGACGAGGACTGGCCCTGGGGCGAGGCGACCGCCGAGCAGTTCGAGGCAGGTGCAGCCACGCTCCCGGAGCGCTGGGGCAAGAGCGGCCGAGGGATCGCGGTCCGGGTCCCGTCGGTCGCGGACGACCCGGGCATCCCGGCGCTCGAGGCCTGGTGGCAGAAGGTCCAGCGAAATGCGGCGACGCCCGCGGGCTGGGCCGCGTTCGCGCGGATGGCGTTCGAGATCGACGTCCGCGACGTCGTGCCCTCGGTCCATGTCCCGACGCTGATCATTCACGCCACCGAGGACCGCGTCTGCCACGTCGAGAATGCACGCTGGCTCGCTCGACACATCGCCGGATCGCGCTTCGTGGAGCTGCCCGGCGGCGATCACCTGCCCTGGTTCAATCCCGATCGGACCGTGGCCGAGATTCGCGAGTTTCTGACGGGGTCCAGGGAGCCGGAGGAGCCCGATCGAATTCTCGCGACGGTCCTCTTCACCGACGTGGTCGGCTCCACGGAGCTCGCCACCTCCCTGGGCGACCGACGCTGGCGCGACCTGCTCGAGAGCCATCACGCTGTCGTCCGCGCCGAGCTCGCTCGGTACCGCGGCCGCGAGGTCGACACCGCCGGCGATGGTTTCCTCGCGGTGTTCGACGGCCCCGCGCGCGCGATCCGGGCGGCGGTCGCGATCAGCGAGGCGGTCCAGGCCCTGGGGATGAGCATTCGGGCGGGTGTCCACACTGGCGAGATCGAGCAGCTGCCGTCGGGCGACGTTCGTGGCATCGCGGTCCACACGGGCGCCCGGGTCGCGGCCCGTGCAGGCCCCGGCGAAGTGCTGGTCTCGTCATCGGTCCGGGATCTCGTGGCGGGCTCGGGCTTCGCGTTCCTGGATCGCGGGAGCCACGTGCTCAAGGGGATCGACGAAGAGCGGCGGCTCTACGCTGTCGCCCCGCCTTGAGCGAGCCACCAGCCAGATGACCAGCCAGACGTTCCGTAGCAGCGAGACAGGTGTGGATTCACTACGGAGCTCGTTCGAGCGCCTCCTCGAGGACCCGACGCCCGCCGGCCTCTGGGACTTCCAGAAGACCCTGCTGGCCATCGGCGGCGCCGACGCCACCAAGGCGCGTGCGGTCGTCCACGCCTTCCACGGGTGTTTGCGGCAGCTCGCGAGCAAGTCCGCCTCCCGGGAAGCGAGTCGCTGGGGCGCGGTCCTCGGA
>JBKKDM010000240.1:0-17793 GCA_046707905.1 Candidatus Limnocylindrales bacterium
GGCACGGGGCGTGAGGTCCTCCCAATTCTGACCGACGGGGCGTGCCTATTCTCGCACGCCGCGTGGGTTCAGCCGGAGAGGTCCCGCTCCGCAGGCGGGCCCTTCGCCGCCGGGTCTTCGGCGTCGGTCGCTGCCTCGTCCTCGAGCTCGCCGACCGTCTTCGTCTGCGAGCGGAGCGGGCGGCGGCGCGCATCGGAGCGGCGGTCCGCGGCCACCAGCCGGAGCAGGAAGATGATCGTCTGCCCGACGAACAGCAGGAGCACGAGCGTCATCGCGAGCAGGACGATCGTGATGAGGACCGGCCACTCCCAAGCCGCGCTCAGCGGCGTGAGCACGACCACCACCGCAAGCACGATCACCTGGAGCCAGAAGCAGCCGAGCCCGGGGCCCTTCTCCGCGTCGAGCGGGGCGCCCTTGTAGTCGACGTCCTTCCGCGCTTCCGGGGGCGCCATCGCCTCCTCCGGCGCGTCCGAGACGTCAACGGGCGCAGGGTCGAGCGGCGCGGGGTTTCGGGGATCGTTCGTCATCGGGGCTCCCAATTATCGGCCCGCATACCATCGACGCGTGTCCGACGTGACGTCGAGGCCGGCGGGACCGGCGGTCGACTGGCATCCCGAGCCCCACCTTCTCAACGTTCGCGACGAGGCTGCGTCCCGTGAGGCGTTACGAGCGGCCGGCGCGTTGGTCTGGGAGACGGCCCTCGAGTACCTCTACGACCATGCCTTCGTCCGGACGATGGGCACGCCGGTGGGGTACGAGGAGCTCCGTCAGGAGTTCTTCGGGCCCAGCGCCGCGCCGGGGGCGGCGCCGCGCACGCCGACCGAGCTGGCCGAGGTCCTTCGCGAGTTCTCTGAGCGGGTCGCGCCGCACACCGTCAGCGCCTACCACCCGCGATCGTTCGGCTACTTCACACCGCCGCCGTTGCTCGCCTCCGTGGCCGGTGAGGTCCTCTCGCAGGTCGCCCAGCAGGGCATCGACATCTGGCACGCCGGGCCGATCGGGGCGTTCATGGAAGAGGAGGTTATTCGCTGGCTCTGCGACCTCGTCGGCTACCCGGACGACATCGGCGCCTTCGGGATCCTCACGTCCGGCGGCGTCATGGCCAACTTCATCGCGATGGCCGTCGTGCGCGACGTCCACGTCCCTGTCCTGCGGGGCGACGCGACCCCGCCACGCGGCCGTGCGCTCGAAGGCGTCCGGATCTACACGTCAGACCAAACGCATTTCTCGATTGGCCGCGCACTTGACGAGCTCGGGTTCCCGCCGGAGACGCTCGTCGTGCTCCCGTCGGATGATCGCTTCAGGCTGCGCGGCGCTCCGGTCGCCGAGGCGATCGCCCGCGATCGGGCGGCGGGCCTCACGCCCGTGGCGATCGCAGCCGTTGCCGGCTCCACCAACACGGGCGCCGTCGATCGCACCGGGGAGCTGGCCGACGTCGCTGCGCGCCACGGCCTGTGGCTGCACGTGGACGCGGCCTATGGCGCGGCCGCCCGCCTCTCCGAGCGCGACGCAGACCGCGTCGCCGACCTTGATCGCGCCGATTCCGTCACGGTCGACCCCCACAAGTGGCTCTTCCAGGCGTACGACATCGGAGGGCTCGTGGTGCGGGATGGCTCGGTGCTGGCGCAGGCCTTCGGTGGCCGCCGCCCCGAGTACTACCGCGCCGGGCATGGCCCGGACGCCGGCGCCGGGAATGGAGCGAGCGGCGGCACGGAGGCGAGCGGCGGCACTGCTGCGGCCCACGATGACGACGGGCACGGCGCGTCGGACCAGCTCAACTTCTGGCGCCTCGGGTTCGAGGGCACCCGCCGATGGCGCGCGCTGAAGCTGTGGCTGTCCTGGAAGCACGTCGGCTCGACCGGGTTCGGGCGGCTCGTCGAGGCCAACATCGACCTGGCGACCCATCTCGCGGCACGGATCGCCGAATCCGGCGACTTCGAAGCGCTCCCCGAGGCGCCGGAGCTGTCGGTCGTGTGCTTCCGCCACCTCCCGGACGGCCGCCCCGGCCCCGCCGCGGGAACGCCCGAGGGGGCCGCGCTCGACGCCCACCAGGACCGGATCCAGCAGGCGCTGGAGGCCTCTGGCGAAGGCTGGGTCTCGACGACCCGCCTTCGAGGGGCCACCTACCTGCGGGCCGGCATCCTGAACACCCAGTCGACAGCGGACGACGTCGAAGACCTCCTCGAGATCCTCCGCCGGATCGCCCGCGATGACTGATCGCGCTCGGCGGCTGACCTCCCTCGGACGGCTCGCCGCCGCCTGGCTCGTGGTCGTCGTGGCGGCCGCGGCGCCCCTGACCGCCTTCGCGGGCGAGGTAACCGCCCCCGCCGCTGGCGGCATCCGGCTCGCGGCCCCGCCCGATGAGACCTGCCTGCCCCAGGCGACCGGCGCGCAGGGCGGATTCGACATCTGCTCTCCAACCGCCGCGGGCAGCGGTGGCGGCGGAGGCGGGTTCAACCTCGGTGGCCTCCTGCCGATCCTGGCCGCACTGGTCGTGGGCGCTGGGCTGGCCCTCGTGGTCGCGTACCTCGTCCTTCGCCGCCGGGCCGGGGCGCCGCTCGATCCGGTCGACGCCGGCGAGTGGTGGACCTGCCGGAAGTGCGGCCGGAACAACGTCGTCGGCAGTGCGCGCTGCTACGGCTGCGGCACGTGGCAGGGCTGATGCGGCTCGGGCCGCGCTAGGCGCGGTCGCCCTCGGTCGAGACCGGCTGGGTCCGCGCGATCCTGTCCCGGACACGGAAGTACTCGCCGATCACCGGCAGGAACCATGGCCGGCCCTCATATGGCGCGGGAACGAGCGGGAATCGGAGCTTCGACAGTGCCGGCGCCTCGCCGCCGCCCATCCACTCGGCCGCCTTCGTGCCCAGCCAGTGGAGCAGCACGACCCCGCTGCCGCAGCAGCCCATCGCGTACATCACGCCACCCGACCGGCCGACGTGCGGCATCCGGTCGAACGTCATCCCGATCTTGCCGCCCCACGAGTACTCGACCCGGTAGCCGGCGACCTGGGGGTGGACCTCCAGCATCCGCTTGTGCAGCAGCGTCGCGGTCCGGTCGACGGTTGTCGGGAGGAAGCTGACGCGGCCGCCCCAGATCAGGCGGCGATCAGCGCTGACGTGCCAGTAGGCCAGGAAGTTCTTGGTGTCGAAGTACGCCCGACCGGTCGGCGAGAGCTCGCGCGCGAGGTCCTCGGGCAGTGGCTCCGTGGCGATGATGTACGAACCGATCGGGATGATCCGCCGACGCAGCGCCGGCGCCGCGCCGTCGGTGTAGGCGTTCGTCGCGACGAGGACGTCGCGGGCATGGATGGCGCCGCGCTCCGTGTCGACGACGAACCGGCCGTCGCCCTGGCGCCGGATGGAGGTCGCGCGCACGCCCTCGTGGAGGTCCGCGCCGGCCGCCTCCGCGAGCCCGACCAGCCCTGCGAACCACTTCCCCGGATGCAGCACGCCGCCGGTGTCGAGCGCGAGGCCACCGTGGTAGGCGGTCGTCCCGACCTCCTCGCCGAGTCGATCGAACGGCACGACACGGGCCGGCGTGCCCCAGGCTGTCCGCGTCGCGACCTCGCCCTCGAAGTCCTCGGCGTCGCGCCTGGACCAGGCCAGCTCCATGTAGCCGTTGAACCGCAGCTCGGCATCGATGCCGTTGTCCCGGATCGTCTGGCCGAGGAACTCCGTGGCCTCGACCGAGTCGGCGTACAGGCGCGACGCGACATCGTGGCCATAGCGCTTGATCATCGAATCCGGGCCCCACTTGTAGCCCGGGTGGGCGATCCCGCCGTTGCGCGTCGAGGCGCCCCAGCCGAGGGTCCGCGACTCGAGCACGACGACCTGGGTCCCGCCCTGCGCCAGCTTGCGTGCCGCCGCGAGGCCCGTGTAGCCGCCGCCGATCACGACGACATCGGTGGTGTCCGGGAGGTCGCGGCCGGCCCGATCGGGCAGCTTGGGCATCGTGGCGTGCCAGTACGGCCGGCGCTCGTAGTCAAGGTTCAGCTTCGGGGTGGCGGCCATTCCGGCAATCGTATGCGGGTGACCGGGCCGCGCGGCGGTCAGTCTGCGGCGGGGGCCTCGTAGGCGACCCTGCCACCGGCGACGGTCAGGAGCACCTCACCGGGCAGCGTCCGGCCCGCCAGCGGATGCCCGAAGCCCTTCGTTCGAAGCGCCTCCGGCCCAACGCTCCAGCGCGCGGATCGCTCGAAGACGACGAGATCGGCGGCCGCCCCCTCCACGATCTGGGGGCGCGACGGCGGAACCGTGTCGCCTCCTGCGCGCGCGGCGCCCGCCGCCCCGTCGTTGCCGAGCACCCGAGCCGGGCCGACGGTCAGCGCCTCGATGACGCGCGCCAGCGGCACGAGGCCTCCCTCGACGGCCTCCAGCAGGAGCCCGAGGGCGGTCTCGATGCCGGCGATCCCCGGGCGCGCGGCGCCGAACTCGACCGACTTGTCGACCTCCGTGTGGGGCGCGTGGTCCGTGGCGATGGCGTCGACCGTCCCGTCAGCGAGCGCGGCCAGGCAGGCGCGGGCGTCGACGGCGGAGCGGAGCGGCGGGTTCACCCGGAGCGAGGTGTCGTAGGGCGCGGCCACGTTGGCGCCGTCGCGCCACGGGTCCCGCGCCGCGCCGTCGGCGCCGAGCGCCTCCCAGGCCCAGCGCCGCGAACCAGCGAGCCACTCGTCGGTGAGGGCGAGGTGATGGGGCGTCACATCGCAGGTGACCGGGAGGCCGGCGGCCTTGGCGGCGCGGACGTGCGCGAGCGCCCCGGCGGTCGAGAGGTGGGTCAGGTGGAGCCGAGCCGCGGGCGTGTCCCGGACGACGTCGGCGAGCAGGGCGATGTCGCGGGCGACGGCCTCTGCCTCGGCCGCAGCGGGCCAGCCCTTGAGGCCCAGGACCGTCGCGACGAGCCCGTCGCTCGCTTCGGCGCCGGCGGTCAGCCGGAGGTCCTCGGGATGGTCGACGACCGGCAGCCCGAGCATTGCCGCGTACGCGAGGGCGTTGCGGAACAGGGCCGCGTCCTGGACCGGCGATCCGTCGTCGCTGAAGCCGATCACGCCGGCGTCGGCGAGCTCGCCGAGCGGCGCGAGCTGCTCCCCCGCCCGGCCCGCGGTGATGGCCCCGTACTGGAGCAGGCGAACGGGGCTGCCCGCGTCGGTCGCCGCCTGTGCCGCGGCGAGGACCATGGCCGCCCGGTCGATCGGTGGCGTCGTGTTGGGCATCGCGCAGACGGCCGTGAACCCGCCGTGCGCCGCGGCGGCCAGCCCGCTCGCGATCGTTTCGGCGGCCGTTCCGCCCGGCTCACGCAGGTGGGCATGGAGGTCGAGGAAGCCCGGCGCAACCACGATGCCGCGATCGTCGACCCCCGCGGCGTCGTCGCCCTGGAGCCACATGACCGACTCGACGACCCCATCGCTGATCACGAGGTCCGCGGGACCCGACCGCCCCGCCACGGGATCGACCAGCCACGCGCCCGAAATCTCGAGATCGATCCGCCGGCCGACGTCGGCGACGATGTCGCGGCGCACGATCGTCGATCGCGTCGCCTGGCTCACGCGGAGCTGCCCAAAGGGCCGGCAGCAGCGATGCCCGCCGCGGATGCGACCAGTGCCAGCACGGCCATCCGGACCGCCACGCCGTTGGCGACCTGATCGGTGACGACCGAGGCCGGACCCGTGGCCACGTCCGGCGCGATCTCGACGCCCTCGTTCATCGGCCCGGGGTGCAGCACGAGACAGCCCGGTGCGGCGAGCGCCAGGCGCTCCCGGGTCAGCCCGAAGCGGGCCGCGTACTCGCCGAGCGACGGCAGCAGCCCCGAGGCCATCCGCTCCTTCTGGATGCGCAGGGCCATGACCGCGTCGGCGTTCGCGAGGGCCGCGGCAATGTCGGTCGTGACGGTGAACCGCCGCTCGCCGCCGACCCCTGAGGCGGCCCACGCCTCGAACCCGCGAAGGAGCGTCGATGGACCGCAGAGCCAGACCTCGGCGCCTGCCGCGGTGAGGGTCCAGAGGTTGCTCCGGGCCACCCGGGAGTGGAGGACGTCCCCGAGGATCACGACCTTTCGCCCCCGCAGCGAGCCGAAAGGAACGTGCCGCAGCAGCGTGTACAGGTCGAGGAGCGCCTGCGTCGGGTGGGCGTGCCAGCCGTCGCCCGCGTTGACCACGGCCCCACCGAACTCCCGCGCGACCAGGTACGGCGCGCCGGACGTGCCGTGGCGCATCACCAGGATCCGGGCGCCGAGGGCCTCCAGCGTCCGGATCGTGTCCAGCAGCGACTCGCCCTTCTCGATCGACGAGCCGCCCACGGCGACGTTCACCACGTCCGCCGAGAGGTGCTTGGCGGCGACCTCGAAGCTGACTCGCGTTCGGGTGGAAGCCTCGTAAAACAGGTTCATCACCCCGACGCCCTTGAGCGCCGCGGACCGCGGCCGTTCTCCGGCGACGATCCCCGCCATGTGGCGCGCCGTGTCGAGCAGGAGCTCGATCTGGGGCCAGGTCAGGACGTCGGTATCCAGCAGGTGTCGATGGGGCCAGGCCGGCTCCGGCCCATCGGTCGCGGCGCCCGGAGCTCCGTCAGGCTGCGCCATCGCCGCCTTCGGCAGCGTCACCCGGCCGCGCCGGCGGGAACGGGGGCCTGCTCGATGTCGACCGCGTCCTCGCCGTCGACCTCCCGCACCCGTACCCGGACGACCTCCTCGCGCGACGTCGGGACGTTCTTGCCGACGTGGTCCGCGCGGATCGGCAGCTCCCGGTGCCCGCGATCGACCAGGACCGCGAGCCGAACGGCCCGGGGCCGGCCGAACTCCCGAAGGGCGTCCATTGCCGCCCTGATCGTGCGGCCCGTGTAGAGCACGTCGTCGACGAGCACGACCGTGACGTCGTCGATGTCGAACCCGATGTCGGTGCCCTTCACGTGCGGCGCGTGGCCGAGCCGGGCATCGTCGCGGTAGAACTCGATGTCGAGGGCGCCCACGGGGAGCGCGACCCCTTCGTTGGCCTCGATCTCGGCGGCCAGCCTCCGCGCCAGGGGCACGCCGCGTCGCTGGATGCCGACGAGCGCCAGCCCGGTCGTGCCGGCCTGCTTCTCGACGATCTCATGGGAGATTCGGATCACTGCCCGCCGGATCTCGTCGGGGGTCATGATGCGGCGACCGGTCATCGCGTCCCTCCCGGCCTCTCGGGGCCCTCGACCGGCTCTCTGGCCGGGTATGAAGAACGGGCCGAGTGTAGCGCGCTAGTAGACCCGGACGGTCACCGTCGTCGTGCCGGACCACCAGCCACAGCCGCAGATCGCGAAGAAGTCCGGGCGATACATGTCGATGAGCCGCCCGCCGGCCTTCGATGGCCCGTAGTCGTTGACCACTCGCTCGATGCAGCCGCCCGCACCACAGATGACGATCGTGGTGCCGCGCGGGACGTCGCGCATCGCGGTCGTGCCGAAGTCGTAGAACGACGCGATCCCGGTCATGGTGGAGCGCGCCGGCTGCCAGCTCCAGGACGACGCCGCCGCCTGGACGACAGGGGCGGCCCGGTGCCCGAGATCCGCTGGCGGCGCATCGCCGGTCTCCGCGAATCCGTCTGTCGCGTCGAGCGCGCCCGCGGACACCGCCGCGTCGTCGAGCCGGTAGGGGCCCGGCCCCTGCTGCTCGGGCGTGGTCGCGAGGGTCACCTGTTCGAAGAGCGCGGCGTCGACGGGGCGGCTCGCGGCCGGCTCGTGGGAGCCGACGAGCCCCGGCAGCGCGGCGAGCACGAGGGCTGCGGTGAGCGCCGCTCTCGCGACCGTCCTGCTGGGTCGCATGCGGCGCCACTCTACTGGATGGCGGCAGCCCGGCGATCACCCGCGGCACCAGAATTGGCGCCCGTGCACCGGACGATCGTCGCGTCAGCGGACGATGAAGAGGTCCTTGGCGGGCAGCGTCTTGATCTCGCCGAAGTCCCGACCGTGCCAGCCGAGGACCTGGACGGAGCTTTCCTGTCCGTCCTGGCCGGACGGGCTGACCCACGCCAGCCGGCCTTCGTCGATCGAGAACCGGCGGAGGGCTGGCTCGCCGGCGAGCGGCTGGAGGTCGGCGTCGACGGTCCCGGTCTCAGGATCGAGCACGACGAGGTGGAGGCGCCCGACCTCGGCCGTGGCGTCGTCCGAGGCCCAGATCGCGAGACGCACGCCCTCGGTGTCGAAGCGGGCCTTGAAGACCGCCACCTCGCCGACCTCGAGGGGCGTCGGTGTGCCGGCAGGCCCGACGACCTCGAGCGGCACCGCCGACGGGTCGCTCGACGGATCGGCCGTCGGCTCCGTGGCGGGATCGCTCGAGGCCGCTGCGGGCTCGGATGGCGAAGGAGCGCTGCCCGGCTCGACCCACCGATCGAGCACGAGCTGGCCCTCGCCCAGCTGCCAGTCAAGGCCATCGGCGGTCGGGACGAGCGTGCCCGACCAGTACGCGGTGACCCGGCGCTCGGGATCGACGACCGGCAGCCACACGTCGGACTGGGTCAGGTCGGTCGCGGTCCCGGTCGCGGGGTCGAAGAGGAACGAGACGGGATGGATCGCGGCAGGTGCCTCGGATCCATCCGGCGTGGCCGCGGGCGAGGCTTCGGTCGTCGCCGCCGGGCTGGGCTCCGCGCTGGTCTCCGGATCGGCCGGCTCGCCCGAGGCGCCGGGAAGGCCGGCGGGCTCCTCCGCCGGGATGCTGACGCGGCTCGCCAGGACCTCGTCGCCGAGCCAGGCCGAGAAGTACGTCTGGTGGTCCTCGGTCACGCGCGTCGCGGTGGCGTCGCCGGTCTGCCAAAGGTAGAGGTCCGGCCCGGTGGAGCCGTCGGCCGGGCGGGCGGAGAAGGCGAGCCGATCGCCACTCACCGAGTAGGCAGCCTCGCCGACCATGATGACCCCGGAAGCGATCTCGATCGCCCCAGTCGGCGTGCTGCCCGGCGTCTCGCTCGGCGTGACGATCGGGCTGGCGCCCGGCGTGCCCGGCGGGTCGGTCGCGGGCGTGTCCGTCGGTGGCGCCTCGGTCGGCGGGTTGTCGGTGCCGCCGGGCGCGGCCGTCGCGAGGGCCACCACGTACACTTTGTCCGACTGGGCGCCGCCGCCGTTGCCCTTGGAATGAACCACCAGCTGGTCCTTGGCGGGGGACATCGTGACGCCCGTCGGCGAGCGGCCAAGGTCGAGGGTCTGAGGCGCCGTCTCCTCATCGAGCTCGCAGCCCTGGCGCGAACGAGGGCAGACCTCGTCGACCTTCGAGATCACGAGCTCCCAGCGACCGTTGGCGGCGGGCCGGATGTACCCGACGTCACCCGCGGCCACGGCCAGCGGCGTGGGCTGGACGGGCGGCAGAGGCGGCGTCGATGCCTGGCCCACCGCGGGGGAGGCCGGCGGGACGACCTGGGGGACGGTCCCGGGAAGGGCGACGCCGACGAAGACGATGAGCAAGACCAGCGCACCGGCCGCGGCGCCGATCGGCAGCCCGCCCCAACGCTGCGGCCTGCCGGCGCGGGCCCCAGCCGGGCGGGAACGTCCGGCCGCCTCGCGCTCGATCGCGGCCGATGTCCGGGCCCACAGATCGCGCGGCGGCTGGGGGCTCGCGTCGCGAAGGCCGCGGAGCAGGTCGTGGTCGGCGGCGTACGCGACTCGATCACGGGTGCAGTCGGCGCAGGTCTCGAGGTGGCGCGCCAGCCACGCCGTCTCGCCCTCGTCCAGCGGCTCCAGCAGGTTGGCTGAGATCAGCGCGTGCGCGCGGTCGTGCGCCGACTCCTGGTCGTGGTGGCGGCCGCGGAACGGCAGGGTCATCGGTCGCCCCTCGCCTGGCTGGCGAAGCGGGCGTCGCGTTCCTCTTCGGCGACCTTCTCGGCCTCCCTCTCGGCCGCAAGGGCGCGGCGGAGGCTCTCGCGGGCGCGGGTCAGGATGGCGCGGGCGGCCACGTGGCTGACGCCCATGGCAGCGGCGAGCTCCAGGCCGGTGAGGTCGTGCAGCTCCGCGAGGAGCAGCGCGGCGCGCTGCCGCTCAGGGATCCGGGCCAGCGCCCGCTCGAGGGGGCCGGACAGCCGGAGGTCCATCGCCATGTGCTCGGCGGATGGCGCCGCACCGCGCGCCTCGCCGCTCCACGGGACCATTCGAATGATCTTGCGGCGGCGGATGTCATCGAGCGCCACGCGGTGGGCGATCTGGTAGAGCCATGCGCGGGCGTTCTCGTCCTTCTCCAGCGTGTCGTAGTTCTTGTAGGCCTTCACGAACGCGTCCTGCGTCAGGTCGGCGGCGCGTTCGGGGTCACGGAGCATGCGGATCAGGTAGGCGTAGATCTCACCGTGGTGCTTGGCGAACAGCGCCTCGACGAAGACGCGAGCTTCGTCCTGGTCCCAGCTCCTCGTCACGGGGCGAGCGAGGGCGAGGCCGGACGGCAACGCGGAGATCGTGCGTTCGAGCAAGCGAGGCGGCCTCTCGTGGTCCTGTCCGCGGGTGTCATTGGGCGACCCCGTGGCAGCTGGCAGGTTCGAGGCGAGTGACGACCCTCCCGCGGCCGGTGTGACGCGAGCCCCCGACGGCGTCGCTCAAGCTGGCGCCTCTGCGGCCGTGGCGCCAGTGCGCTCCAGCAACTCCTCGACCGCTGCTTCCGGCGACACCGGGTTGACCGGCAGGCCCGTCCCGAGCTCCAGGCCCGCGACCTCCCGGAGACGCGGATGGACCTCCCAGTGCCAGTGGAACGTGGCGTCGACGCGCTCGCGCAGCGGCGCGGTGTGGAGGACCAGGTTGTACGGCGGGCCATCCAGGGTCACGCCGAGCGCGCCGAGCACGTGACGCAGGGCGGTGGCGGTCGCTCGAATCGCGGCCTCCGACGCGCGGCCAAAGTCCGCCTCGTGATCGCGAGGAACGATCCAGACCTCGAACGACGAGCGCGAGCCCCACGGTGCGAACGCGACCGTCGACGCGTCTTCCCAGACGAGCCGATCCCGCGTTCTCGCCTCCTCGCGGACCAGTCGGCACCACGGACACTCGCCCTCGCGAATGACGAATCGCGCCGCGCCACCGAGCTCCTCGCCGACGCGATGTGGAATGAGCGGCAGGTCGTAGAGATCCAGGCAGAGGTGGTTCGTGCGGGCGCCGGCCTGCGCGCCCCAGTTCTGGACGACTTGGACGTAGTCGGTCTGGGCCAGCGCGGTGGCCTCGGCAACGGCGTCGCGGGCAAGGGTCAGCATCTGCTCCGCGACGTCGCCGACCTGCGCGAGCGAGCGGTGCTCGCCCGGGGGCGCCGCGATCGTCCGCCAGCTGCCGGCAGCGCGCGCGTCCGAGACGCTGAGCTGGGCGATCCCGCGATCGAGCTCGTCCCGGTCGGCCTCCGTGCCGATCATGTGGAACGCGTAGTCCTTGAGGACGCGGACACGGACGCCGTCGCCGGCAGGGAGCCGGCAGTTCTGGCAGTCGCCGTGGTCGTCGATCGGCGCGGCGGCGCGTGCGAACCGCGAACGGTCGAAGTCGCGATCGACGATCGTCGCCACCCACCAGCCGGTGATGGGGTCCTTGCGGAGCTCGAACAGGCCCGCGCTCATGCCGGGACGAGCGTTGATTCGGGGGCTGCCTCGAGCGTCGCAGACGTGAGCGTTGCCCCGATCTCGGCGGCGAACGCGGCCGCGAAATGGGCGCTGGCACGCTCCACCGCCGCGGTCGACGGCGGCTCCGCGGTGCGACCCAGCTCCTCGGCGATCGAGCTTGAGACGAGGCCGGGCATGCCGCAGGGATCGATGAGGTCGAAGTCACGCAGGTCGACGTTGATGTTCAGCGCGATGCCGTGGTAGCTCACGCCACGCTCGATCCGGAGGCCGAGCGCGCCGATCTTGCGATGGGGGCGGCCGCGATCGAGCTCGCCTCCGACCCAGCACCCGGGATGTCCGTCGCGCCGGAACGTCTGGACGCCCAGCTCTGCCGACGTGGCGATCATCGCGGCCTCGAGCGCCGCCACGAGCGGGCGGACGAGGATCCCGCGATCCCCGAGCCGGATGATCGGGTAGGCCACGAGCTGGCCGGGGCCGTGGTAGGTCACCTCGCCGCCGCGCTCGACCCGGATCACCTCGATCCCGCGCCGGCGGAGGTCGCGCGCGGAGGCGAGCACGTGGCCCTCGTTGGCCTGGCGGCCAAGGGTCAGGACCGCGTCATGCTCCAGGAGCAGGAGCTGGTCCTCGATCTGGCCAACCGCCCGCTGCTCGAGCAGCGCCTTCTGGAGGGTCCACGCCTCGCGGTACCCGATCCGGCCAAGCCAGCGGGCCCGAATCGGCATAGCCTGTTGCACACCGGGACGATAGCAGCGGGCCCTGCGCGGGCCGTTGCCAACAGTCGAATAGGACTTCCTTCCCGCATACGCACGCGAGCTCGCGATCCATCATCTCCCGCGAGGTGCTCACCAAACGCGTGTCACGAAGCCGCCATGCTCGAGGACTCGGCGCCGCCCTGCTCGCGGCCCTGCTCGTGCTGCCGATCGCCCTCACGCCCGCGGCCGCCTGGTCGAACGCCGGCAACAACTACGGCACCCACGACTGGGTCCTCGATCAGGCCCTCCGCCTGCTCGACGAGCGCGGGATCAGCCACTCCTGGGTCGATCGCACGATCGCCCTGCAGGCGACGGACGACCCCGACGACATCGAGGTCGAGAACGACTCGTCCCGCCATATCGAGCACGTCTACACCGGCGACGGTGGCAAGCGCGGCGGGGCCGTGCACCGGATCACCGAGCACTACGCGAAGATGGTCCGGCTCCACGATGTCGGCGACTACGACGAGGCCAGCTACCACCTCGGGATGCTCGCCCACTTCTACGGCGACATCCTGCAGCCGTACCACACCTCCCGCGACGCCATCGACATGGACACGAACCACCATGCGTATGAGCTCCTCGTCAACTCGTTGACGAAGACCCCGACGTCGTCGCCGAGCTGGTCGGCGGCCAACACGAGCTGGACCGTGAAGGCGATGATCAACGTCCGCAGCGCGGCCATCGCTGCCGCGGCGTATTCGAGGGCTCGCTACAACGCGCTCGAGGCCAACTACGGCCCGAACGACACGAGCCTCAGCTCCGCCGCCGCAGCCATCACCAAGGAAGTCCTGATCCGCGCCTCGGGCGACCTCGCCAACCTGATCGTGTCCGTCCCGAGCGGCAGCGCCAACCCATCGAAGGTCGGCAGCATCAAGGTCTGGATGAAGTGGCAGGGCGTCAAGGGCAACGAGCAGGTCGAGGCGGCCTTCGCGACGGTCCTCGACACGGCCGGCAAGCCGATCGAGGGCGTCCAGGTCAACGTGACGACGCCCGTGAGCCCGACCTCCACGAAGGTGCTGCGGTTCTGGACCGACGGGGCGGGCACCGGCCACATCACCTACGCGCTCGGCACCTTCCCGCTGATGGCCAAGCAGACGGTGACGCTCAAGGTCACGACCGATCAGACGACCGTCACGAAGTCGACCTGGTTCTTCCAGACGCAGCGCCTGGCCGACGGCAGCACCGGCTTCAGGACCACCGTGAACGACCGAACCGTCAAGGCCGGCCAGACGGTGACCGTCACCTCGACCGTCCGAACGACGACCGGCGCCCCGGTCCAGGGGCTCTACGTCAAGTGGACCTGGACGATGGGCTCGCTGGTGCGGACGTCGACGGGCTACACGGACGCGAACGGCATCGCGAAGTCCTCCTACACGATCCTGTCCACGACGACCCGCTCGCAGATCCACGTCCACGCCGGGACGTCGGCCTACAGCATCAACCGCAACTCGAACACCTACTTCCAGCGAACCGACTAGCTTCGCCGGGTCCGGATCAGCCGGCGATCGCCTCCGCCATCGCCCGGAGATGGGGTGGGGTGCTCCCGCAGCAGGCGCCGATGACATTCGCGCCCGCGTCCCGGAACTGGCGTGCGAAGCCGGCCATCGTCTCCGGCGTCGTTTCGTATGCGACAGCCATCCCGACGAGCTGGGGCATGCCGACGTTGCCCTTCGCCACGAGCACCGCGTCAGGGAATGCCGCCCGCATCTTCTCGATGACCGGGACCAGCTCCTCAGGGCCGTTGCCGCAGTTGCCGCCAACGGCGGCGGCGCCGGCGGCCAGCAGCGCCTCCGCGGCGCGCTCCGGCGAGACGCCCATCATCGTGTGACCTCGCGTGTCGAAGCTCATCGTGGCAATGACCGGGACTTCGGGCGCCGCGTCCTTCGCGCCCTGGATCGCGGCGACGGTCTCGGTGACATCGCTCATCGTCTCGATCCACATGACGTCGACGCCGGCAGCCGCGAGCGCCCGCGCCTGCTCCGCAAAGACCTCCCGCGCGATCTCCGGGGTGAGCGAGCCGCCGATCGCCTCCATGATCTGGCCCGACGGGCCGATGTCGCCGGCCACGATCACCGGGTGGTCGGCCGCGTTGGCCTCCACGCGCGCCAGTACCGCCGCGGTCCGGTTGAGCTGGTCCACGCGATCCTCGCGACCGTGCAGCTCGAGCCGCAGCCGGTTGCCCCCGAAGGTGTTCGTCAGGAGAACCTGGGCGCCCGCGTCGGCATACCCGCGCTGGACGCGCCGAATGATCTCGGGGTGCTCGAGGTTCCAGAGCTCGGGCGGGTCGCCAAACTCCAGGCCGTTGGCCATGAGCACCGAGCCCATCGCGCCGTCGGCGACGATGGGGCGGTCCGAAGCGAGGAGCTCGTTCCAGGAGGCCATGTGGGCGCCGATTGTGCCCCGGATGCGTCGCGAGCGCGAGGGCGGCAGCCCGGGATCGGTGGGCGGCCCCGCGCGCGATCGATCAGCGCGATAGCGTTGGAGCGATGGGAGACGAGGGAGGGGCGAGCCCGCCGGGCTCGGCCGATGCGGTTGCGCGCAACGCCATCCAGGCGCGCAACTGGCGGCTGGTCCAGGCTGATTCGCTCTTCATCGGGATCGTCAACGCCTCGAGCACGTTCCTCCCGGTGTTTCTCCTTCGACTTGGCGCGTCGGCGACCGACGTCGGCCTGCTGACGGCGCTGCCGGCGCTGACCGCGTTCCTGCTCGCGATCCCGTTCGGTCGGATGCTCCAGGCGCGCGGCCGGATCGTGGCTTGGTACAGCCGGCTGCGGCTGCTGGCCTGGACCAGCTACGCGGTGATCGCCGCCGCGGTGGCGCTGCTCCCGCGGGAAGCGGCCATTCCCGTGGCGCTCGTGATCTGGGGGCTCGCATCGCTGCCCTCGACCGCCGCGCTGGTGGCGTTCCCGATGGTCATGGACGGCGCCGCCGGACCGGGTGGCCGATTCGACCTGCTCGGGCGGCGCTGGGCGATCGCCGGCGTGTCCGCGATCGTCGCGGTCGCGCTCGGTGGGCTGTTCCTCACGGCCGTGCCGTTTCCGCTGAACTTCGAGGTGCTGCTCGTCATCGTCACGCTCGGTGGGTTCGGCAGCTTCCTGCAGTCGAGCCGGCTGGTCGTCGCGGACCACGTGCGGCTGCCACAGCAGGAGCAGCCGCCCGTGCCCGATCGGCTGCGCGGGCTGTGGCGGCTCGTCGTCTCGAACCGGGCCTTCGTCGGCTTCGAGCTCCGGTCGATCGCCTACGTCGCGAGCATCGGCCTGGCGCTCCCGGTCCTGCCGCTGTTCTACGTTCACAACCTCGCGGCATCGGACGCCTGGATCGGGATCATCGGCTCGGCGGGATCGGCGGGCAGCGTCCTGGGCTATGTCTGGCTGCGGCAGGTCGCGCGCCGCCGTGGCGGCACGAGGATCCTCCTGCCGGCACTGCTCGTCGCGGCCGCGACGACCGCCGCGGTGGGGCTCGTCAGCTGGCTGCCCGCGGTCGCGGCGATCGCCTTCGTGGCCGGGATCGCGGGCGCGGGGGCCCAGCTCGCGCTGTTCGACCGGATGATGCGGACCTTCCCCAAGGAGGTCGGCGTGACGTTCAGCTCGGTTGACCAGAGCGTCCAGAACTTCGCGCTGATCATCGCCCCGACCATCGCCGGGTACTTGGCGGTGGCCCTCGGGAGCCGCCAGGCGCTACTCGTCACGGCGTCGGTCGGGTTCGTGGCCGTCGCGCTCTTCGCTCTCGAGGCCCGGTCACGCCGGGGCGCGCAGGCGACGGCCGCGCCGGCGGCTGGCTAGGGGCCGGCGGGCGAGTCGGCCGCGTCGACCGCGCGAATGAACTCGAGCAGCCCATCCCAGTAGACCGCCTCGTCGTCCCACATCGCCATGTGGCTGCCGTCGGGGCAGTGGAGGTAGCGGCCCTCGGGGAACTGGGTCGCCATCCAGGCCATGTACGCCGGGTCCATCGTGTCGTGGGCGGCCCCGATCACGAGCGTCGGGACGGTGATCCGGTGGAGGTCGGCGCTCCTATCCCAGTCGATGAGGCTGCCGGACAGGCCGAGCTCGCTCGGGCCCTGCATCTGGACGTAGAGCTGCTGGTTGATCCGGATCCCGCGCTGCGCGGGTTCCGGGACCTCGTCCGGCACGCGGCGCATGACGTGGTGCTGGTAGTGGTGCTCGACCAGCAGCTCCATGTAACGCGGGTTCTCGATGTCGCCGGCGGCTTCCAGCGCCTGGATCTCGGCCAGGGCGTCCTGGTTCATCGAAGGCTTGAGGACATCGTTGGCGTAGGCGTTGTACGCCGGGCAGCTGGCCATCATGTTCGAGATCACGAGGCCCTTGAGGTTGTGGCCGTGGCGGAGGGCGTACTCGGTCGCGAGGATGCCGCCCCACGAGTGACCCAGCAGGAAGAAGTTCTCGCGGTCCAGTCCGAGGGCGGTGCGGACCTGCTCGAGCTCGTCGACGAACCGGTCGAGGTCCCAGAGCTCGGGATCGGTCGGCTGGTCGCTGTAGAGCGAGCCGAGCTGGTCGTAGTAGATGTACTCGATCCCGGCAGGCGCGAGGTGGTCGTCGGCGCCCTCGAAGTACTCGTGGGTGGCGCCGGGTCCGCCGTGGAGGAACAGGAGCCTGGCGGTCGGGTTGTCGCCCATGCGGCGGGTCCAGACCTCGAAGCGGCCCTTGGGTGTCTCGATCGGAATGCGGCGAACCCCGGGGGCGTCCCGGTTGGGCATCTGGAGGTCGGTCGACATGGGTCCTAGGCTAGAGTGCGCGCCTCCCGAGCGGGAGTAACTCAGCTGGCAGAGTGCCTGCTTCCCAAGCCAACTGTCCGCGCCGCGGCTCGAGCGTTGTCCGCATCGTTGGACCTTCTTCGATCGTCATCGATTGGTACGCCGGCGGGCTCACGGACAGCATCATCGGTCGCCCGCTGGACCTGGTGCTGGCCTTCCCGTTCCTCCTGTTCCTCCTGCTCCTCCTCGCCCTCTCCGGCGCGCCGACCCAGCCGGCTCATGTCACTTGGCGTGCCGGAGGGGAATCTAAGGATCAACTACCTCATCCCCGTGATGAGCGTGTTCGGATGGCCCGACCTCGCGCGAATCGTGCGGGGCCAGGTCCTGAGCCTGCGCGAGCGCGAATTCGTTGAAGCGGCCGTCGGCATGGGTGCGCGGCGGCGACGGATCCTGTTCGGCGAGGTTCCTCCCGACCTGTGATCCGTGGCGATCGGCGCGGGCACCTTGGAGGATTGAGATGGTTAGATCCCGATCGTGGTCGCTTCGTGCCGTGGGGCTGGGCGTCGCCACCGTGATGCTCGTCGCCTGTGGCGGCGCGACGCCCAGCGGGCCCGCGGGCTCAGGGGCGGTTACACCGACCGATGGCGGTGCAGCGACCCCCGTGACTGGGCCGCAGGCTGGCGGGACGATCTACGTCCTGACGCAGTCTGAGCAGTGGAACCAAGTCGATCCCCAGCGCGCCTACACCGGCGAGGACCTTGCGTTCTTCGGCGGTACGACGATGCGCGCCCTGACGGCCT